>NZ_JBVIFC010000003.1:411436-522956 GCF_055571535.1 Streptomyces sp. NPDC030893 | reverse complement strand
TCCCCCCCCCCCCCCCCCTCCTTCCCCCCCCCCCCCCCCCCCCCTCCCCCCCCCCTCCCCCTCTCCCCCCCCCCCCCCCCCCCTCCCCCCCCCCCCCCCCCCCCCCCCCCCCCCCGGGCCCGGGCCGGGGGGGTACGGCGGTCCGGGCCCGGGGGTACGGCGGTCCGGGCCCGGGGGTACGGCGGCCCGGCCCGGAGGCCGTGATCCGCTCGCCGGCGACCACGACGTCCTGAAGCACATCACCCACGGAGCCTCCGGGACAGCGGCTCACCCACACCGCCCCTGACCAACACCCCGCCCAGACCACCGGACGGGCCAGGGAGGTCTGCGGCGGCGCTCCCCGCACCGCCCTCCCCACCCCATGACGGAAGAGGTCCCATGCAGCGACGTTCCTTCCTCCGCACGGTCACCGCCGGAACCGGTGCCGCCGTCCTCTGCGGCACCCTGTGGCAGCAGGCCGGGCACGCCGCCCCGGCCGGCGCCGCCTCCGGCAGCCCGTACGGGCCGCTCCTCGCCCCGGACGCCAACGGTGTGGCCCTGCCCGCCGGGTTCACCAGCCGCGTCGTCGCCCGCTCGCTGCGGCCCGTCGGCGGCACCATCTGGCACTCGGCGCCCGACGGCGGCGCCTGCTACGCCGACGGCGACGGCTGGATCTACGTCTCCAACTCCGAGATACCGCTCCTGGGCGGCGCCTCCGCCATCCGTTTCCGCGCCGACGGCTCCGTGGACCGCGCCTACCGCATCCTGTCCGGCACCAACCTCAACTGCGCGGGCGGCGCGACTCCCTGGAACACCTGGCTGTCCTGCGAGGAGACCTTCCGTGGCCGGGTCTTCGAGACCGACCCGTACGGGCGGAAGGAGGCCGTCGCGCACCACGCGATGGGCCGCTTCAAGCACGAGGCCGCCGCCTGCGACCCCGACCACCGGGTCGTCTACCTCACCGAGGACGAGGACGACGGCTGCTTCTACCGCTTCACGCCCGACACCTGGGGCGACCTGTCCTCCGGCCGCCTCGACGTCGCGTGCACCACCTCGGGTGACACGGTCGAGTGGCGGGAGGTGCCGTACCCCTCCGCGCCGCTGGTCCAGACCCGCAGGCAGCTCTCCGCCGCCCGCCACTTCGACGGCGGCGAGGGCTGCCACTACGCCGACGGCATCTGCTACTTCACCGCCAAGGGCGACCGCCAGGTCTGGGCGTACGACACCCGGGACGCGACGATCACGTCCGTCTACAACAGCGACGGCACCCTCACCGGGGTCGACAACATCACCGGCACGGCCGCCGGAGACCTCTACGTCGCCGAGGACGGCGGGAACATGGAGATCAACATCATCACCCGGGACGGCGTGGTCGCCCCGATCCTGCGCGTCGACGGCCACCCCGACTCCGAGATCACCGGCCCGGCCTTCTCCCCGGACGGCAGCCGCCTCTACTTCTCCTCCCAGCGTGGCACGAGCGGCGAGATCAGCGGCTCGGGCGGCGTGACGTACGAGGTCCGCGGCCCGTTCCGCCGCTGAGCTCAGGCGCGGCGGGCGGCCCAGACCGTGCGCTCGGTGCGAAGGGCGAGATCCTCGCGGTGCAGAAGGCTCGTCGGGCTGCCGGTGTCCAGCAGTTCGTCGAGCGCGGCGAGATCCTCGGGGCTGAGAGCGGGGGCGGCGACGCCGCGGATGCGCTGCAAGACGCCGTAGGCGTAGCGGCCGATCGCTTCGCTGCGGGCCCCTTCGATGGTGACGTTGAGTGTGCGTTCGTCCTCGACGGTGAAGCCGGCGGCCGTCAGCATCGGACCCCAGTCGGCGCCGCGGTGCGGTACGTGTTCGGCGTGGAAGCCGCCGGTCGCGGCATGGGCGCGCTCTTCGAGGCCGGGCCGGTTCTCCGGGGCGTGGGCGGGCAGGAAGCGGGGGACGCCCGCGAGCTCGACGACGGCGAAAAGAGCGCCGGGCGCGAGCAGTTCGCGGACGTTGCGCAGTGCGCTGTCGGGCTGGGCCATGTGGTGCATCGAGGCCGAGGCCCACACCAGGTCCGGCCTGCCGAGGTCGGGCCAGTCGTTGTCGTCGAGGTCGGCCTGCACGGTCCGTACGCGCCCCTGGACACCGCGGGCGCAGGCCTTCTCGCGCAGGAGCTGGAGGTGTCCGGCCGAGGTGTCGACGGCGGTGATGTGTGCGTCCGGGAACCGGTCGAGGAGCGCGAAGGTTCCCGCGCCGGTCCCGCAGCCCAGGTCCACGATCCGGTGCGGCTCCTCACTCAGGGACAGCCAGGCGGTGATGGACGCCGTGTGCTCGGCGAGCACCTCGGCGTCCAGGTCGAGGATCTCCGCCTGACCGCTGTCGCCGTGCTCCTGGTGGCCGTGATGTCCCTGGCCGGGATGGTGACCGCCATTGCCGTGGTGGGTGTGCTGGTGAGTGTGGTGCATGGCTTCACCGTAGGCCCGCCATGCGTCACCGGCACGCCTCTTTGCGTACTGCGCAAGAAGGTGACTCGGTGTATTGCCCGCGGCGCAACATCGCCCACCGCGCGCGGGCCCTCAGCCCGACCGCGGTCCGCTATGCGCCGGAGCCCTGGGCGCCTCCGCCGTCGGCCGCGGAGGCGTCGGGGCCGGCGTCCTTCTGGTGGCCGCGGCGGGCGTCGCGGTCGAAGATGCCCATGATCTCGCAGGGGCCGCCCTCGGCGCCGATGGCGTGCGGCATCATGGTGGGGAACTCGGCGGCCTGGTTGGTCTCGATGCGGAAGCGCCGGTCCCCCAGCATCAGGACGGCGGTACCGGACAGCACCACCACCCATTCGCGGCCGGGGTGCGCGCGCATGCGGGCCGGGTTGTCGGGCGGCGGATCGGTCATCCGCTGACGCATCACGCTCATGCCGGGGTCCCCCTTGATGGGCCAGCGCATCAGGCCGTGGGCGCCGTCGATCATCGGGCTGACGACGACGTCGTCGGCGGCGTTCTCCACGAGCTGGTCCAACGTGGTGTCCAAGGCGCGGGCGAGGGTGACCAACTGGTCCAGGGCGAGGCGGCGCCGACCGTTCTCGATGCGGCTCAGCGAGGACTGACTGAGGTTGGCCCGGCGGGCCAGTTCCTCCAGCGACCAGCCCTGTGCGACGCGCAGCGCACGGATCCGTTTGCGTACGAGGCTGTCCAGCTGCCCATCTTCTTGCGTCATAGGCAACATGCTATGCCACGCATGCATCATGCCCTTAGCGTCGAACACGGATGACCCAGTCCGGGGGCCGGGCACGACGAAAGGCCGCCCACCGACGGCGAGCCGGGCGCTGGTGACCACCGGCTGACGTAGGCCGCCGCCGGACTTCCGCGAGGCCGCCGTCCGGCGGTACGAGCGGTGAGCATCCCCTGCCTCACCAACCTGGCGACCGGGCCGGTCCCGGCGCCGACTCCGCATGCCCTTTTTGGGAAGGAAACCATGAACCACCATCAGCCCCCTCAGGCGCCGACAGCACCGGTAAGCGGCGGGGACGCGCCGGGCGCCCGTGAGCTGCGCGCGATCCTGATCACCGTCTCGGTCGCTCTGATGGCCGTCATCGCCTCCGTGACCGGGCTGAACGTCGCCCAGACCCACATGGCCGTCGAGTTCGGCGCCTCGCAGAACACCGTCCTGTGGATCATCAACGTCTACACCCTCGCCCTGGCCGCGCTGCTCCTGCCGCTCGGCGCCATCGGCGACCGCCTTGGCCGCAAGCCCATGCTGATCACCGGCCTGGTCGTCTTCGGCGCCGCCGGCGTCGTCGCGGGACTCGCCCCGTCGGCCGGGGTGATGATCGCCGCCCGCGTGGCCGCGGGTATCGGCGGCGCGATCATCATGCCGATCACCCTCGCCGTCATCACCTCCACCTTCCCCGAGAAGGAGCGCGGCAAGGCGATCGGTGTCTGGACCGGCGTCGCCGGAGGCGGCGGCATCCTCGGCATGTTCCTCTCCGCCCTGCTGGTCGACGTCGCCGACTGGCGCGGGCTGTTCGTGCTGCCCGTCGTCCTGGCCGTCGTCGCGCTGGCGATGACACTGAAGTCGGTGCCCAACTCCCGCGAACGCTCCGCCCACTCCTTCGACACCGTCGGTGCCCTGCTCTCCACCGTCGCCGTGACCGGTCTCATCTTCGTCCTGCAGGAAGGCCCCGAGCGGGGCTGGACCGCCCCGGTCACCCTGGTCGGCCTGACCGTCGGCGCCGTCGCCGCCATCGTCTTCGTCGCCTGGGAACTGCACCGCCGCGACGCCTCGTTGCTCGACGTACGCCTGTTCCGTGAGCGCGGCCTGGCCGGCGGCTCGATCACCCTGCTGGTCGTCTTCGGCGTCCAGGCCGGCATCAACGTCGTCCTCTTCCCGTTCTTCCAGGCCGTACTCGGCTGGTCCGGGCTGCTGTCCACCGTGGCGATGATGCCGATGGCCGTCATGATGATGGCGGCCTCGGGCCTGGCCCCCAGGATGGCCGCCCGGATCGGCGTCCGCTCCACCATGACGGCGGGCATCGCCCTGGCCACCCTCGGCCTGGCATTGATGGCGTTGTTCGTCTCCGTCGACGGTGGCTACCTGTCGATCCTGGGCGGCCTGCTCGCCATGGGCACCGGCATGGGTCTGTCGATGACGCCCTCCACCGAGGTCATCACCGGATCCCTGCCCCGAGCCCAACAGGGGGTCGCCTCCGCGCTCAACGACGTCACCCGCGAGTTCGGCACCGCCCTCGGCATCGCGATGCTCGGCGCGCTCCTGGCCAACGGCTACCGCAGCGCCATCGACGGCAAGCTCGACGGCATCCCCGACGAAGCCGCGGACACCGCCCGCGAAGGCGTCGCCAACGCCGTCGAGGTCGCGCCCGGGACCGGAAGCCACGCCCAGGACCTCGTCCATGCCGCGCAGCAGTCCTTCGTCGACGGCTGGCAGCAGTCCATGTGGGCCGGCGCCGCCGTCATGGCCGCGCTGCTCGTCCACGTCGCCCTGCGCGGCCCGAACAACACCGCACCCCTCCGGCCCGACGCCGAGCCGGCCCCCAGGACCGGGGCCGTGGACCAGATCGCCGCTCGCTGACCTCACAGCGACTCCGTGGACGGAGCCCGACGGCCGCCCCGCACGGCAGCCGGCCGTCGGGCATACCGCGTCCCCGCGGCATCCCCGACGGCAGTTCAGCTCCGAACGCGGGACCGCAAAGTGATGGACGCACACCGCCTTCGCAGGGTCCGTCTGTACGATGCTCGGGCGTCTTGCCTCACGTACCCGGCCAACAACGGGGTGCCGGAACACCTGCTCGCCATGTGGGCCGGGCACACCGACGTGCAGACGACGAAGGGGTGGTACGTGAAGCCGGACGTGGCGGACCTGCCTCCGGCGGCGGAAGCATGGGGAGGTCTCGCAGGGGGCGTGTGACAGATCGTGACAGATGAAGGTGTGAACCCGTGACCGAAGGCAAGACCGAGACGCTGCAGTACCGCTTTGACGGGCCGGAACACCTACCAGTCCTGATCCTCGGTCCCTCACTGGGTACCACATGGCACAGGTTGTAGAGACCGTCCAGGGGCGTCTGTGCCAGTCCACTGCGGGCATGAAAACGCAGGTCGGAGCCTCTTGGTCCGAGAGCGTCTACCCAGTTGGTGATGGCTGTGTGATACGCGGGTGATATGGCGAGGCCCCGCCGCGGTCCGTCATGGCGGGGCCTCTGCCCGGATCCGTGAGACGTCGAAGCCGCACCGGAGCGCTCCGGTGCGGCTTCGACGTGAGGTCGAACGCGTTGGCGCGCACGATGCGGTCGGTGCCTCCAAGGGGTCCGTGTGCCTGTGACTCTCTCGGGTGCCTGATGTGCGATCGCACCCGCTCATCCGTCCGTACCGGGGTGCCTTTTCCTCCCAGCACGACTGGGACGCGTGAGTGTGGGATCGACGGCCGGATCGACTGGCTGGCTACCGGCAACTGAACTCGTCATCTCGGCCTGTGGCCAGGCCGCGGCTGCATCGCTGTCGCGTGTGACGTCTATGTGGGCGTCGATCCGTACTTCCGTAACTACTACGTCCCTCGCCGTTAGGTGGCACGTGCTGGCGCGTAGGGCGCTTTGGGCTCCTCACTCAGTCAGGTTCCTGCGTCACTTGTGGGGACGACGGATTTGCGATCACAGCTGCTGGGGATGCCTGTTTTGGCGCGAGTGCGAAGACGAGGCCCCGCCGAGTATTGATGCTGTTGGTTAATTCGGGCCTGGTTGCTTCGCCCCGTCGTTATGCGGCGGGGCGAAGTGCTGCGAGGGGGCTGGTGCGGGTGCGGGCATGGGGTTGGCCGGTGAGCCAGGCGTTGATGCGGATGAGGTTGATCGCGGCGCCGGTGAGCTGGTGCTGGAGGCTGGTCTTGGCCAGGCCTCGGTAGCGGGATCTGCGCAGACCGCAGGCTTGTACTGCCTGGGAGATAGTGCCCTCGACCCCGGCACGGATCTTGTAGCGGTCCTTCCACTCGTCGGTCCGCTGGAGCTTGCGGGCCTGCTGAAGCGCTTCGTATTCCTCGCGGGGTTTGAGGTTGATCTCCCGACGTTGGGCCTTGGGGGAGTTGACGCATGCCCGCAGCTGGGGGCAGGTGCGGCAGTCGGCCGGAGAGAAGCGGACCCGGATGACTGGCAGCCCGTCTTCCGAACGGCGCTGGTGCCACTGTGTGCTGGTGACGCCGTTCGGGCAGGTCACGTGCTGGTTGTCCCAGTCGATGGTGAACGCGTCCTGCCCATAGGCGGCCTCGCCACGGGCGTGCGGGACGGTCACGGACTTCAGCGGTCCGTGTCGGCGTACAAGTGAACGTGCACCACTTCGTACGGATGAAAGTGCACCGTTCTCGGTGCGGTGATGGGGTGGAGGCCGCGAGTCTGCTGCTGACGGTTCGGGGTGGCAGGGAGGCGGCTGACGGTGGTCTTGGAACCACATCGCTGGCTGGAGTTGAGGCGGTTCCGGCCGCTGTATGAGTCCGGTGCGATGAGCCTGCGGGAGATCTCGAAGGAGACCGGGCTGAACCGCCGGACGGTCAGCAAGTACCTGAAGGACCTCGCTTCACTCGCGCCGCCGAAGAGAGAGTCAGCAGGTCAGCGGCGTCGGCGGGTGGTGGACGAGGTTGCGCCGCTGATCGACGCGATGCTCAGGTCGGAGGTCCTGCTCAAGGGAAGGGTGGTCCACGAGCGCCTGGTCCAGGAGTACGGGGTCACGATCAATTACCAGCGGGTGAAGCTCTACTTGCAGGAGGCCCGGCCCCGGATCGCGGAGGAACTGGGCATCAGTCCGGGTGATCTGGCGGGTCTGCACCGGCGGTTCGAGGTTGTTCCGGGTGCTCAGGCCCAGGTGGACTGGGGTGATGAGGGCAGAATCCTCGCTCATGTCGGGATCCCGAAGGTCTACTCCTTCCACATGACGCTGTCGTACTCGCGCGATCCGTTCTGCTGCTTCACCACCAGCCAGGACCTGGCGACGTTCTTCGACTGTCATCGTCATGCGTTCGCGCACTTCGGCGGGGTGCCGATGAGCATCGTCTACGACCGGACCAAGACGGTCGTGCGCCGGCACGTCGCCCCGGGCGAGGCGGTCCCGCTGCATCCGGAGGCGGTCGCCTTCGCCGGGCACTACGACTTCGACATCGACGTGCTGGCCGCCTACCGGCCCACGGGCAAGGGACGTGTCGAGCGCCAGGTCCTGATCGTCCGCGACCACGTGCTGGCCGGACGGGCGTTTTCCTCCATCGAGGAGATGAACGCCGCCTTCGCGGCCTGGGTGCCGCTGCGGCGGGCGAAGGTCCACGGCACCCACGGTGAGGTCATCGGGCACCGGGCCGTGCGCGATCACATGGCTCTGCGTCCGCTGCCGAAGGTCCCCTATGTGGTCGCCCAGCAGCATCTGCGGCATGTCGGCAAGGACTGCCTGGTCGCCTTCGACGCGAACCTCTACTCGGTGCCCGCCCGCAAGGTCCGTCCCCGCCAACTGGTCGAGATCCGGGCCACGAAGTCGCAGGTCAGCTTGCATTCCACCGTCCCCGACGCGGGCGGCCGGACGCTGCTGGCCGTCCATCCGCGGGCAGTCGGCCGCGGGGCCCGCGTCGTGGATGAGACCCACTGGGACGGTCTACCCACTGGCGCCGGCCGCCGCGTCACCACCGGCGACGCTCTGCCCTCGCCCCGCCGCAGCCAGTCGGCCGGGCCGGCGGCCGGACCGCTGCAGGCCCTGCTGAACCGGGCTGCCGCCGCGCATGTCGAGGTCGGCCGCCGGCCGCTGTCGGTCTATGACGAGCTGACCGGCACCCGCCCCTTCACCACCAACGCATCGACCGAGGACGCCCGTTGAGCGAGCTGACCAGCACCCGTATCCGCACCACCGCCACCAAGCTCGGCCTGCCCCACCTGGCCGAGGCCCTGAGCCAGTACATCCAGCGGGCGGACGAGGCCAAGATGGGCTACCTCGACATGCTCGACCTGGTGCTGTCCGAAGAACTCGCCGTCCGCGACGACCGCCGCTTCCGCAACGGCCTGCGGCTGTCGAAACTGCCGCACCACAAAACGCTGGAAGACTACGATTTCTCCTTCCAGCCCGAACTCGACCCGCGCAAGGTCAAGGACCTGGCCACCCTCTCCTTCGTCGAGGACAAGGCCAACGTCGCCCTGCTCGGGCCGCCGGGGGTCGGCAAGACGCACATCGCCGTCGCCCGGCCGTCGCGGCCTGCCGGGCCGGATACTCGATCTACTTCACCAGCCTCGACGACATGGTCCGCCACCTCAAGGCCGCCGAGGACCAGGGCCGGCTGATCAGCAAACTCACCAGCTACCTCCGCCCCGCGGTTCTCGTGGTCGACGAGGTGGGCTACCAGCCCCTGGAACGGACCGAGGCGAACCTAGTCTTCCAAGTGATCTCCAAGCGCTACGAGAAGGGCTCGATCATCCTGACCTCGAACAAGACCTTCGGCGAATGGGGCCAGGTCTTCGGCGACGAGGTCCTGGCCACCGCGATCCTCGACCGCCTCCTGCACCACTGCGAAGTCGTCCCGAGCAACGGCAACAGCTACCGGCTCAAGAACCGCCTCGCAGCCATCGAACGCGACACAGACGCCGCCTGACAACTGACGGCTCCTCTCTGTGGCTGCCCCAGACGAGCTAGCGCTCGGGGCGGGGCAGCCGACGAGCAGTGGCGTTACGCCAACGCGCGGTGCGGACGGTTGACGAGCCTCTGAGCGCGGCCATCTCCTTCGGCCCGCGCACGAGTCGGCAGGCCCCAATGTCCTGGTCGACGAGGATGGGCCAGTTTCCCCCGACCCGGATCTGGCGCCCCTCCTCGTCCTTCGCCGTGGGATACCAGGTGAAGCCATAGATGCCCGTGACATCCGGAGTCGCCCACAGGCCGATTTCGAAGGCCCACTCCTCCCAGCGGTCAGTCAGGGTCCGGCCGAACTCCTCCGCACGTCTCCGTGCTTCTTTTTCCTCCAAGAGATCCCCTTTCACCGCACTCCGACACCTGGGAGAGCAGACGTTACGGGACTGAGCCAGGCCACGAAACGGGACCTACCTCGGTGCACATATCTCTGTACTTGGCGGTGCACACAGAGAAGTACGCGGACAGTCCGTGCAGCGCGATCCCGTGATCACGCTGGGCGGCGGCCAGGGCGCCGGCATTGGCATAGCCAGTGTCGACCCAGTGCTCGCCGGGCAGCAGGTCCCGTTCGGCAAGGCCTGCATGCACGACGGAGGCCATCCGGTCGTCGGGCACGGTGGCGGCGGTGGTGGTCACATTCGTGACGAGGTGCACCGTCCCCGGCTCGCACGTCTCGGTGAGATGGACCTTGAAGCCGTCCCAGAAGGTGTCGCGTTTGACGCTTCCCCGGGCCTCGATGTCATAGGGGGTGACCAGGCGTTCTGCGCCCGGCGGCCGGTCTTTTGGGTCTCGCCGCTCCACCTCGCCTTCCACCAGGTGGAACTGCTGGATCCACAACTGCCGCAGGAGTTCCACCTCCGGCAGTGCCCGAAGCGCCAAGGGAGCGTCATCGGTCCAGATCATCTCCAGCAGCCGCATGCCGTCCCTGCCGATCCGGCGCCCCACCTCGGCCCGCTTGGCCTGGGCCTTGGGGAAACGGGAGTCTTCGATCCGGGTCGAGTAGTGCGTGAACCAGTCTGGTAGGGCGTGCGCGCTGAGCCAGCCCGGTTCGGTGAGCGCCACCACGTTCAGTGCCGCCCGCAGACTCTCGCCGACCAGCTCCAGCCAGTTCAGATCCCGTGCTGCAGACAGCACATGCGTGGAGTCGGTCCGAGCCTTGCCGCCACGGCTGAGCAACCCCTTCTCCCGGGCGGCGGCCAGGATGCCGTCCAACACCGGCCGGCCGCCGTCGGCGTTCACCAGCCGGTCCCGGAACTCTGACAGCACGGAGAAGTCGAACCCCGGATCGGCCAGTTCCAGTGCCAGCGCGTACTTCCAGTCGATCCGGGCCCGCACCGCCTCTGCGGCCTGCCGGTCGGTCAGCCCCTCCACGAACTGCAACACCAGCACCAGCGCCAGCCGCCCCGGCGACCAGGCAGGCTTGCCCCGCACCGCAAACAGGCCCGCGAACTGCTCATCGGTGAACAGGACACCTAACTCGTCCCTCACCCGGATCGCCAGGCTTCCCTTCGGGAACGCTGCCCGCGCCACCCGCACCGTCTCCGCCGGGATCTCCCCAGACCCCTTCGGCTGCATCGACACCCGCACCCACCCCATACGACAACGTCGGCCTTCAAGACCACAACCGGGTCTTGAAGGCCGACGTCACGCACAGGCCCGAATTAACCAACAGCATCAGTATTTGGCAGGGCCTTCTCGCATCGTGATTTTCATGTTGCGGCTGTGCTTGCCATGATCGGACGAATCCTGGGCAACTTCCCGGTGGCTGCGAGTGGTTATCAAAAACTGTACGCCTGGGTTGCACAGATTCAGTAGCCGCTGTCGGCCATCACCGTGGTGCGGCCGACAGCGGCCTTGGCGCCGAACACGTCACCAGGGACGTTCGCCGAGTCCAGCCCCTTCTGGCCCAGCACGGCTGCACCATTCCACCCTCACAGCCAGGAGCAGCATGTTGATTCTTTGCGAGCCCTTTCCTGGCCTTTCTTGGACTCGCCGCATCGCTGTGCTGCTTCAAGCGATTCGTTACCTCTCCCCATGGTTTCGGCATTAATCAAGGTATTCCACCCTGAGGCGCTGAAGGTAACTCGCATTCTCTAGTGCTGATAGCGTGTGCGAGGTCGGGGAAGTGATATATACGAGTGTGAAGTATTGTGGGAAGTCGGGTTCAGCGAGATAACCCTCATCATCTGCCCAATTCTTTTCAATTGTAATCTTTCCGGATTCTTGAAGGCGCGCGAGATGGTATTCACCTCCCTTGAAGTCGCTTTCCCGAGTGTTGAATGAGATCCCTAAGGCAATTGATAGGGCATCGCGTACCCCTTTTGTGTCCATTTGGTCAGAGCCGAAGAGGTAGTAGCGATGCCCCATGGTGTTCCCCTCTTTACTTTCTTGGTGCAATCATGCTCGGTGCGCGGCCGGTTGCACCCTCAACGGAATTGTAAATCATGAAATTAACATCCCGTCCGACTTTCTCTGAGAGTGCCTCAGCGAGTCCGCTCAGGCGCATTTTTCGCAGGTCTATGTCCCTTAGCGGGCCAGTTCGGGTGCCACCTGACCGGAGTCCTACTCCGGCTTTCTTCGCCTGTTCAATCAAGTCCGTCCCTGCTAGTGCGATATCATAGTCACTATCTGGACGGAATGCTTCACCTGTCTTGAAGCTCTGCCCTGTGACGGAACTCCCCTGGAATATGGCCGTGGAATCATTGTAGCCAGCTGCGCGTAGGCCGGCATACAGCTCCTGCGTGAATTCACGGTACCCCGACGCGCTGAAACCGCGAGGGGTGTAGGGGTTCGTTCCGCTTAGTGCCGGATCGTTGGCGTGTGCTGCGCCCGGCCCGAATCGACTCGACGTCTCGGGTTCGACGGCGGCCCGGCGCCAGCCGGTGAGGCCGCCGATGCCTACAAGGGCGATCTGCTGGGTCAGTTCTTCGGCGGTTTCGGCGTACAGGTCGGCGAGGGCGTCGCAGCCCTGCTGGCGGAGCATGTATTCGGCGCGGTAGAGGCGGTAGGCGGGGCGGACGGGGAGGTACTTGTCGACGAAGGCGCCGGCGCCGCCGTTCTGGCCGGTGAAGGCGTCGTGTGCGTCCCCGAGGAACACGAAGGGGGACTTGAAGACGTCGACGAAGGCGTCACCGAAGATGCCCGCTGCTTCGCCGAGGCTGTCGACGCGGCCGTTGTTCGGGTCGTCGGGGGTCAGTCCGCTGGGGTCGGTCAGGAGGGTGGGGACGTTGTCGGCGTAGGCGTAGGGCGATATGTACGGCGTGGTCTGGGTGCGGGTGGCGGGGTCGGGCCGGGTGAAGCGGCCGGTGGTGGTGTCGTACTGGCGGGCGTGGAGGTCGAGGTTGCCGGTGGTGGTCTCGTAGCGGGCGCCGGTGTAGGCGGGAGGGCTGGCGGGGGCGCCGCCGGTGACGGTGCCCAGGACCCGGGTGCCGAACGGGTCGTAGGCCCAGCGCTGATAGAGGGTGCCGGTGCTGTTGGTGACGTCGACCGGGGAGCCCTGGGTGTCGTGGTGGTAGTAGAAGAGCGCACCGGTGCCGGTCTTGACGGAGGTGGGCTGGCCGAGGGGGTCGTAGCGGAAGGACTGCTTGATGGTCCAGGCGCTGTCGTATTCGGTGGCCAGGATCGGCAGCGGGGCGTTGGGGTCCCACTGGGTGCGGTGGGTGACCGTACCGTCCTTGAGGGTGGCTACCTGGTTGCCGCTGGCGTCGTGGTCGTAGGTGTAGGCGGCGCCTGCGACGGTGGCGGCGGAGATCTGCCCGGCCAGGTCGTAGGTGTAGGTGTCGGCGCCCTTCTTGGTCTGGTTGCCTTCGGTGTCGTAGTCGTAGGCGGTGGTCGTGGTGCCGGTGGTGGTGGAGGTGAGCTGGTCGGCCGCGTCGTAGGTGTAGCTGGTGGAGGCGGTGCCGAGGGTGGAGGTGAGGCGGTTGCCGACCTTGTCGTAGGTGTAGGACGTGGTGCGGCTCGTGGCGCAGCCGGCGACCCAGGGCTGGGGGAAGCAGCCGGAGGTGAGGCGGCCTGCGGTGTCGTAGGTGAGGTCGTATCCGGTCGTGCCGACGTTGGCGCGGGTGATGTCGACGTGGGTGGGCAGGCCCGCCGGGGAGAGGGTGTGCGCGGTCTTGGTTACCGTGGTGCCGGCCTTGGAGGAGGTGACGGCGGTGAGGCGGCCGGCCCGGTCGTAGGTGCGGTCCTCGGTCTCGGTGTTGGGCAGCGCGGACCTGGTGAGGTTGCCGGCTGGGTCCCAGGTGTAGGTGGTGGTCTTGCCGTCGGCCAGCATCGTGGCGGTGCGGCCGTCGTTGTCGTAGGTGTAGGTGATCGTGTTGCCGTCGGAGTACTTGCGGGTGAGCATCTGCCCGGCGGCGTCGTAGGTGTAGGCGAAGCCGCGCGTCTTGGTGAGGTTGCCGACCGCGTCGTAGACGAAGTCCTCGGAGATCTTGGAGTTGGCGCGGGCAGTGATGCGGCCGGCGTCGTCGTAGCCGAACGTCGCGTCGGGGGTGGCGTCGGAGTAGTCGACCTTGGTGAGCAGGCCGCGCGGGTCGTAGGTGTAGCCGGTGGATCCGCGGGGCGTGGTCCTTTTGGTGAGGTTGCCGGCGGCGTCGTAGGCGTAGGTGGTCTCCCGCTGCAGCGGGTCGGTGACCGAGGTGGGGCGGCGGGCCGCGTCGTAGCCGTACGTGGTGACGTGCCCGTTGGCGTCGGTACGCTCGGTGACGTTGCCCACTGTGTCGTAGCCGTACGTGGTGACTGCACCGCCCGGAGCGGTGACTTCGGTCAGCCGGCCCAGCTTGTCGTATCCGTAGGCGGTGGCGCGCTTGTCGGCGTCCGTCTGCTTGACGACCTTGTTCACGGCGTCATAGGCGGTGGTGGTCACGCCGCCGAGTGGGTCGGTGACCGTGGTGGGGTTGCCGGCCGGGTCGTAGCCATAGGTGGTCGTGTACTGGGCCGGGTCTGCGCCGGTGGTGTTGCCGCGCGGGTCGACCGCGGTGGCCTGGCGCCCGTCACCGTCGTAGGTCCAGCTCGACTTGTGGCCGAGCGGGGAGGTGCGGCTGAGCAGGTTGCCGTCGGCGTCGTAGGCGTTGGTGGTGATTTTGCCCAGCTGATTGGTGCTGCTGGTCAGTCGGTTGTTCTTGTCGTAGACGGAGGTGACCGTCTCGCCTGCGGCGTCGGTGATCTTGGTGACGTTGTCGTTGGCGTCGTAGGTGTAGCTGGTGGTGTGGTCCAGCGGGTCGGTGACCGTGAGGGGCCGGTTGATGGCGTCGTAGGTCGTGGTGGTGGACGCGCCGGTCGGGCCGGTGACCTTGATGGTGTTGCCGGCCGCGTCGTAGGTGTAACTCGTGGTGTGGGCGGCCGGGTCGGCGCCGGTGGCGTTGCCGCGCGGGGAGACGCTGCTCAGCAGGCGTCCCACTTTGTCGTAGGTGTAGGTGGTCTTGCCGCCGGTCGCGTCGGTCTGGGAGGACAGGCGTCCGCTCGCGTCATAGGTGCGGGTGACGGAGTTGCCGGCTGGGTCGGTGGTCCGGGTGAGGTGTCCGGCGTCGTCGTAGGTGAACGTGGTGGTGTCGCCCGCCGGGTTCTTGGCCGACGTCAGTTGTTCGGCCCCGTTGTACTGGTAGGTCGTGGTGCGGCCCAGCGGATCGGTGGCCGAGCTGAGCAGGCCGCGGCCGTCGTAGGCGTACGTCGTGGTGAAGTCGGCCGGGTCGGCGCCGGTGACGTTGCCGCGCGGGTCCGTCCTCGTCAGGATCCGGCCGGCCTTGTCGTAGGTGAACGTCGTCTTCTCACCCAGCGGCGTGGTGACCGAGGTCCGGTTGCCGGCCGTGTCGTAGCCGTAGGTGGTGACCTTGCCGCGCGGCGTCGTCACGGTCTCCAGCGAGCCGAGCGGGGTGTACGTGTAGGCGGTCTTGCCGCCCAGCGGGTCCGTGGTGGACGTCAGCTGGTTCGATGTGTTGTAGGTGTACGTCGTCTTGTTCTTGCGGCCGTCGGTGTGACTGGTGATGTTGCCCGCACCGTCGTAGGTCCAGCTCTCCACGTAACCGAGCGCGGACGGGGCGCTACGGGTGAGCATCCGCCCGGCGCTGTCGTACGTCATCTCCGTGGTGTTGCCGCGCTGGTCGGTGATGGAGACGGGCCGCAGATGGCGGTCGTAGTCGTAGGCGATGCTCTTGCCGTACGGGTCGATGGTCTCCATCAGGACGTTGCCGGCGTACACGTCGGTCCACACGCCGCCGTCGGGCGCTGTGGTGTGCGACTCGCTCTTGCCGTCCCAGGTGAACGTCGTGGTCTTGCCGTTCTGGTCCGTCTGGGACTTGATACGGCCCGCGGTGTCGTAGACGTTGGTGACCTTGCCGCCCGCCGGGTCCGTGTAGGAGGACAGTCGCTTGTTCGCGTCGTAGGCGTACGACGACGCCTTCCCGGCAGGGTCGGTCACCGAGGTCAGCAGACCGCCGGTGTAGCCGTACGACACCGACGTACCGTCGGGCAGGCTCACCTTGGACAGCAGTCCGTCGGTGCCGGGCGTGAAGGTGGTGGTGCGGCCGGCGGCGTCCTTGACGGAGGCGAGAACGCCGGACGCGTACGCCAGGCTCAGGCCCTTGCCCACCTTGTCGACCACGGAGGTGAGCCGGCCGCTGCTGTCGAAGGTCTGCTTGGTGTGGTCCGGCGTGGTGATCGTGTAAGTGCTCGTGCCCTTGACCAGCTTGGCCGCAGAGCCTGCGGGTGCGGCGTATGTGCCGTCACTGTTCTGCGTGAACACGAACGATGCCCCGTCGTCCGTCCGGTACGTCACCTTCCCCGTCGCCACGGTCAGCTTGGCATCGAACGGCGTCGCCCAGCCGCGCCCCAGCAGGCCGACGGCGCTCGAGTCGGAGCGGTAGGTGCGCTCCAGGGCCAGAGGCACACCGGGGCTCACCAGGGAAGCGTCGGTGAGCTGTTCGAAGAACATGCCGGTGGCCGTGTTGACCGGGTCTGCTCGGTGCGCCTGTGCGTAGCAGGTACAGATTCCCGCCTGCGCACCGGGGATCACCGGAGTGTAGAACGCCTCCACCAGCGGCGAGGTGGTGCCGCCCGGACTTGACGTCCCGTCGGCGCTGTTGAGGAAGACCCAGGCGTAGTACTCCTTGCCGTCCTCGAGAATTCCGCCCAGCGCGCTGCCGGCCCACCAGAAACACTGGTCCGTGGGATAGGAGTTGCTCGCCCACCAGTCGTAGCACCAGGCCCCGGTGTCCGGGGTGTCACCGCTGGGGTCGTCCGTGGCCTTCTTGATCTCCTGCTGCACGACGGGGTAGCCGCCCTCGTCCAGGACGTACAGCCACATTCCGGTGTACGACGATCCGCGCTTGGGCAGCTTCACCTGCCCGCCGATCGACAGCATGCCGGGGTACGCGGTGGCCCAGGACGACACCCACGTCGGGTTCTCGGCCGCCGCGGCGAGGGGCTGCAGAGCCACCTTCGACTCGGCGGCGGGCCCACGCTCCACGCGGTTCTTGTCCGGCCGGCTGTGGGGCTCGTCCCTGGGCTTCTTCTCCGGCGCGTTCATGTACTCGCGCATCGGCGACCGTTCGTGCCGGTCCTCGTCGACCTGCCTGCGCCGCTCGGCCAGCGTCATGGCCTCGGGGGGCTTGGGCAGGTCGGCAGCTGTCCGGACCTGCGCCTGTGCGATGGTCGCGGTGGCTGTGGAGGGCAGACGGTCCCGGGGCAACGCCCAGGAGGGGACGACACCCGCTATCACCAGTAGAGCCAGGGTCAGAAAGGCCGTGACGAGTCTTCGCGCTTGTGTGCGCACAGTGCATCACCTGTGGGTCAGGAGTGAAGAGAGGTCGCGGTGATGCATGATCAGGAGAACCCTCGAACTAACGTGCTGCGGGAATCGGGGCCGAAACGCGACGGGGTCCCCCTCGCCCTGGCCATGGGTCTGCTGGCTGAGTGGACGAAGGACTCCGCTTGGCCGCTCGATTTGGCGCGAAGGTGATCCCGAGCGCGAGACGGTGTGGGTAAACGGACCCTCGACGGTGAGTTAAGGGCAGGCAGCGGGCCGGAAACGGAAGAAGGGGCTGCTTGAGCGGGATCTTTCTCCGGCCTCGCGCAGCCGCTACAGGACTTGCGGCCGACCGCTTACCGAACGAGAGTTCGTGGCCGTTCGTTCCGTGGTCGATGAAGGACTGCCGGTAAGGCGGGGCACAGGCTGTCTGTCAATGCCGGTCACGAGTGGGCGAGAAGTCAACTCGTTGTCAGTCCGTCCGGGGCAGGTTGAGTACCGGTTCGGACGAAGCCATCCGGCTGTGGTCGGGTCATGCCGTTGTGCCGGGAGCAGTGGGACGGTGGCGCGGTGCCGTCCCGGGCGGGGTCTGACTCATGAGATCTTTGACCGACGTGTCCAGTCACAGGCGTGTCGACTGTCGTTGCGGGATGGTTTCTGCTGTCACCGAGCCACAGGGCGTGTCCCTATAGGGGCCTTGCCGAGTTTCAGGCGCCATCACGGTTCAGACCGCCCGAGCGGGCCGGTGCCATCCACCCAGCACGTCACCACCCGGGAGGCGAACCACCATGACGACCAGAGAGCGCAGCACCTCCTCCAGTACGGATCCGCCCAGTCGGGGCGAGGTCGTGCTGGGCGTGGACACGCACGGCGAGGTGCATGTCGCCGCCGTGATCTCCCCGCTCGGGAAGGTCCTGGGAACCGAGTCCTTTCCGGCCACGGCGGTCGGCTACCGACAACTGCTTGTCTGGGCCCGCAAGCGGGGGACGGTGCGCCGGGCCGGGGTGGAGGGCACCGGCACCTTCGGAGCGGGCCTGTCCCGCTACCTGCTGGCTCAGCAGGTCGAGGTGTTCGAGGTGAACCGGCCCGACCGCACGGCCCGCCGTCTGCTCGGCAAGTCGGACCCGCTCGACGCTCAGGCCGCCGCACGGGCCGTGCTCAGCGGTCGCGCCCGGGCCCAGGCCAAAGCCGGCGACGGACCCGTGCACAGTGCCCGGATCTACAAACTCGCCAAGGACTCCGCGGTCAAGGCCCGCACCCAGGCGATCAACCAGCTCAAAGCCGTCCTGGTCATCGCCGACCCCGCTCTGCGAGAACGGCTGTCGGGCCTCGGCAACGCCGAGCTGTTCCGCACCTGCGCGCGCCTCGGCCCACCCGACGGTGGGGGAGACGAGGACGCGGTGACCCAGGCCACCCATATGACGTTACGCATGCTCGCCGAGCGCATCGAACAGCTCACGGCTCAGATCAATGAGCTGAACCAACGCCTGACCCGGCTCGTCGAACGTAACGCCCCACAGCTACTGACACCGGTGGGCATCGGTCCGGACAGCGCCGTCACTCTCCTGATCACCATGGGAGACAATCCCGAGCGGCTGAACACTGAGGCGTCTTTTGCTGCCCTTTGCGGAGTCAGCCCCATCGAGTACTCCTCCGGCCGGCGGCGCACGCGCCGGCTCAACTACGGCGGAGACCGGCAGGCCAACGCCGCCCTGCACCGCATCGTCTTCACCCGCCTGCGCCACGACCCGCGCACCCAGGAGTACTACGAACGCCGCACCCAGGAGGGCAAGACCCGCCGTGAGATCGTCCGATGCCTCAAGCGATACGCAGCCCGCGAGGTCTTCAACCTGGTCAGACCGGCTTCCCGCACCCCTGCGTTATAGGGGCGTCGGTGATAGACCGAGGCCCCGCCGAGGAGCATCCTTGGCGGGCCTCTGCCCGGAGCCATGCGATGCAGCCTCACCGGAGCGCTCCGGTGAGGCGGCGCCGTGAAGTTGACTGTGCGTGCACGCGTGACGCGTTCGGCTCGTCATGCAGTTTGTCTTCCAGCGCTGTCCTCGTGGACGCTGCATTTGCGATCGCAGCCATGACGGACGTCCCAAGCAGCTGAACACCGAGGCGTCCTTTACCGCCCTTTGCGGAGCTAGCCTCATCGAATGTTCCTCCGGCCGAGGTAGCACGTGCCGGCTCAACCACAGCGGCGACCGGCGGGCCAACACCGCCCTGCACCGCATCGTCATTACCCGCCTGCGCCACGACCCGCACACCCAGACGTACGGCGAACGCCGCATCCAGGAGGGCAAGACATCGAAGAGGGCTTCCCTGCTGGGTGACGGCCGGGGCTCGCACGCGGCAGCGTCGCGGTCACCCGGGCCGGACTGCGTGCGGACTGCCGTGCCTTTCCAGTAGTCCTACAGCGGTGCTCACTCGGCCGTTGAGACCAGAAGGCACGGCAAATCCGCTACTTCACCGGGATGACCCGCTTGCTCGAACTCAAAGCAGGTCACGCTCCATCAGGTCATCCGCTTCCTCCCGGGTGACGAAGGAGCACGCTCCGGTATTCAGGTCGACGGCTACGGGCAGGTTCCCGCCGAGTTGCATGTCCTGACGTCCGTGATCGAGGTACTCGACATGGTCGTAGGGAGCGATGAACCGTCCCTTGTCCGTGAAGCAGTACTCGGGAATGATCCTCACGTTGGAGGACAGCCCCATGCTCTGCTTTCCTCCGTGAGGAACTCCGCGGCCCTGCGCTCGGCTTCTTCCGGGTCGAGCATGTCAGTTGGTCCTCGTCACGTAGTAGTCGCGGTATTTCTTGTGCGCTGGATTGGCCTTGCCCGACTGGAAGTCGAGGAAGACCACCTTTCCATCGATGTTCGCGACATTGAGGTAGTGACCCACGCCCTTCCTGGGCCGTGCTCCTATGATCGCCCGAGCACCGGGTCCCCAGCGCAGCATGTCGCTCATGATGACCTTGAGGCCGCCGACCTTCCGGAACGGTAGCCCCGTCATCGCTGACAACTCGGCCCGCGTCAGCGGGCGGTCTGCTCCAGACACCCCGTTCGGATTCCGGCCGGCCATGAGGTCGTCGCCGGCGGTCGCACACAGTCCGCAGTTCCTCCGGCCGCCTTCCGGGTTGATGCGGCTCATGGACGACGGGGTTTCCAGTGTGTAGTAGGGGAGTCCGAAGCGCGTCGAACTCGGTTCCCCGTAGTAACGTCCCGCCCTGGACGCCGCCGTCGTAAGCGGCTCTCCGGAGGGACCCGCGTAGGCACTACCAACGAGCGGCGCGCGAGCCGCCACCGCATCGGACGCGCCGCGACCGCGCCGGCCTCGCCGGGACGGGGTACGCGCTGTTTCGTCACGTCAGGTCCTGAACCGCACGAGTCGCCGGTGCTTTACCCCGGGGTACGGGTGCCGGCCAACCGCAAGACCGCCGGCCCAGGGAGGTGATCAGAGCGTTGGCGCCTGTTCGCAGCGTCGGCACGCCTCCGGTTCCGGGACGCGACGTGAAGGGGCTGATCGCCGCGAACCTTCGGCGCATCGTCTCCACGGCCTCCTCGCCGCCACCCACCCCTGCCCCCTCATCTGCGGCCGCCGCCGTTGCCTCCGTTCGCGCCAGGTTCAACGCACCGCGACCGCGATCAGGGCCGAGCGGTGCTGACGGAGCACTCGGCGGTTTGCGGCGTCCGGCGTGGTGTTACCCCTACGTGGACGGCATCAGCCGTCGCTGGACACCACTGGAGGGTTCTTTTATGGCCACTGCAGTCAAGGACATGCTCGGTACCTACCCTGCCGATCTGGGCGGAGTGGACCGGGAGAAGCTCGCCCAGTGCATCGAGGAATGCATCGCCTGTGCACAGGCGTGTACCGCGTGCGCGGACGCATGTCTGTCGGAGGAGATGGTCAGTGAACTGACCAAGTGCATCCGCACGAACGCCGACTGTGCCGACATCTGCAATGCCACCGCCGCGGTACTGTCCCGCCACACCGGCTACGACGCCAACATCACCCGCGCGATCCTCCAGGCATGCGCCACCGTCTGCAAAGCCTGTGCCGACGAGTGCGGGCGCCACGCCGACCAGCACGACCACTGCCGCGTGTGCGCCGAAGCCTGCCGCCGCTGCGAACAGGCGTGCAACGACCTGATCGATTCCCTGGGCTGACATACTCCCCGTCCACTCCGCCGCTACGCCGGGCGGACCGCACGCGAGCCGGTCCTAAGTGGCCGGATGGTCTTGAAGGAATGCTCGGTGCAACCCCGGGGCACGCAGCGGGCCGGCTATGCCGCGAGGAGGCATTGCATGTCCGTGAGCGAGAGGACGTCGGCGCACGCGGTGATCTCAGTCAGGGGTCGGCGCGGCGGAGTACACCTGTTTTCCGAGGATGCCCTGGCGCTTTTCCGCACCGGAGCGTTCGGGTCGGGTCGGGTCAGACGCTGTCCGACATCACCGCAGACATTCTGGCCGGCAGGGCAGGGGCACGTCGGATCCGCAATCCGTGCCCGCGTCCAGTCTGCGGGGTCGGGTGGGCAAGACCACGCCGATCTTCGGCGTCAGCCGCCGGGGCAGGGGTACGACGAATACGGCGTCAGGAAGAGGCAGCCCGCTAAGGGTTGTCCCGTAAATGATCTCCGGGTCGCCTCGGGCATGGTTGATCACGGTGAAGCCCGTTGATCTATCCGGTGAGGACGAGGTTGTGCATCCGGGCGATGCCGAGCATGGCGTGGTGGACGCCGTCGCCTTTGAGGCGGCAGTCGCGGAGGATCTTCCAGGTCTTCATGCGGGCGAAGACGTGCTCGACCCGTGCCCGGACCTGCTTGTGGGACCTGTTGTGATCCTCTTTCCAGGCTGGGAGTTCGGTCTGGCCGCGCTCCCGGCGGTGCGGGATGACGAGTCCGGTGCCCGGGTAGCCGCCGTCGGCGATCGTGAGGGTGTTGCCGACGGCGGCCTTGGCGCCGGACTCCTCCCATGCCTTGCAGTCGTTGCGGTTCCCGGCGAGCGGTCGGCCGACCACGACGATCAGGCGGGTGACGGCGTCGATGACGACTTGGTGGTTGGTGGAGTACCGGTAGTTCTTCGACCGCTCGGCGATGGTGTGATCCCGGGTGGGGACCAGGGTGCCGTCCACGATGAGCACAGTGTTCTTGGCGAACCGCTTGCGGGGCCGAAGCGCGAGCAGGGGGCCGAGGTGGTTGATGACTCGGCCGGCCGTGGACTTCGAGACGCCGAACAACGGAGCGAGCTGTCGCAACGTCAGGTTGGTACGCCAATAGGCCGTGACAAGCAACACCCGGTCCTCCAGCGGCAGGCTCCACGGCCGGCCTCGGTGGACTGCATCTGCTCCATCGCGCCGCAGCGTGGTCAGCAGCTTGCCGAAGCAGCGCGGGCTCAGCCCCGCGAATGGGGCTATCCAGGACGGCTCCGAGGCCGTGATCACACCAGGCACGACAGAGATCATTTACGACCGGCACCATCTGGCGGCAGTCTCAGCCGAGGAAGGCCTTCCAGAACGGCACGGACGCCTGCGGAGCCCAAGGCGCATCCTCGTCAACCTCACTGAACTCGCGGTCGATGTAGTCGGCCAGATCGTGGCCGTAGCAGATGATGTCGGTTCCCCACACCGACAAGACCGGATGTCCCGGGGTGTGGCGACCCGCAGGTATGAAGCGGTGCGCGTATACGGGAACGAGTTGCGGCGCTTGCGCAAGTACCGCTCGGGTCACCTCCACGGCCTCATCATTGGTGGCGGGACGCGCCCCCAAGGCCGGATGCCAGCTGCCATGAGCGATGTCGGCCAGCACTTCTCGTGCCGGCCACTCCAGCCGATGGCGCAGGTCGTCTACATCCGCGTGACGCCAGTCGGGCCAGGGCTGCTGCCACGTCGCGCCTTCCTCGGGAGGTGAGGCAACCGGCAGCCCTCCCGCCAGGAAGGCACGATGCTCTGGGGAGAACTCAAACCCATAGGTCGCCTCGATCCGGCTGAACTCTTCATCCGTGAGCCCTGGAGCTATCTCACAGCAGTCCGCCTCAGCCAACCGCCGCGCGGCCTCCGCACCCAACCGAGCGCCATCAGTGTCGATCACTCCGGCACCGTACGCGCACTGCTCGCACGGCATCGCCACTTTTCGAACCCCGGCATGGGCTTCCAGGTCATTGCGGGACAGCCCTTAGGCATCCCCCTGCTTCGCACGGAACTCGGTGAGAAGCGGTTTGATGTACTGCTCAAGGAGGTCCAACGACTCGGTCTTCGACAAGGCCCTCGTCCACAGATCCTCCAACGACGCCTGGTACTTCTCGATCTCCTCGTCATCGACCAGCAGGTTGCCGCTGCTGTTCCGGGTCTCCAGGTACAGGGCACGGCCGACCGTGTTCTCGTACGGCTTGAGCAGCATCATGGACGGGTGGAAGGCCACGCCCTCGTGGCTGGCCGACCACGGCAGGATACGGATGTGGATGTTCGGCCGGGTCGCGGCGAGGGTGAACAGGTGCAGCAGCTGTTCGCAGTGCACGGCCGGACCGCCGACCGGCGTATTGAGCACGCCCTCCCACAGGACGGCCTCATACATCAGGGAGTCGTCCGCTCCGTCCGTCGCGTCGAGGAGGGCCTGGCGTTGCAGCCGGATCTCCAGGCGCCGCTTCACCAGCCTGCGGTAGGTGCGCCGGCCTTCCTCGGTGGGCTGCGCGTCGGCCACGCCCATCATGAGGGCGCGCGCGTGCCTGCGTGTCTGGAGCATGCCGGGGACGCCGGTCTCCTGGTAGGTCCGGATCACCTTGGAGGTGGCCTCCAGGGCGAACAGGCCGGCCAGGGGCTCTGAGACGACGTCGGAGGGGTTGGCCCATGACGGCGAGTTCTGCATCCGCTGCAGGGATCGTGCTGCCTCCTCCCGTACGGCGTCCGTGGCGCCGCAGGCGCGGAGGAAGACGTCGACCCTCACCGGGTCCTGGGCCTGCTTCCCGGTCTCGTACTTGCTGAGGGTGGGGACCGACCCCATCTCCGGGACGCGGGAGACGGCTTCGGCCTGCGTCCAGCCCATCTGGTCCCGGTGCTGCTTCAGCATCGCACCGACGGCCCGCGCCACGGGGTGTGGCGCGGGCCGCGGTTTCTGTCCTGGCCCTGGAATCGCGGAGAGGTGAGCGGACACGGTGCGGACTCCTTCTGCGTGAGCGGCACCCTCGCCGCGGCGGCAACAGGATTAATCGCCCGATCAGCTCAGAGCAAGCCCAGGCCATGAGATTTCAGTCGGTCAGATGCCGAAACTCGCCCTTGCTCACTCCGTCGGCGAAAGCGGACAGTTCGCCGCGCGTGAAGATGAGTGCGGGTCCCTGGGGGTCCCGGGAGTTGCGCATGGCGATGTTTTCGCCGACCGCGGCCACCTCGATGCACTCGTTGATGCCGTCGCTGCGGGACGCCTTGACCCAGAGCGCCTCCTTCAGTTCGCCGGCGTTAATTCCGTTGTAAATCGTGGACATCGCCTGCCCGCCTTCCTGTTGTGACCAGCGACAACTCCCCGTGTCGGCTGGCCTGGACTCCACTCCTCCGTTTTCACCAGCGGCGTGAAAATTTCACGGCCAGAGGTGAATGGGTGAAAGTCTAGCGATCTCACAGGGGGTGCGCCGTCCCTCGAAGGGGTGTTTTCAAGTGCAGGAGAAAGAAAAATGCGAAAAGCATATTGATGCGGTAAGTGACGGCTCGTCTCCATGGAGAATGGCCGAAGCTTGCCCCCCACGGGCGAGCCGCCGGGGCGGGATGCGGTCGCAGGCGAGTGATGTCCGGTGCTTCGCCACGATGGTCTGAAGGCTTGCAATTGCACAGAAGGGCCCGCCGAGTGGGCGGCCGCCACGGGTTGGCACGGGAGGCGCGTGTCGGGCTCGGTTGTTGTGACGGGAGCCCGTCCAGCGGGTGCGAGAGCCTGGGGGTCGGCGAGGGAGCGTGCGCCAACGACGAGCTGGAACGGGTCGTCGGCCTACGCCTGTATGCGGTGGCAGATCCGGCCGGTCGCGGTGATGAGTGAACGCCGCAAGGTGCGCTCGGGCCCTATGCCCGAGATCCGCCGCATCGTCTGCACCACCAACGCGATCGAGTCGGTGAACGCCCGTCTCCGCCGGGCGGTCAAGGCCCGCGGGCACTTCCCCAACGAACAGGCCGCCCTGAAGGGCATCTGCATGGCCATCATGTCCCTTGACCCCACCGGCAGGGGCCAGGCGCGCTGAACCATGCGCTGGAAGACCGCCCTGAACGCCCTAGACGTCACCTTCGACGGCCGGAGCTCAGCCGCCCGTCAGTAACCCAACCACTCTGGACATACCGCTCGTTTGACAGACCCGGCGCCGTAGATGTCTCCCAGTGGCGCTGGCCCTTGGGCTGGCATCGTGGGCGCCCGGGGCTGCTGCGCGGGCTGCGCAACAGCCCCGGCGGCCGTCTACCAGCGGTCATCGGGGTGGCCCGGCGGGTTAAGGGGCTGGCGCAGGTCGAGGTAGCAGCGCAGCCGTGCGCCTGGTTGTCCGGGCTCGCGGGTGGTGCGTTCCGCGGATGTCATCGCCCACTGGAGCTGGCACTTCTCGGCGGCGAGTATTCGGCCCGTACTGCCGCTCTCGCCAGCCGGGAAAGGGCCGGATGTTGCCATTCCTTGCAGTACCAAAATCGACCAACGGCCATAAAATGCAAGTGGGTTGGCGCCTGGCAGCGGCTCAGATCGACTCTAGAACTGGGGCAGTTTCTTCGCCGCTATACCGAGGCGGTCAAGAAGGCGCCGTGAAGGGGGCATACCCCCAGGGGCTCCCGATGCCGCCACCGAGTCGAGCTACTCGACTGTCGCCGCGTGAGCGGCTGTGACGAACTGGTCCAGATACTGCCCACACTCGACCCCCGGCCTGACACCGACCGCCCGGTAGTGATCTGTGCCGTATCCGGTCTGGCCGGCACCCAAGTGGCCGGGCACAGCCATGCCCGCCCGGGCACTTCACAGGACGTATTCCTCCATCAGTTCGGCGAGGTGGACGATGGCGGGCCAGGTGGTGGCGATGGCGGTGTGGGTGTGGAGGCGTCGTTGGGCGTGGACGTACATGGCCCAGTCGGCCGGGTTGTCACCGTCCTGGAGGAAGGCGGGCACGATCTCCAGCGAGCTCGGGTTGGAGCACGTCCAGGTCCGGTTGGCGGTCTGGGCCGGGTCGAACTTGGTGATCGTGAGAGGGGTCTGATTCTGATCCGAGCGCGGGTTGATGCCCCAAAAGGCGCGTTCCCCGACTTCGACCAGGCCGGAGAATCGCCCGTGTCGGGTGACCGGGATCAGTTCGTCGGTGCCGTCGCCGGCGCTGACCATTTCCTGGGTGACGCCGAAAGCCCTGGGTACCGCAGAGCGGTCGCTGCGCTCGCGTAGCCGGACGATGCGCAGGCCCGGTTGGTCGCCGGGCTTGCGGCGGACTGGGTCCGCATTGGAGGCCGTGATGTCGATGCCCGGCAGCACGAGCTGGTCGAAGGTGATGCGGCCGTCTTGTAGCCAGGGCCAGATGCCCTTGTCGCTCGTCCGGGCGCGGCGTACGAGCAGCAGGCGGTTGGCGGTGGAGTCGAGCGACAGCGCGTTGGTGAGGAAGTCGGCGAGGGTTGCGCGAGCGGTACGGGGTACGCGTCCGCGTCCGGCCACGAGGGCCTCTGGCAACGCGGTCAGTGGCATGGGGCGCTCGGTGGGGCTGCCCGTCGTCGTCATGAGCTGTGCCGTGGGTTCCTCGTGGGTGTGCTGACGGATCAGCATGGGCACGAGCATCCGCTCGCCGGCGGGGGCAAGCCATACGGTGATCAGCTCGAAGGGGCCGTCAACGCCGGGTGGGGCGGGGAGTTTGGGCAGGTGCCCCGCCTGGCGGAGGGCGTCCCGGAGAGCCGAACTGGCGCGCTCGATGTCGGTGGTCGAGAAGTCGGTGCCGGGAAATCGCTTGGCGAGGGTTGCTTTGCTGGGATTGGGGTTGGCCGGCGGGATGGGGCGCAGTCCCTGGACGTTACGGCGGAGGCTCGGGAGGACCTTCTTGAAGAGGGGCTTGGGGTCGCGCTGGCGTGTGCGGGTGAAGTAGGCCGCGCCTTCCATCTCTACGATGCAGGCGATGGGGTGGGCGAGGCGGGGGAATGCACGGGTGATTCGCGTGGTGCGTTCGGCCTCGCTGGCTTCGTAGGCGGCCCGCCGGGCTGCTGGGTCCGACTCGGTGGAGCGTGGCAGGCCGGCGGTGAGGTCTTGCGGGTCGTGGCGGTGGAGGGTGAGGTTGATCGGCCCGGTGAAGCTGGTGCGATCCGCTGTTGAGGTGGCGGGAGCCAGGCCGAGATTGCCGGCGGCGATCTGCAGGCACTGCCAGGTGCGGTCGGAGGAGGCCCAGACTTCCAGTTCATACGTGGGGGAGTCGGGCAGCTGCATCGGCAGGCGCGTTTTCGAACGGGTCCGCGCCTTGGGCGTGGGCGTCAGCGGGACCAGGCCCTTGTCCTCAAGCTGTCGGGCGACCTGAGCGAGGACCTCCATGTGGTCGCGGGGCTGGTAGCCGTGGCCGACGGGGTGCTCGTGGGTGGTACGAGCCGGCGGGGCGCCGTCCTGGTCCGGGTAGCGGTAAGTCATGCCGGTGCTGTGGACGAGGTGGGCGGCGAACGGCTGTGCCGCCGCGTTGCTAGGGGCGTTGCGCAGCTCGTCGAGGCTGGGTGGCTCGTGGTGGGTGAGGCGGGCGAGGATGCTGGTGACGCCCGGCTGCCAGGCCCAGGAGGTGTCCTGTCCGCGTCGGCGGATGGTGACTGAGCTCTGCAGGAGCATGGGACGTTCGCGGCGGTGGATGAATCCTTCCTTGGCGGAGAGCAGGACGCTGGCGGTGGGGTCGCCGTTTCCGCGGCGGGGGATGTAGTCGACTGCGTTCTTTGCGAAGCGGGTCATGCCCAGGTCGACGTGGAGATGGACTTCGGGGACGCCCGGGACGGTTTCCAGGTGGAAGGTGAGGACGTCCACGCTGGCGCCGGCCGCGCCGTCTTCTTCGATGAGTAGTTCGGGTTGGCCGAGGTGCAGGGTGCGGCGGCCGTCGGTTTGGGTGGGGCCGAGGCGGAGATCACGGTGGTGGCCCAGGGGCCGGAGTCCAGTGGTGGTGAGGTGTTCGGCGACGAGGCTGGGCAGGAGGTCGAAGACGTGCGCTGGAGGGTTGGCGGTGCCGTTGGGGTGGAGGCCGTGCTGGGCCAGGTCGAGGACTTCGGGGATCCATTCAAACTGGCCGGCGCCTTCGAGACGGCCGTACCAGTCGGTGTCCGGCATGTGGGGCGCGACGTGGGCGGAGGACCATGCCGACAGCGCGATCAGCAGCAGGTCCGGGTCGATCTCGGTGCGAGCGCGAAGCCAAGCGGGATGGCGCGGGTCCCACTGCACGGAGGTGATGTCCGGATCGATGAGGGTGAGCAGGTCCCGCAGTGACTTGGTCGGCAGGTTGTCGGGCCCGTTGCGCTTTCGGCGGCCGGGACGGGCTTCCCAGGCGGCCTGGAGAAGGCTGAGCATCCCCGGTGGGCAGGTCGCGCGGTAGCCCGTGACGGGCCAGCTGGACCCGGGGGTGAACGTGAGCACGGTGGCTTGGGTGGCGCGGTAGGCAGGCATCAGCGGTGACCCCAGTCGATGTTGTCGAGGAGATGGGAGGCCAGGCCCCAGCAGGCGTGGGCGAGCGCGTGGTCGAGGCGCTCCGCCGCACTGGCAGTCGGGCCTGGATCGGTAAGCCAGCCGTGCAGGAGTTGCTGGGCGGCGACGATCACGCTCGTGCGGGGAGTGTCGGCGGCGGTTTCATCGAGCGTGGCGGTGCGGGGCGCGAAGGCGGCGTCGCAGAGGTACACCAGGACCGGTTCGTTGCCGCGGATGCCGCGGCCGATCGTCTGGTGGAGCGGGACGAGGAAGTTGCCGACGAACGCCGCGTGTTCGACGGGGTCGGTCAGGCGGGAGAAGAGAACCGGCTCTCCTACCCGTTGCTGCCATTGGCGGCGTTCGCCGTAGCGGAGTTTGCGCGCGAGGTCGACGGGATCGATCAAGGGGTCGGCCAGCTCAATAGGGTTGCGGAGGCGGCGCATCGCCTCGCGGCTGAGCAGGGAAAGTGGGAAGGTGGCATCGTCCGCGGGTGGGTGGATGCGGGCCAGATAGAACACCGCGCCCAGGGCGGCGACGCGGCGGGCGTTGAGGATGTTGTGGCCGCGTTGGACAGCGCCCTCGGCAGCGACCAGGATGTCCGCGCCGGACGCGGCAAAGGCGGGCAGGCGGCGCCTCGGGATGCTGTGCCGGGTGGGCGGGTCGTCGTCGCGGATGACGTGCAGGGCCGTGTACGGGGTCTTGTGGTTGATGTAGTCGGCGACGGTCTGGGCATCGCGGGTGCTCTGCACGGTGAACAGGACCTGCTGACGGTCGGGGGCCAGCCGCAGACGGGCCTGCTGGAACAGGGATTCGCGCGCGCCGGAGGCGGGGTTGCAGATCCAGTCGGCTGCTGTACACAGGGCGTGGGCGTGGAGGGTGGGGTTGCCGCCGGTGCCGGAGGTGAAGACGGGGCGGCCGTCGGGGTAGCGCGGCGGGCGGAGGAACATTTTGCTCTCCTTCAGCGCGGCCCTGGCCTTTGCCGGCTCCCGTAGTACCAGGTTCGGGGCGACGTCCAGGTGGAAGCGGGGAGAGGCGGGCATCCAGCTGGTGGCGGAGGCAAGGACGACATGTGGCCCTTCGATGCCCTCGGCTGCCAGGAGATCATGAAGGTGGTAGAGCAGCCAGCGGCCGACCCCGCGCAGCCACAGGATGCTGAACGATCCGCTGCCACCACCGGGGTTGGGCTGCCACTGAAGCGCCATCAGGTTCCCGGCAGCCTGTTCGGGCACGAACGGCATCAGGTCACGCGGCGGCTGCCGACTCCAGAAGTCCTCCCCGTCACCGATCGGGAAGGTACTGATGGCGGGCAGCCGTTGGGCGACTTCGAAGAAAGAGGTCGTGATCCGCGCGGCCCACACCCCGGCCTGCAGCAACTGTGCCCACTCCGCCAGCGCGTCCCGGACATCCGCCTCCTCAATGGCGGGCTGGTGCGTGGTGATCCACGCCTCCGCGGCCTCCTGGGCCGAGACACGAGTGTCATGCGCTGCCGTCATCGCCTCGATCAACTCGGCCCAGTTCGCCGCAGGCGCCTGGAACGGCGCAGAGAGCAGCGAGGCGAAGTGGTCTTCGAAATACTGGTCGGCGGCTTCTTCCAGTTCTGCCTTGTCCGTGAAGTCGGTTCGTTCGCCGAGGCCGTGAAGGCCGCGGGTCAGGCGCCGCAGGAGGCTGTACCCGGTGAACGGTCCCTCGGTGATGACAGCGCGCACGGCATCCGCACCAGGGGCGATGACCAACCGGTACAGCTCGGTCAGTGCCTGATCGTGCCGACGGAAATGTTTGTCGCCAGCCGTCACCTCCGGGTTGAGCAGATCGAGGAACCAGGAGTGCTCAAGCCGCTGCCCGATTCGGTCGCCCACCCGGTGACTCCAGCCCCTGCCGGGCTGAGAAAGGATCTCGTGCAGCAGGAACCGGTCGTCGAACTGTTGCTGCACGGTGTCGGCTTCGTCGACGAGCAGGACAGACAAGTGGTGTTGGGCCGCTTCGGCGACGCGGACCTCGATCTGGGACTGCGGCATCCTCGTCGACGCGAGACCCGCTGCGGTTGTCACCCACACCTGTGCTTCGGCAACCTTGCGTGCCGCCGTATGCGACGGGCACCGGGACAGCAGCGGGCAGTCCCGACGACCGCTCTCGCCGACCACGGTGAGCCGCCCTGTGCAGGGGCGCTCCTCGCGGGGCAGTGGTGCCCGGTCGGTCCTGCTAGTCAGCCGTAGCTCCTCCAGGTAGCACTGGTCGTCGGCGAACGCTGCGGCAGGGTCCAGACCCGTGGGGAAGGTCTTCTCGCCGTCGTGGAGGAGCGAGCGCCAGAACCGGTCCTTGTGGACGCCTTCCCGGGTGCGTCCGAAGATGGGCACGGTGTCGATGCCCAGGGCCTGCAGAAAGCTGACCTTGGCGAACACGTCGCTGCCGGAGGCGAGGACGAACCCGACCTTGCCGCCGCGGTGGGCGATGATGAAGGCGATCAGGTCCAGCAGGGTGGACTTACCACTGTTCATCAGGCCGACCACGTGCCACAGGCGGTCGATGGTCATCCGCCACCGCTGATCGATGAGATGACCTTCGGTGTGGTCGGCCAGCAGGGCTTCCATCTGCTCGAACCGTTTGACGAAGTCCCGGTTTTCGATCTCCGGATGGGCTTCCAGGATCTTGTCGATCTGTTCGGCGGCCCACTGGAAGTTGTCCCGCGTGAGGGGGATGGGCTCCTGCAGCCGGGAGGCTGCTGCGGGCAGCACCGCTGGTGCCGGCGCCGGGATGAGCGTCTCGGGGACGCGGATCTGTTCCCGCCTGCCGTCGGCCCGCTCGAAGGAACACACCGAACCCGGCAGCGGCGGCCGGTACGAGGAGGCCGTCTGATAGGGGGCGATTGTCTGCAGCGTCTGACGGTAGAGGTCATGACGGGCCGCTGCGTACGGGGTGGACCGGCGCGTGAACACGGTCGACAACTCCGGCTTGTGCCCCAGCATGTCACAGGGTTCAAAGCCGCGTACCTGTGCCGGGAGCTTCACGTACTGATCGAGCTTTTCCCGCATGGTCCCGGTCTTGGCAAGCGGGCCCATCAGCTCCCGCAGAGTCCGGATCTGCGGGCCCAGGTCCATATCCAGACGCATGTATCCGGAAAGCACCGGCCATAGAGCTCCGACGCCCTGGCCGGGCAGATAGTCGTCCAGAAACGACAGGCCCACCTCAAGGGCGCAGACTTCCCAGGGCCTGAGGGGGCCGAGCAGGGGGCGCACACTGTCGTCCGCAAGCTCCTTCACCAGTGACTTGCTCCAGGAGCGGGTGTCCCTCATCGCCTTTCTCCTGACTGGCGTGCACGGACGGTGACTTGCCGCAGGAACGTCCTCTCGTCGAGGACCTCGACGCCGGAAACCCGGCCCTGTAGTTCGCGCTCGAGATCCGCGTGGTAGCCCGGAGTTTTGAGGCGGTGCATGGGGATGACGATGATGCGCCTGCGCGCCAGCACACGGGAATCGCAGCGAAAGCCTCGGGCGAGCAGGGCTGGGCTTGAGCAGTCCTTAGCGTCGACGGCCCAGCACTCCGCTTCGGCACTCGGTTCCTGGTCCTTGAACGTCAATGCCATATCCCAGGCGTCCAAGCACGGCCAGTCCTCGACGCACAGCATGTCGTCGACGAGCTCACCCAGGTGGTCCAGCAACCTTCCCTCCAGCAGTCCCGGGTCGTGGAAGAACTGGCGGGTGGCCCGGTGCTGAGTCCAATACCCACCCAGACACGCCACCTCGTGCCGCTCCGGCACCCCCGCGCAGCCGGGAGTCCCACAGCCAACGGCCCCGTCGTCAACTAAATTTCGGCAGGCGGCGCAGCGTCGCAGGCGAACTTTCCCCGGCGCTTGGACCGGGTGGTGAACGTAGGCGACGCGGACGAACTTTGCCAGGAACGAATCATGGTCGGAGTCCGTTGCCGGCAGCTCCCGCGCCAGCGCTAGGACCTCGCGGTCGCTGAGTACCGGAAGGTCGATCAGCAGGCGCCGCAGCCGACAGTAGACCCGCTGGACCGCATCATCGTCGCCACCGTTCATCCGTGCACACAACATCAGGGCGGCGAAGACCTGATTCTGAACGAGTTCTGCCTCGACGTCAGCGTGCTGAACCAAGTCTGCCGCCTGCTCGGCGAATTCAGACAGGGAATCTCCCTCCAGCAGCACCGCTTCGAGATCGGCTTCAGAGAGCGACAGAGGTACAGGCCACGACCCCAGCGGGCGACGGCACCAGTCGAACAGTTCCAGGTCGTTGCCGGGCCCCTCCAAGCTCAGTGTCTGCGCCTTCCACCACAGGCGGCCCCGTGCATCACGCCACGCACGCGGCAATGGCCCCGACTCGGCCGTTCCGTGGGCTTGAATTCCGGTCCGCTGTCGTTCGAGGCGGATCTTCGCCAAGGCGGCACTCAGTAATTCCACCAGCAGGTAGTCGTCCTGCGCGGTCTGCGGGTCTCTTCCTCCGTCAGGGCCGGCGTCCCGCGATGCTAGGACCGCAGCAGCCGGGTTGTAGTCATCTGGAGAGTCGCAGTCAACCGATCGCGGCTTCGTGCGGCCGGAGGAGGACGCAGCAGCTTTCTGAGTAACACTCATAGTCGACCGGTATACCGGACCCCACTGACAACGCACTCGCTGGCGTAAACTGGCATTCGATTACTCGGCCATGTATTCGATTGCTGTGCGGTGTCGCGAACTGGCCGGAGGAGCTGCTCTCCAAGGGGGGGTCCGGCGGATGTGCGTCCGTCGGCATGTCTGGTCAGTCCGCCTCACGATTCCGCTTCCAGCGGGTCAGAAATTGGAAACTGCGGGACATCGACATCCAGTATTGATGGTTCCTCGTCATGCCTTGGGATTCGCTTACGGCAGACGCAGATAACGCCTGGCAGGCTTGGATGCCCGGCGCCGTGTATGTCAAAGTACGACCACCGTAAAATGGCGCGGTGCCGCTCGGGTGTTCTTGTTTCCATGTTGGAGGTCAATTCTTGCCCGAACCTTCCCGCTACACCCTGACCGTTGATGAGGGTGACCGTCCAAGGATACTGACGATGTCGGTGTTCGTGATGACGCAGAGAGAAGAATCCACGGTGTTGGGCAACGCGGTGGGTCTATACGTCAGGCTAGAGATTGACATGGGTGATAGCAGTAGAGCAGCTATGTATTTTCTTTCACGCTTGGAGGGAGAGCTCAGGTGGGTGATTGACGCCAAGTTCGGCCCCGGCGGATATCCGCACTATGTTCACGGATTCGGGGAGCGCCTCTCCGCCGCCCGGGTGGTCATCAAGCAGGTGGCCGCAATTCTCGATGGTCTTGCTCTCGCCCGCGGCTTGGCCAAAAAGATTGGCGAGGAGATCCCGCTGGTTCTCACGCCACGCCGGTCGATGACCGGTCCCGCCTGACGTGACGGCCCCGGTAGTACCGCCTCAAGGACTGGTACTACCAGGGCCGTTGGATTAATCAGCGCTCGGTGGTGAGGCGCTCCAGGACTTCTTCCGCGCACTGCTCGGCGTTGCGGACGATCTGGCCGCCCCAGTAGGACAGAACGGTCCAGCCATCGGCCCGCATGGCGTCTCGCTTGGCCTTGTCCGATGCCTGTCGTTCCTGGGTGTGGTGATGCTTCCAGCCGTCACAGAAGACAGCGACTTTCTGGTCGGGCCAGGCGAAGTCGGCCACAGTGACGGGGCGGGGTGTTCCGTCGGTGGAGCCGCGGTCTCCCCAGTTGTACTGGGCGTGGCCGCGGGGTGCTCCAAGAGCCATCAACGCGATGGCGAGGCGCCGCTCGATCGCGGAGCGCGGGCGGCCGTGGAAGGCATCCGTGTAGCTGGGCACCCGGCGTCCGTCCACCGTCGGCGCATCAGCGAAGCGACGCAGGAAATCTGCGGCGACGTGACGGTCGAGCAGGTCTTCTTCCAACTGGTTGCCGTACGAGCGCAGGCATGCGTAGCAGGAGCGCTCACAGGAGCAGTCCTCCAGCACCGGGACGAGGGCAGCGGCCACTTCACCGAAGCGCGCGGCGAGCTGGCGCAGGTAGCCGGCACCGCCGGGGACCTCTTCGTATAGCACAGCGAGCCGGAAGGTGGCTTCGTCGCTTTCCGGGTCGGGCCGTGGCCAGTCGAAGCCGGAGACCTCGTCGTCGCCGGCTTGGAGCATGACGCGGCAGCCGAGGTCCAAGGCGGCGCGGACGCTGGCGAGGAACTCCTCCAGTCGGTCCGGAAGGATATCGAGTGCTTCCAGGTCAGGGAGGACCTGCAAGCAGTCGACGCGGCGGTCAACCTGCAGGATGCTGTATTCGAGTCGCTGGTTGGTGCAGATCTTGTCATGGAACTGCTGGCGATCTCGCTGAGCGCGGGTCGGCGTGGGGCCGGGGATCGCATCGAACCACAAGCCGCACCCGGTGCAGATGACGAAGCGCTCGCTATTGCTCTGATTCCTGGTGATGCGTCCGCGGTTGAGGACGGTCAGGTCCGCGCCGCGCTCCCACTGCAGGACGAGGCCGTCACGTTCGAAGAGGAAGGTCTCGGCGGTGTTGGGGGCGCCGAGGTGGTGGGTGACTTCGAAGGGGGAGCGGGAGCGGTGTTCTTCGTCTGCCGAGATCCGCTGACGACGTGAGGCGCGCATGGCGCGCATCGGCACGCTGAGCTGAGGGCTCAGGTCGTCGCTGTCGCAGGACAGGCAATGCGCGTTGGTGGGGGCGTTCACAGTGTCGCAGCGGTTGCACAGGTTGATGTGGTCGAGGGCGCCGACGCCGTCGGAGTTGATCAGGTTGGCACGGCGGAAGTCGACCTGGTCGACGAGCCACTTGTCGCCGCGGGCGTAGACGAGTTGACCGGGGGCGTAGTCCTTGAGTGCCTGGACGGAGTCCTGGGACAGTTCGGCCGTCTCGCGTTCCAGCGCGAGGCTGGTGGTGTCGGTGGGGAAGGCGTAGGAGGGCAGGAAGCCGACGGAGCTGAGGTAGGACAGCACGTACGCCCGGTTGCGGTCGCCGCTGCGCATGGCTTCCAGACTGGCGTTGATACTGGTGAGGGCCCGGGAGGCTTCCTTGTTCCCCGGCTTGCTGGCGGCCTGCATCCACTCCTCCAGCAGACCCTTCTGGCGGATGCGATACGGCTCGACGTGCGCGTCGAGGTCGTCGATCCAGGAATCGACCACCTCGTATGCCCAGTCCTCGGTGAGCCACGGAAGATCCTCTTCGGCTAGGCCGAGACGGAACGCGGCGAGGACCTTGGCCGCGTTGCGGTCGCGTCCCTCAGCGAGGGCAGTCTTGACTTCATCGATGCCGTGGAGGGTTCCATCCGCGTCCTCGGTAACCAGACCCCGCATCCACTGCGGGAGGTTCTCCCCGCACAGCTCAAGGGCCATGGCCCGGGCGTGGCGCTTGAGCACGCGCTGGTTGTCCAGCAGGAACGCCGGCGGGCGGATGGCGCCGCGGATCATTTCCACAGGCCGGGCGTAGTAGTAGCTGTCGTGTGGCATGCCACCGGCGAAGGTGACGACGAGCGCGACCCGCTCTTCCCGCCGTCCGGCTCGGCCAGCGCGCTGGGCGTAATTGCTCGGGCGCGGAGGTACGTTACGCAGGATGACGGCGAGCAGCTGGCCAAGGTCCACGCCCAGCTCCAGCGTCATGGTGCACACCAGCAGGTTGAGATCGCCCTCTTTGAAGCGCTCCTCGATCTGCACACGGTTCTCCAGGGGCACCTGCCCGGAGTGCTCCTCAGCCTTGATGACCAGAGGAGCGTCGCTGGCGGCCAACAGCCGCTCGTGGTCATCCCGGTCGCCCTGCCACGGCTCCATGGTGCCCTTGCAGTTGAACGTGGCGCACCTGTTCTGCGGCGAGGGCCCGGGCTGCACGGCCCGGCAGGCACGGCACCGGTACGTGGTTTCGCTGGCGGGCCTGATCTCCAGAGCCTGTGGCGGAACCTGGCGCAGCACCACCCGCTGTCGGCCGCTGCCTACCTGAGTGCCTTCCAACAGGCTGTGCTCGGCCAGCAGGTCAACGGCCTTGCGCACACCCCGCTCGACAGCGTCGGACCTGGTCACACTTGGGAATGCGGTCCGCACCAGGCGGCCGGCCGCGCTCTTGGCGCTGATGGCCAAGGGGTTGGCGCCAGGCACCCTGACGTTGGTTTCGCCATAGCCGGTGATGGACTGCCCCATGCCCATAGTGGCGCCTGAGTCGACGAGTTCGGCCTCGGTCTTGGCGTCGAGACGCTTCTGGAGCAAGTCGTGGCCGAGTCCGCCGCGGGTGCGAACCAGGTCGAGCATGCGGGCCAGCAACCAGCGTGCCGCAGCGGCGTCTGCGCCCAGTGTGTCGGTGAGCGGCTTGAGCGCATCGTCACTCAGCACTTCCAGGCCGGGGTAGCCGATCGTGACCAGCCCGAGGCGTTCCAGGGTCGGCGGCCGTCGCTCGTCGCTGGCGATTTCCCCGAGCAGGTCCCACTCGCACACACGCAGGGCCCGTCGGCGGGCGTCCTTACCTGCAGGATCCTCGTAGAGACCGGACTCCTGGCCGCGCCGGAAGACATCCTCGACCAAGCTGTTGAAGCTCGCGGGTGGCTCCTCATTACGAACGCGGTCGGAGATGCTATCCACGATCAGACGGCGCACCTGCACGGCCCGGGACCGGTCGCGCAGGTAGCCGGCCTGAAAGGCGGTGTCCTGCCGCGAGTCGGCGAAGATCAGAAGGCGCCGCAGCATCTCGTCATCGCTCTGCGCCGCCAGCCCGGTGTGCAGGCTGAACGCTGCGGCCGTGACCGCGGCGGCGGTGCGGGCGGTGAACTCCTGCACCGCGCCGTGCGCGCGCAGATACCCGCACACTGGGCACCGCGTCAGCGGCCGATCGGGCTCCGGCACAGCGACAACAACCTCGCGAGTCGCGGCTCCACACCCCAGGCACGTGGCACCGTTGGCGTCCTTGCCGCAGCTCGTGCACCGGCGCGCCGGGTACCAGTTCCGGTCACCAGTCCGAGGGACCTGCAGCGGTTCATCGGCCGTCAGGCGACGGGCCACATAGCGAGCGACCGGACCGTCGGGATCGTCCCGCTCCAGGTCGTAATCCTGGCCACAGCCCAGGCAGACCCCCAACGGTGTTGTGGCCTTCGCGCCACAGCCTTCGTGGCTGCACGTTGTCGCGCCGTCCAGCAGCAAATGCTCGGCTTCCCCGGCGCAGCGCACCGGCGTGGGCAGGCTCCGCAGGAACAGGTGAACCTTGGCCTCCAGGACGGGCGGGCCCTCCGGGGTGTGGGTGTCCGCCCCGAGCAGCAGCCAGCCGGCTACTTCGTCTTCCAGCGCATCCCGGTCGGCCCCTTGCCGCTGCGGCAGACCGGAGAGAAGCTCCATCAGCTCATCAACCGTGCTGGGCTCCGACAGGTGCGCCCGCAGCAGATCCAGCACCGGACTGGCCTGTGGATCGCCCAGTACGGCCCGCAGCCGGGAGGTGTCCCCGCCGTCGGCAAGGGCCTGGCGGAGCTGCTCGCGGTCCGGCGCCGGGCCGATCAGGCTCACATCCGGCTCGGGCTGGGGCACGGCCGTCTCTTCGATGATGCCGTCCACGTCGAACGGGGCGGCGAACAGGCTGCTCGCGAACTCCGCGGTGCGCTGCAGATCGACCGCGTGGTCGCCTCCGGCGCTGACGGTCGCGGACAGGCCGACACATACCAGCCCCTCATCGGCGACATGACCGCGAAGCCGCCTCACCAGGCCGGCGATCTCGGTGCCCAGCGCGCCCTGGTAGGTGTGGATCTCGTCCAGGATCAGATGGCGCAGCACCCCGTTCCGGAAGAGTTCCCGGTCCTCCCGGCGGGTCAGGATGTACTCCAGCATGGAGTAGTTGGTCAGCAGGATGTCCGGGGGCATCTCCTGCATCCGGGTGCGGTCGTGTGTCGGGGTCGCGCCCGTGTAGACGCCGTAGGTCAGCCCCAGTGCCTCGCACGCCGCCTTGATGCGGTCCTCCTGGTCGTTGACCAGGGCATTCATCGGATACAGCGCAATCGCCTTCACACCCGGACGGTGCCCATTCTCGTAGGCATGCGCGACGACCGGGATGAGGAAGGACTCGGTCTTGCCCGACCCCGTACCAGTGGCCACCAGTGTGTTCAGGCCCTGTCGGATTCGGGTAACCGCCGTGACCTGATGTGTGAACAGACGCTCTACCCGTGGGAACGCGCCCGTGATCTCTGGTGGCAACCCGATGTTCGTGGAGAGGTCGGCCAACGTAGCGTCCAGCTGGAAGCGCGGCTGGACAGACAGGTACGGGCCTCGCCACAGCAGCGCCTCCTCGTCCACCAACCGTTCCAGGCGTGAACGCAAGCCAGGGTCGGCGATGGGGTAGGTGGTCCAGGTGAACCGCCGGTAGTCCTCACGCAACCGATCAGCCAGCTCCAGCGGATTCATCCCTCGCCCTTCCTACCCACACCCGTTGTCGATCGTCCGGCCGTACTGCGGGCGCTCCTGAACAGAGGAGGCCCGCCTACGTCTTGAAGCGAGCGTAGTGCCGGTCACTGACAACACGTCTCGCACTGGCGGTCAAGATCAGCCAGCCAAGCGCGCGAAGTGCTCGCGGACGAGCGTTTTGTACTCCTCGCTGGGCCGTACAGGACTGCCCTCGGTGTCCGCGCTCTGCCGGAAGTCAGCCAGGATCAGCTCCAGTTGTGACGCGGACAATCCGTAGAGGCGTGCGACCCGTGCATCTAGCTCCGCCCGAAGCTGGTACTCGTCCTCCTTGGAAAGAGGTCCGCAGTTAACCTCAAGGACTTCGGCCAACTCGTTGAACTCGAATGCCCGGCAGGTCAGCCGAGCGGAAATTCGAACAACTTCCGCGCCCGGGCCGCGATCTAGCGGAACGTCGGCGACAGGGATTGTTGACATAACCGTTTTGCTGACAGAGCTCGAAACCTTGCGTCTTACGACGAAGTCGATTACGAGACTGTTAAGCAAGCCAGCGACATAGGCCATAGCTTCTGCGCTGAGAATGGTGCGATAGCCATTCGCGGTATGATCAAACGTCGACCTGTAGAAGAAATGCAGCTTATGTGAGATGGCTGTGTCGGGGGGAATGATTGCAGCAATCAACGTGCGCTCATCTGTGGCGCGGGCGGTCTCCCGGAAGCAGAGGCGGTAGTGATCCGCAGGGATCTCCAGGGCGCCTTTCCGGACCTCACTGCTCCTCAGTGAGGTTTCTCCTCGCCGTCGCGGAATGGTGGGAGATCGCTTCTTTAGCTTTGCGCGCTTCACTGCGCGCCCGACCAGAGATTCTTCTCCGTCAGGTTCTACGAGGCGGTACGTCGGGGTTGAGAAGTCGTGCACGAACTGATGGATATTCTTCCCTTCCCTGAGTGGAATTCCGCTGCCTTCTGTCGAGAACGAGCGTCGATCATCATGAATGTTGAGTTCCCGTCCCCAATCGATCTGCCAACTCCCGGCTGACATATGGTCCAGAAGCATTGGCCTTGAGTCATAGAGTGCCGTCAAAAGCGAGAGGAGTTGTGGATCTCGCGCATCAGGGACGGCGAGCGTCTCTGGATCCATGGCTTCAAGGGTGCTACGAGAGATGGGGAGGGTTCGATTTTCAAGGTCAAGAAGATGCTCTAGTGACGACACGTTGCTTGTGAACGGTAGTGGGTCTGTAGATCCCCCTGCTTCCGCCACCAATAGAAGGAATTGTTCACTTCGGTGGATTGGGAAGATTCCGTTCGAATTGTCACACAGAACGAAGTGGTCAACGGTGCAATGATCTAGAAGCTCTTTGCGGTGCTCTGCAGTTGATGCTCCATTTACGACGCCGGAGTCGATGACCAGGCCCAGTCGGCCGCGAGGGGCCAGCAAGGCGAGTTCCCGCTCAAGGAACGTCCTGTAGTAGTTAAAAGCGATACCGTGACCGTAGAGCATCCGGTAAACCCCGGAACTCTTGATGAATGTCTTGACTCCGGTGAGTTGTCTGTCAGCGTCGCTCTTGGCCGCTGCGACATTGCTTTGCTGTTCCAGCTCCCGCTGGCGTGCGAGCTTCTCGTCCTTCTTCTTGAGAAGTGCGTACGACGGATCGAATCGCCCGTAGAACTCGGCCGACTTAAAGGTGACACCTTCCCAGGGAGGGTTTCCGATGATTGCGTCGAAGCCGGCGTCGGGCCGACGCTTTCCCTTGGAGTTGTAGAATACTTCAGGGTATTCGACTTCCCAGTGGAATGGTCGAACGTTCGAGCGTACCTTAGCGGGGATTCCTGCAAGGTCTTGGCGTAGCAATTCTCCTGATTTGATGCTGGTGTGCCCGGCAAGCCACTGGCTGCTGTTCCCCTTTAGCTCATCCAGGAAGAATGGAGCGACCCACCAGTCGCCCAGGGACTGAAGCCTGGTGAAGTCGTTGCCATCCAGGAGCTTCTCAAAGCGTTTTTCCTTGGCGCGGACCTCTAGCCGATCTTCCGAGGGGATTTCTGCCAGGGCCCGACGCACACGAACGAGAGATGTAAGATCTGGCTCCTCCAGCGTGAAGAGAGAGTCCTGGAGAATGTCAATTTTTGCTGCGGCACGCAGAGTGCGGCCGTCTTGGGCAGGGAGAGGAACTCCTCCCCACTTGTCGAATTCGGCTCCAATCACTGCATTGCCGCAGCGTAGGTGAGCGTCCAGAAAGGAGAGGGGTTTCCCGGCGGCGGCCGTGGTAAGCCAGAGTGAGACCTTGGCTAGTTCGACCGCCATCGGGTTGAGGTCGACGCCGTAGATGCAGCGTTCGACGATGAGGCGGCGATAGGCTGCGCGCTCGGTGTCGTCCAATTTGTGGTCGAGTAGTTCGCCTTCCCGGGCCAGGGCTTCACCGTAAGCCTCGGTCAACTGATGCACAGCCGGGACGAGGAAGGCACCTGATCCCATGGCAGGGTCACAGATCCGCAGGTTGAGGATGTCTTCGGGAGCGGCGTCCTTGATCAGAGGTCGGAGGGTTTCGCCAACAACGAAGTGAGCCAGCGGACGGGCGGTGTAGTAGGAACCAGAGCCCTTGCGCTGACCACTGGCTTCGAAGAGGTAGAAGGTGCCGGGATCGTACGTTTCTAGGGTCTCAGCGCCCTCGGACAGCTGCTCGGCGTCGAGTACCTGCACAATTGCCGACTGTCCTCGTCCAATGCGGGCCAGGATCTTGGGAGAGTTGGCGATCTGAGGCTCGAACGAGAGCAGCCCCTCGTAAATGCTGCCCAGCTGTTCGACGCCGAGCTCACGGTAGTTGACTGCTCGTCGTCCTGCGGCTGTTTTGCTGGTGGGGCGTTCAGCCTCGGTCCAAGAGAGGGCGTCGATCGCGTCTCGGATGAAGGTGTCGCCGATGGTCATGGCCGGGTTGTCGAGCAGCGGGCACTTGGCTGGGTCGAACAGGCCCCCGTTGAAGCCAGTGATCTGCAGTTCGCCGGCATCGACGCCGTCACGCAGCAGGGACCACGACGCCCGTAGAGAGTTCCATAGAAGACCGCCGTCAGGCGCCCAGCCTGCCTCGGTGAGGATCTCCCGCCGGAGGGCGCGCAGGGAGTAGCCGCGGTCGTAGGAGGGAGTGCCGACAGGCAGGAGCCCGCGGTCCTCTGCGTAGGCGACGAACAGCAGGCGGTAAGCGATTTTGAGGGCGTCGGCAAAGAGGTCGCGGGGTTCGGGGATGGGCTGCCGGTGTTGCCGCCAGTGGTGGAGAGCGCCGTTGGCGATGGCGCTGATGGCGGTGCGTACGCCGCCGGAGAGGTTTTCACTGACGGCGGTGGCAGCCTCGGAGCTCGCGTCCTCAATGAGCTTCCACAGGATCTCGCCGGCTGGGTCGGGGATGAAGGCTTCCGGCCGCAACAGTGCCCACAGGACGCGCCACTCGTGCTCGTCACCGAGTTCGGCCAGGCCGGCGAGGTCGACTGACAGATAGCTTGCTTCTCCGCCGAGCCCGGGGTCTCGTCGGATGACTCGCAGTTCGCTGCCGTTGCTGAGTAGGACAGCAGGGAGCTTGTGCTCGCGGGCGCACACTTCGGCCTGACGCTGGGGTCGAAGCTTGCCCGCGCGGCGGCCCGTGGGGGAGGCGTCCAGGTGTTGCCCGGGCGGGGTGATGAGCACGGAAACGAGATCGGTCATGCCGGGTTTGCCATCGGGAGCACTGGCGCGACCGGCGACGGGCTCCTCCAGAGCCGGGAGACTGCCGGTGAAGATCCAACCGAAGTACGAGAGCCAGGTGAGCATACGCTTGCGGGTTTCCCCGGGGGTGCTGGTCTCGTCAATATCGGCGACCAGGCGGCGCAGCTCACGCCTGGCATGGCGGATGCCCTCTGTGGCGTCGTCGGCTCCGACCCGGTCGCGTTGTTCGCGCAGGAACAGCGCAGGGTCAGAGAGGTAGTACGTGGACAGGGTGGTGCCGGCGACGGTGATGTTCAGCATCCGGGCACCTCCACGCACACGATGCAGCCGACTGGTTCACCGGCGCTGACATCGGCGACCTGGTAGCCGCGGCTTAGAGCTTTCCGGCGGCGGTTGAACTCGTCATTGACTGCGGCCCGGGCTTCGTCGACGGTGTGGAAAGCGCCATGTCCGGTGTCGGCAAAGAGGCCGAGCTGGATGCTGTCACCGGCACTTGCGGTGAAGCGCCTCTCGGCCTCGGCCAGTTCTGCGGCGTGCCAGCGGTCGAGGTCGGCGTGTAGGCGTTGGGATTGGGCAGTCAAGTGTTCTCGCAGAGCTTCGGCGCGGACGGCGATTCGGCGGGAGGCTTCTTGCTGCCCGCATAGGACGGCGGTGTCGAATTCAAGAGCCAGCTCCTGACGGGCCTTGTCAATGATGTCGAGGCTGCCGGAGGGCGCGGGGCGCTGGCGGAGGCGGCGCAGGTCGGTAGTTGGGTCCTGGCTGGGCGCGGCGGGTGTGCCGTCCGCGTTGCGAGGAACGAAGACGGGCACCAAGGGCTCTTCCAGGACACGGCCGTCGTCGGAGGTGATCCGGCCGACGTAGGTGAACAGCCACCCGCCATGGCCCTCAACCACGGGGCGCACAGCAACGCGGTTGGCGGCGCGCTCGTCGTACAGGCGGGTACGGACGCGCTGAAGGACCGCCCGCACCAGAGGGTGGGCGGGCGTGAGGAAGGCAATTCCGTGGTGCTCGGGTTCGAGCGCGACGGAGCGGCTGAAGGTGGCTTGAAATGCCTCTTGGGGGACGAGCGGGTACTGCTTGAGGAGAGGCCCGGGCTCGATGGTCACGATGTCGCCATTGCCCACGACAGAGCCGCCGCACTGCCTCACCACGGAGGCCACCAGTTGCCGGAACTCGTCGAAATCTGGCAGAAGCCAGCCAGCCTGTTCGCGGGCGGCTGTGGTCTCGCCCTCAATCTGTTTCTCGTTCTTCATGCTCTGCATGAGCACGAGGGCGCCGCTGCGCTCGAGATAGTCACGGACCTGCTGGACAGCCCGCTCCAGGCGCTGCTCCAGTTCCGCAGCGTCGATGTCCTCCAGGAGACCGTCGATCACGTCGCTGCGGCCGGCCACACCCAGAACGTCGCTGCTGGAGCCGAGCTGCTTGGTGATGGTGGAGAGCTTGTCGCGCAGCCGTTGGAGGATTTCCTCATCACGGGTCTCGGCCAGATAGAGGTAGCTGATCTCGACAACGTGCGGCTGGCCGTAGCGGTCGACACGACCGTTGCGCTGTTCCAACCGGTTTGGATTCCAGGGCAGTTCGTAGTGGACTACTACGTGGCAGGCGTCCTGCAGGTTGAGACCTTCTCCGGCGGCATCGGTGGCCAGCAGGATAGCTCCAGGCGTGGCGGCGAACCGCTCCAGTACCTCACGTCGCTTCGCCAGTGGGATGGTGCCGTCGACCCGTAGCAGCGGCCCGTGGCCCAGGTTTTTCTCCAGGTAGTCCAGGGTGTCGCGGTACTCCGTGAAGAGGATGACCCTCTCCCCGCGCCGCCCGGCACGGAAGCCTTCCAGCCAACCCTGCAGCCGGGTGAGCTTGCTGTCATCGCCGGGACTGAGGGACTCGACCATCTCCAGGAGCCTGCCGACCAGGCGCTGCTCCTCGCGCAGATGGTCCTCCGGAAGGTGGGCAGCTACGCCCTCCAGCGCCAGTTCCTCGGCGGCCCGCAGTTCTGCTTCCGGCAGTGCGGTGTCCCCGCGGTATTGCTGCAGTACGTCCATGCGCTGCCGACCAGTGCGATCGACCGGCGGGATGCCGAGGTTCTCCGCTCGACGGCGCAGGCTCTGCAAGAGCGCATAGGGGCTGGATAGGGCGCGCTTGCGCAGCACTTCCAGGGCGAATGCCTGCACGTAGTAGGAGTCGGTGCCGCGTAGGGCAGTCAGCATGCGCTTGCTGTGCCCGCGCAGCCGCTGGTGGATCTCCTTCTCCCGGCTGGTCGGGCGGACCTCGATGGGCTGCGGCGGCAGGCGCCGGCTGATCGGCTGAGCCGGTTCGCCGCGGGTGACGTCGTCCTTGAGTCGGCGCACGATGTACGGCTGGACCAGCTCGGGATCCAGCCGCCCGTCATCGGCGGCCAGGTGCGGAGACAGGAGCTGGAGCAGGCTAGCGAACGACTCCTGGTACCCGTTGTGCGGCGTTGCCGACAGCAGGAGCAGCTCTCGGCTGTGGTCGGCCAATGCGCGGGCCAGGCGGCTGCGGTCGGTGGCGCTGGAGCGGCCCTCCCCCGCATAGGCGCGGGCGACATGGTGGGCCTCGTCGATGATCACCACGTCGAACGGTGGCGCGGCTTGAATGGCACCGATGTTGTTCTTCAGGTAGTCGATCGATGACACCGCGTAAGGGATGGCGGTCCACGGGCTGACCGTGGTCGGATTGTCCCGGCGAACCTCCAGCCACTTCTTGCTGTCGACCTTGGTGAAGTCGAGGTTGAAGCGGAAACGCATCTCCTCGACCCACTGATCTTGGAGTCCTGCCGGGGAGGCGATCAGTACGCGGTCCGCGCGGCCACGGCGGGCCAGTTCCATCAGCAGGAGGCCGGCCTCGATGGTTTTGCCCAGACCGACATCATCCGCGACCAGCAGGCGTACGCGCGGCTGGCGCATGCCGACGAGAACTGGCACTAGCTGGTAGGGCTCCACATCGATTCGGCCATGCTCGACCGCCAGAAGGTCTCCACGGCCGTGGGCCATGGTGAGGGCCAGCGCGTCATGAAGTTCGTTGAGCAGGACGGCGTTGCCTGGCTCGAAGCGTAGCTGTGTGGCCGCCTCCAGGCTGATCGTCGGCTCCTTGCTGGCAAGTACTGTCAGGTGGCGTGGCCCAGGGCGCTCATCGGCCCGGCGTAGATCGAGGAATGCCTCGCTGCCCGCGCCACGGACCGCCTCGACCTCCCACAAACGATCTCGGAGCCGTACCCGCATCCCGCGCTCGTACATGACTGATGTGTCTCCCTACCTGCTGATCAGCAGGTAGCAGGCTACCGGGACGCACTTCGGAGGGGGACGGATCAGGCAACTACTCGCGCGATACAAGCCCCGCGCTCCATGATCACTTGCGGTCGGTACCGGAGTGAGCGCTATGAGACTGCGCCCCTTATAGCTTCAGCGGGAGCGCCCGCAGAGTCCGACCTGTGGTGGCGGTGAGATAAAAGGGATCGGCCCCGAGGAGCAAGGTTTGGGCCAGCGGCCAAGCGTTTAGAAGGCGCCTGCTCTATCCACTGAGCTACGGGGGCTGACCTGCGTAAACGTAGCCTCCGGGGTGCTCTCCCCCGGGTCACGGGGGACACATGGGGAAAACGCGGCTTCCCGGTGACCGGGGGACGCGAGCGCTCCCCGATCGGGCCGCACGTAGGGTCTCACACTATCCTCACGCCCCCGAAGGCTCTAGCGGAAACAATCCCGCACCACGTCGGCGTTGGTGATCTCCGAGCCGAGGAGGGGAAGGTGTCGGGCCTGAAGCTGTTCCGCACGGACACGACGAATAGCGGTATGACCGAGGTCATACCGCATCTTGCTAAGATCGAGGCCGATGTGCAGGGCCTTGTCGAGGCGCACATGGAGACGCTGCTGGGCGTCCGGTTCCTGGCGAGCGAGTACAGCACCGGTCCGGTGCACGGGGGCCGGATCGACTCGCTCGGGCTGGACGAGAACGGCTCTCCGGTCATCGTGGAGTACAAGCGCGGTGTCGACGCTGGCGTCATCAACCAGGGGCTGTTCTACCTCTCGTGGCTGATGGACCATCGTGCCGAGTTCGAGCACCTGGTCCGCGCCCGGCTCGGGGTGACGGCCGCGTCCCAGGTCCTGTGGAGTAGCCCGCGCCTGATCTGCGTCGCCGGCGACTTCACCCGCTACGACATCCACGCCGTGCGGGAGCACCGACGCACGATCGACCTGGTCCTCTATCGACTCTTCGGCAGCGACCTGCTCGGGCTTGAGACCGTGGCCTCCGTGAGCGGCGACATACAGATGGCCCGCCGGACACGGCGCCAGGCCGTTGCCCGGGCAGCGGCCGGCGCCGAGGGTGCATCGATGGCGGAGCTGGCGAGCGCGGTCGACGAGGTCTTGCTCGGGCTCGGAGAAGGCGTGAACCGGGTGGAGCGTAAGACCTACCGGGCGTATCAGCGGCTGCGGAACTTCGCCTGCCTATGCCCGCCGCAGCGCAGCAAGCTGCTGGTCTACCTGAAGGTCGACCCGAAGGACGTCGACCTCGTTCCGGGCTTCACCCGGGACGTGTCCGGTCTCGGTCACCACGGCACGGGTGATCTGGAGGTGCAGCTCCGTAGCCCACGGGACGTGAAGCGGGCGCAGGACCTGTTCCGGGCAAGCTACGCAGCGGCGTGATCGCCTGCCGCTGACGGCCCCCTTGTGGCGGGCTGCGCTACGTGTCGTGTCTGCGATCGTGGGAGGAGCCTCTCGACGTGCGGGCAGAGCGTGGCGGTGGACTACGGCGCTCGGGTGCGTGGGGTGGGTGTCGAGGCGGACATGGGCGCCGATGGCGGGAGCCACATGGGGGTCTCATCTGTTCTGCCGGTGGCCGGGCCCTTGGGTCCGGCCACCGGCGTACTCGAGGGTTATCGGGTTGCTCGTGTGGACCGGGCGGCGTGTGCGGCCGTGGTGGTCGGCGGGCCGGCGCGGATAGTGGGCGCGGGCCGCCGCTGCTGTGGCGGGGTGGCTTGGGTGGCGTGCTGCCAGCGTGTGCGGATGGCGGCGATGTCGGCGAGGGCGCGGCGGGCGCCGACGACGAGCTGGAACGGGGTGTTCGCCGGGTCGCCGGCGTACGCCTCGATGCGCCGACCCGTGTGCTTGGCCGTGGCTAGGAGGGAGCGCTGCAGGGCGCGTTCGGCCCAGTGCTCGACGGATCCGGCGGGTTCGGCCAGCATGCGCAGGACCATGCCTGGTTCACGGCCGTCGTCGAGCAGGCCGCGCTGCTGGGCTTCCCACAGGACGGTGACGGGGTCGATGGGCTCGTCGCGGCGGGCGAGGGTGGTCAGGCACTGCCACAGGCCGGCGTGCAGGGGCAGGGTGAGGTCGTCGGGGAGCAGCCACCGGACGGCGTCGATGTCGTCCGGGCGGGCGGTGGCGGTCGCGAGCAGGAGCTGCTCCTCCTCGACCGCCTCGGTGTCGTCGGCGGCGGTGGGAGGAGGTGCCGGGGTGCGGGGAAGGACACCGGAGCGCGGGGGGAAGCGGTTCGCGATGTCGTCCACGACCGCGGCAAGTGCATCCGCCTCGGCGAGCGCTGTCTGGACGGGGTGCGGGAGGGAGGCGTCGTGGACGGTGTGGACGAGGCGTTCGGCGGCCGTCAGCAGGCGACGGCGGGCGTGCTCGGCCTCGACCATCCGGGCGTACGCGGGGGCGTGGCGGGGCCAGGGGCAGACCTGAACGAGGGCGTGCAGGTAGGAGGCGGTCAGTCCGCGCGCCTCCTCCAGGGCGGTGGCGAGTACGCGGTCGAGCCACGTGGTGTTCTTCGCGTGCTCGGCGGGATCGGGCCGCGGCAGGGTGCTGATCGCGGCATACAGGGCGGCGTGCGCGGCGGTGGAGAACGAGTCGGCGGCGATGCCGTTCACGTCGTCCAGGCGGTGCGGGTCGAGGAGGAGAGCCCCCAGGAGGGCCTGCTCGACGTGGAACACCGGCTGGGGCGGTGGGACGGCGTCAAGGTCGTCTTCGTCGGGTTCGGGGGTGTGGGGCATCAGGCGGCGAGGGTGAAGTCGTCGGGGTCGAGGGTGACGCCGAGGTGCGGGGCGAGGAGGTGGCCGGCGAGCAGCGGGGGAACGGCGTTGCCGATCTGGGAGAACTGCTGGCCCTTGTTCCCGGCCCAGGGGTAGTCGGCGGGAAAGGTCTGCAGGAGGCCCGCCTCGCGGGCGGTGATCCGGATCGGCTCGGGAACGGCCGACGCATCGGTGTCCGTGGCCGAGGGTGTGGCGGGTTCGGCGACCCAGGTGCACTCGTTGGCGCGGTGCCCGAAGAACAGCGTGCCAGCCGGCTCCTGGATGGACCGGACGGTGGCGTTGGCCTGGTTGTTGCTGCGCAGGGACCAGGACCAGCGGTGCGCCTCGGCGGTGAACGTGGGCGCCGGAGCGTCGGCCGCACGATTCTCGCGCGTGCCGTGCCGGGCCGCCCACCCCGCGCCTTCCCGGCGGGACTGCAGAACCACCCCGTCCGGCCGCGGCATCCAGGTGCCGCGCTCCCGCGCGTCGGACAGTGTCTTGCGAGAGCCCGACGGGAACGGCTCGGGGCCGCCGCCAGGCCCACCTCCTGCACAGACGGTGGGGACGGGCCGGTCGGTCGCGCCCCATCCCAGGGCTTCGGCCATGCTGACCCAGCGGGCACGGCCCGGACCGAACAGCGATTCCGGCTCGGCGAGCTGGGCGTGCGTGGGCGTGGGCGGCTGCGCCGTGCGGACGCGGGAGGCCAGAAGGATTGCCCGCTTTCTGGTCTGCGGGACGCCGAAGTCGGCGGCGTTGAGGATCCCGTACCAGACGGAGAACCCCCACCCGCGCAGGACGGCCGCGTACTGCTTCCACAAGGGCAGCACGTCCGGTACTTCCTCCATGGCCACCCAGTCGGGCTCGCCGACCGCGTTCAGCGCGTGCAGGTAGCGCATCGGCTCGGCGGCGAGCAGGGAGCGCTCGTCGCGGCAGGCGGTGAGGAGGCGCTCGCGGGTGTCGCGCCCGGCGGCCAGGTCTTCGACCGCCGCGTGCACCAGCGGCTGGTCGAGAAGACCGAGGCGCTTGCCGGCCATGCTCCATGCCTGACACGGCGGCGAAGCGATCACACCGCGGGTGCGGCCGAGGAACGGCCAGGCCGGATACCTCGCCACGTCGCACCGGATGGTCAACTGCCCCGCCGCAGCACGGGTCTTACATGCCCACGGGTCCCATTCCAGGCCGACGTCGCGCACGCCCAGGACGTGCAGTGCCCTGCTCCAGCCGCCCGGCCCCGCGAAGAGGTCGAGTATCACGTGGCCAGCCCGAAGTCGTCCTGCGTCAGCGCGTCGGCGTCGCCCCGGCACGCCCAGGGCGAGCAGCCGTCCTCGACACCGTTCTCCAGGACGTCGGCCTCGTCCGCGCTGATCCGCAGGGCGGCCCGCTCGGCGGCGGTGACGTGATCGATGGGGGCTTCGCTGAGCGGGACGCGGGAGCGGTGCAGGAACGCCTCGCCGAGCAGTCTGTTGCCGGTGGCGTTGGCGCGGGCGTTGCCCTGCCGGATGGCCGTGTCGAATTCGACGACGTCCGCCCACTCGGACGGAGATGTGTCCCTGATATGCCGCCACTGCGCATTTCCATGGAACGGGCATCCCAGGCAACTCGATTTCGGGGTATCGGCGAGACCGAGGGAAGTCAGGTAGCGCGCACAGTCGGCCCTGCTCCAGGACATGTCCAGAAGGGGATGCCGGTTACGCATGTACTTGACGTCCGCGTCTTTCGCGCGGTGGAATTCATCCGTGGAGATTCCTACCCACTGCTCGACGAAAACGCCCTTTGGGATGCGTGCCGGATAGGGGTAGCCGAGCAGTTCGCGGACCTTCTGCTTGATTGGCTTGACCTTATACTCGCCGGTGCACTGCCGCCGGGTCATCCCAGGTCGCCCGTCCTGATTGAGGATGTGGAGCGGCATGGAGGCGAACCGGTGATCCGGGTTCAGGGCGTCGTCTCGGATATTTCCGGCCGACACGCGCAGTACGGGTATCCCGGCGGGGGCGGCTATCTCTTCTTCCAGGCGGTCAAGGTGTGCATAAACCGCTTCGGGTTCCCATCCGGTGTCGGCGAAAATCGCATAGTCGACCCTGGGGAGAATGCCCTCGGCTGACAGGGCAAGGAGCGTGCTGGATTGAACTCCCGCACCGAGGGAGAGGGCGCGGAATCGGGGCTGATCTGAAATGGTCTGTCCTGGGTTTAGGGAAAGGGGAGGGAGTACTCGAATCGCGGTCGCGTCAGCGGCAGAGGGATTGCGGCCGGTCGCGGGATACGGCGTCGCAGAGGGCGGGGATGCGGTCGACGAGGTCGGTGGCCGACTCGATGAACTGCTGCGGTGTCGGCCCGATCAGAACCACCCGCCGTGATGTGGCGGCGGCCTGGCGGCGCTGGTTCTCCACGGCGCGGGCAAGAGCAGCCGTCAGTTCGGCGGCGGCGTCCTGGGCGGCCTTGGCGATCTGCGCGACGCGGTGAAGGAGCAGCAGGTCCGGAGGGGAGGGCCGCGTCGTCTGGCGGCTGAGGGTGAGAAACAGCCGCAAAGCGGTGCCGGCGAGGTCATGGGCGTCAGTGAGGCGCGCGGCCAGTGTGGATGCGGATGCGCCTCGTTCGGCGGGCAGGAAATGCAGGGCCTGGTGCAGCGAGGCCGCGTCGGACGAGATGCGGGCGAGGACCGGGGCCGGGTCGGCGGGGTCAGGCACGGGTCTCCGTGGTGGCGTGCGGGTTCAGGGTTTGGGCGAACGCGGTAGTGAGTGCCGGGGCCTGCTCGGGGGCGGTCATCAGGGCGCGGACGACGGGGGTGCCGATGACGACGGCGTCCACCAGTGGCGCAACGCGTTCCGCGAGGGCCGGGGTGGAGATCCCCACGCCCGATACGACGGGCAGGGGACTCGCGGCGCGCAGGCGTGTCGTGAAGTCGGCGAGAGCGGGCACGTCGAGCGGGCCGCGGTAGCCGGTGGGGGCGGTGCTGGCGGGTGCGTAGAGCCATCCCGATGCGCCGGCGGCCACGGTGGCGAGGCCGGTGTCAGTGAGGTGGCGGGGGACGAGGCGTGGGGTGGAGAGGTTCGTGGCCTTCGCTGCGGCCTGCCAGCGCTCTGCCTGGTCGTCGGGCAGGTCGACGACCATGGCGCCGGCGGCACCCGCGTCAGCGAGCAGCCGGGCCAGGCGTTCGGGGCCGTGCCGGCTGACGGGGTCCCAGTAGGTCATAACGACGGTCGGCCGAAGGCCAGCGGCGTGCTCGATCCCGCGCAGGGCGCGGGTGAGGAGGTGCCCGCGGCTCAGAGCGCGGCGGTAGGCGGCTTGGATGATGGGCCCGTCGAGGCCGGCGTCATGGTGGGCGAGGCCGATCTCGAACAGGTCGGCGCCGGCTCGGGCGATCTGGTCGAGCTGATGATGCTCGGCGCGGGCCGGATGCAGTCCGGCGGGGACGAACACGCCGAGCGCGCAGCGGGGTTGGGCGAGGAGAGCTTGGAGGGAGTCGGTGGTGGCCAGGAGATGTCTTTCTCGGAGGGCGCTGTCGCGGCAGGTCAGCGGTGGCGTGGGGCCGGTGAAGGCGGGGAGGTTGCGAGGATGGTGGCGCTCTGGCCGTGGGCGGCCCGGGCACGGGGCGTGGTGTCCGTGGTGGGCTGGTGGCTGAAGGCGGGGGCCACGCGGTCGAGGGCCTGGGCGATCTGCTGGGCCTGGTCGTGAGCAGTAGCGAGCTGCTCGGCGACATCGGTGGGGAACCGGTCCCACTGGGTTCGGTACTGGTAGCGCTGGATGATCTCGGCGGCGTTGCGCAGCTGCTCGGCGACCTGCCGCAGGACGGCGGTTTTCTGTTCCGGGGCGGTCGCGGTGTGTGTGGCTTGCAGAAGCGCGTCCAGGGCGGTGGGCAGCGACTCGTCGGGCGTGGGAAGGCCGTAGAGGGCGGCGTGCAGTGCTTGGGCGTAGACCGTCACGGGCCCGCCCCGACCGCGGCTGCGGTACTCGATGGGGGCTTGCCGGCGGGCGCCGAAGTTGACGGTCACGTCCCGGGGAGCGGCACCGGGGTGGAGCTGGTCGGCGAGGGCACGGGCGAGATCATGCACGGTGGGGGTGTCGGACGTGGAAGCTCCTCGGATGGCGGTGCCGGATGCGTTGGGGTGGTCAGCGGGTGCGGCGAGGGGCCGATGGTGTGATTCGTGGACCGGTGGCGGGAGCTGAGCGGCGGCGGGTGCTGGCGGGGATGTCGGCTGGTGTGGGGATGCCCAGGTGGACACGCGCGCTGAGCGGTGACGGCGCTGAGCAGTTGGCGCTCGTCCAGCCCGTCCCGAGTGCGGTAGGACGCGCCGTCTGCTGTGGGGACGAAGCCGTGTTGCTCCAGCAGCAACCGGGCGGCGGTGGTCGAGGCAGTCACGGCAACCCTGCCGTCCCTGACCTGGAAGTGCAGGTTTGGGCCGCCTGCCGGCTGGTCGGGACTCCAGCGGGTGGTCCAGGAAAGGTCGACGAGGTCGTGGGTGTGGGCCAAGAGCCCGTACATCGCCACGCCGGCGCGCTCGTGTACGTCCTGCGCGATGCCTGGAGGCAGCAGGTGGAGCCTGCGGCCGTGGTGTTCACGAGGGAGGAAGCCGGCGTCGGTGAGCAGCCGGTCGGCGTCGCGGATGGGGCGGTTGAGGATGACGAAGGTGTGGCCGTCGTCGGTGGACCCGATGAATACGTCGGGGATGTCCAGGAGTGACACGGTGGTCCAAGGGATTCGGAAGTGCAGGCCGGGAGAAATGGCAGTGCGCTCGCGGCAACGGACGTGTACGTGCAGCCGAGTCAGGGCGTCGTTGTGCCGGGTGAAGTAGCCGGCGAGGAGCAGGAGGTGCTCGGCCGGCCCAGTCGGCTCGTTCAGCTGGGGATGACGGGTTTCGGTTAGGCCGGTGTCAGCGGCGGTGTACGACGCGGCCGAGCTGGGCGCCGGCGTGGTGGACGTGTGGGTTCACGGCGGCTCGGTGCACGGGGGTGATGAGCGCGTCGTCCAGGTTCTGCACGAGATAGGGGACGTCACGGAAGGTGCGCTCGACCGGGGTGGTCGTCGCGAGGTGGGTGAAGAACTGGGCGACGAGCCGCTCGGGGCTGTCCTGGGTGAAGGAGGCGTCCCAGTGGGTGTTGAAGCCGTCGTACACGTGGTGCCGGAAGCGCCACGGGGTGTCTTCCGCCGGAGTGTGCTGCAGGTGGCAGTGGCCGTCGGGCGAGGCGAACGTGTCGTCCTCGCGGTGCCAGTGGTTCAGTTCGGCGATCTGCGCGAGGGGGGTGGTGGTGAGCGGGATCCGGTCGATGTGCCGGTCGTCGCCGAGCAGCTGGGGCAGAGCCTGGGTGACGGCGGCGATGGCCTCGATCGGGGTCTGCCGGGTGAAGCGGGCTTCCCAGTACGGCTCGTGGTGCGCGAGGGACCACCAGTGGCCGTGGGTATGCCGGGAGTTGAAGTTGACGAACAGGCTGCCGTCGGGGCTGTGAACGCTGATGCGTCCGCTTGCGCGATCGTGCTCGCTCGGCCAGCCGAAGAGGTGGACCAGCGGGCCGATCGCATCGGCGAGCCGGTCGATGCCCGCTCCCGCCAGATAGCGCGGGGAGACCAGGACCCGGTCCTGGGGCGCGAAGGGCCTCACCGCCGGGCCTTGTACCGCAGGCGACAGTGGGCCAGGACTGATCGGGTGCAGCGCGTCGGTGCCGGTGTGCAGGAGACGTCTGGGACGCGTGCGGGCGGGGCCTCGTATCCGTCCACCCGGGCGCGGGGTGGATCCGGGTGTTCTGCAGGGTAGTGCGAGGTCATGGGCTGCTGTGGGCTCCGATGGGTCAGTTAACGGCTGCGGGCGGCCGTCTTCGCAGCGGTGGGTGCGGGCGCGGGCGTCGTGCCCGGCACCCTGCGAGTGGGCGGGCTGCTGATGGCCGTGGCCAGCGCGGTGGTGCCGGCGGGAGTGAGGCGGACTCGGTCCTGGAGCGGGCCGCCCACATAGGCGGCAGGCGCGGACTCCGGAACGCGCTCCGCGAGCCCCTTTGTCTCCAACGCCCGCAGTGTGCCCAGGAGCACGCGCTCGTCGCGGTAGTGGACGGTTTGCCGTCCCAGGGAGCTGGTGACCACCACGTTCCCGCAGGCGATCTCCCACAGGGCGGTGTGGTGAGCGGCGGTCAGGGTGTGCTCCGGACCGTCGCCTGCTGCCGTCCCCCCGCGGCGTCGGATTTCGTAGGCGAGGGTGTTGGCGCAGCCCATCGCGGCTTCGGGTGCCAAGGCGGTCAGAGTGCGTGCCATCGGGAGCTGCTGGTCCGCGGAGGCACTGCTCAGGAAGGCGAGCTGCTCAAGGCGGACCACTGCGTCCGACAGGTCGAGACTGCGGAAGAGGCGTCCGTCGGTGACCGCTTTGAGGGCGGTGCGGGTCGCAGAAGCGAGTCGCTGGGCGGAGGCGGCGTGGGCGTTGGGCTCGGATGGCGGATGGGCCCGCAGGAGACGGTCGAGCATGTCGTTGTGCTGCACGTACTGGTCTGAGAGCAGCAACAGGCGCTCAACCGGCGTCGGCGGGGCGGCCACGTCGAACAGGAAGCCCTCGGGCGGCGTCGTCATCCGCGGCGCCGGGCAGCGAGCACGGGCGGTGTGGAGGGCGCCTTCTGCGGGCTGGGCCTTTGGGCCTCGGCGATGAGTTGCCGGTCTTCAGCGCGCGCCGAGAATGAGGCGAGGCGTCGGGAGAGCCGTCGCGCTACGGCGCGATAAGTGGTGGCCGCTTGCTGCATCTCGACACCGGCACGGCGAAGCTGATCACGGCTGGTCGCCGGGGTGGGATCGGCGTCCTCGTACAGCAGGATCTCGGTGCGGTGATGGATGGCGAGGTTGCACAGGGTGGCGGCCAGTGAGATCTGGGAGCAGGCGCCGGCGAGGAGCGCCAGGTTGTCGGCCCCGTCCTTCATTGCGGGGTACTGGCTGACCGACAGGTCGTGCACCTGCCGCGTGCACTTCATCGCCAGCTCGTGCACCCGCAGGCTCAGGGGTGCGATCTCTCGGACGGGCTTGGCGATCTCGCCCTCCCGGATGCGTGCCGCCTCCACGGACAGCTCCTTCAGGACGGGGGCCACCTCGCCGAGAAGGCGGGTGTGTTCGGTCAGGTCGACGGTGTGCAGGACAACTCCGGGAGGACGCGGGGCGGTACGGGGCAAGGTGAGATGGTCAGTCCGTTGCTGTGCAGGAACGGGCTCGGTCACAGGGCTTCCCACAGCAGGCGGGTGACGTGGTCGTTGCCGTGGCCGGCTCGTGGGCGGGCCGGGGTGTGCCATCCGGCGCGGGGCGGCCGGCTGGCGATCACGCGCCACCCGGCGCCGCGCAGGGATGCGCCGCTCTCGCCGTCCTGCGTGTAGGTGATCAGCCGTCGGTAGCCGAGGGCTTTCGCCGCCCGCCACGCGGCCCCGTAGAGCAGTGAGTTGGCGTTGCGGGCGCCGTCGCTGGCGGTCCGGGTGACTTCGAGGGTGGCGCCGTCGTCCAGGTGACGGGCCACCGGCCTGCCGACGATGGCCACGGCGCGCAGCGTGCCCCTCTCGTCGGCGGCGCCGACCGCGAAGATCTGTCCTGCGGGCGGCGGGTGGTGACGGTGCCAGGTGCGCACGAAGTCCTTCGCCTCACGGGAGCGGACCGGCACCAGGTGCAGCGGGGCGTCGCTCACGCGGCCGTCCCGAAGTCGGACTGTGTCGGCGCGTGCTTCGCGACGGCGCGAGCCGTGATCGCCTTCGACGCGCGGGCGGACGCCGCGGACAGTTCCCCGGCTCCTGGCTCTCGGTACCAGGGCCGCAGGTCGAGCATGGCGGCGCGCATGCCGGTGGCGAAGCACAGGGCGGTGCCCTTGGGCAGGGCTCGGATCGCGTCGGCGGGCAGGATCCGTTCCTGCCGCATCGACACCGACGTGCTCTTGCCGGACTCCGAGTGCGACGTCGATGTGGTCTCGACGTCGTGGTCGCCGATCAAGCGGCTGAGCTTGTCCGCGAAGTCGGGGTCGTCGATGCCGGAGCCGATGACCTTGACGGTCGAGGCGGACCACATGGCGTCCATGCCCGCGTCTCCCCAGACCTTCTGGCCCTGGCGGTAGGACTGGAGGATGGTGATCGGGATGATTCCGCGGGAGCCGAGGTGGGAGTACAGGTCCGGCAGGTCGCTGATCTTGCACACGTTGGCGGCCTCGTCGAGGATCGCCAGCATGGGCGGGTCCAGGCGTCCGCCGGCCCGTTCGGCCTGGGCGGTGGCCGCGCGCATGACGGAGTCCGCGCACGCGGCGATCAGTGCCGAGGCCCCGCCTCCCCCGTCCTTGCTCAGCAGGAACAGCGTGTCGGTGGAGGTGACGAACTCCGACGGGCGGAACTCGGGAACGTCCTTCTGCGGGGTGACCCAGGCGGCGATCTCGTTGTTCAGCAGTGCGGTGGCGTACTGCCGGGCAGTCTCGTAGATGCCGTCGCGCGTCTCCGGGGGTCCCTCGACGGTGCCCTTGAGCTGTGCTGCGACGGCGGCGAAGTCGTGGTCGCGGAGGATGTCGAGCGGGGTGCGGTCGGCGGGGAAGGCGAGCCACTGCATGATGTCGGTGATGGGCCGCTCGTCGAGCGCTGCGGCCAGCAGCAGTTGGGACAGGATGTTGCTGCCGGCCTTGGACCAGAAGTCGCCCTGCTGGGAGGCGTCCACCGAGGCGGCGAGGAAGTGGCCGGCGAGCCGGTTCGCCCCGTCCAGGGTTTTCGCGCTGGCGAGGGGGTTCCACCACATCTCGCGTGCGGCGTGCGCGATCTGCTGGGGGTCCATGGTCCACACCTGCCCGACGCGGGAGCGGGCCTCGTATGTGGCGGTGAATGCGTCGCCTGCGGCCTTGTTCGAGGTCAGCAGGACGGGGCCGGGCGCGGCGAGCATGGAGGGGATGGCGAGCGAGGTGGTCTTGCCCGAGCGGGGCGCCATGATGGCGACGGCCACATCCTCGTAGCCCATGCGCACCTCGTGCCGGGTGTTCTGCAGATTGCCCAGGAGGATGCCGGTGTCGCGGGCTTCGATGTGCTTGGCGTCCTTCAAACTCGGGCGCAGCGAGCGGGCCTTGTCGGTGATCGCCTTGGCCATCAAGGGCTCGATGTCCCTGGCCTTGGCCATGCCGGTGATCTTCTTCCGGCCGCCGCCGTGGTTCTTGTGCCGGAGCCACAGGGCGACCGCCGTCACCGCCAGAGCCAGGAGGAGCAGAACGGGAACGATGCGTGCCCCGATGAGCAGGGCGTTCTCCCCGGCCTCGGGCCAGACCTGCTCGGGGTGGAGCAAGGCGTTGGTCGGCTGGTAGGGGGCCCAGCTGCCTCCGGCGAGGGAGGCGGTGAGGTTGCCGCACAGCCAGGCCAGGTGGGACAGGGGGACAACGACGGCGAGCACGCCGAGCAGGAGGCGCAGGACGAGGTCGTATCCGTCGGTGTTGCTGCTGGAGGAGGAGGGGGGCAAGGGCTAGGTGCTTCCAGGCGGGGACGGAGGGATCAGCGCAGGCGGTGGCGCTCGGTCTGCGGCCGTTGCGGAGGATGCGTGCTCGTCGCCGGCGGGCCGGATCGGCGTGCGGCGAGGGAGCGGACGCGTTCTTCCAGGGCGCCGGCGACCTGCTGGGCGGGTACTTCCCGGTGCGAGAGGGTGATGAGGTCCGGGTTGCGAGTCGGGAGGCTGGAGGGGCCTGCGGTGCGCGGCACCGGTCGGGGGTCGGTGAGCGCGGCGGTGAACGCGGTGATCAGGTGCGGTGGGGTGTGCTCGCTGAAGTGGGCTTGCCACAGCAGAGTCCGGAAGTCGCGGAGGGCGGTGTCGACCCACCAGGCCCCGGTTGCCTCGTCGGCCTCGACGCGGACGGTGCCGTCGGGTGAGGCCAGCCGGTGGTGGCTGTAGGCCGGAGACCAGCCCGCTGTCAGAAGCGGCTCCTGCGGATCCCAGTTGTCTCCTTGATCGGCAGTGGGATCGGTCAGCACGTCGGTGAACGCAGCGATCATCTCGACGGGGGTGCGGGCATCGAAGCTGGCGAACCAGGCGGGCCGGTCCGGCGCGGGGGCGTGCTGCAGAGTCCACCACCGTCCGTCGGGGTCAGGCTCCAGCCGCAGGAGGGCCTTCTGGTCGGGGCTGGAAAGCAGAACGCGAGGCATCAGGGGGTCGTGACCGTAGCTCCAGCCGCAGGCTCGGTGGAGGGGGACGGTGATCCAGGCTGGATCGCCGCCGCCAGCCAGGTGGCGCGGGGCGACGTAGTCGATGTCAACGTTGACGGCGACCTCGGGCATGGTCACCGCCCCCTCGCGCCGTGTCCGCTGCGCCGGGACGTCAGGGCGGGGAGCTGCGAGCGCTTCGGCCGGGACGGTGCGCGGCGTGCGGCGGCCTGGATGTCGAGGATGACGCGGCCGTGGCAGGCCCAGTCGCCCAGATAGCTCCAGCACTCTGCGTGGTGCTCGTCCAGCGCGTCGACGTACGCGTCGCCGCCCGGACCGGCGCCCTCGGGGAGCTGGGCCCGGGTCTGGCGCCACTGCGCGTCCAAGGCGTCGAGATGGCTCAGTGCCTCCTCCAGGATGGTCAGCTGCCCGGGCCAGCTGTCCCGCGTGAGGTGTGCGGGCAGGTGCTGGAGCTGGAGCCGGGCGGTGGCCAGCAATTGGCGAGCGCCAGGACGGATGCCGTCGAACACTGCGGCGGTGTCCGCGTCACGGACGGCGGCCCGGCGGCCGTAGGCGTCCTCGTCGAAGGGCCAACCGTCCAAGTCCGTGTTGAACGCGGTGAAAGCGTCCCAGGACGCCAGGATCCGTTCACTGTGGCGCAGATAGCGATTGAGGCGCCGCAGCGAGGTGCGGCGGCCGTGGTTCGTGGTGCGGGAGATGAGAGCATCCTTTGAGGTCAGCGGCGGGCGGCCGACTGGACGGCGGTCGTGGGCGCCGGGGGTGTCGCGTTGGCAGTCTGCTGACGGCGCACGGCGCGGGCCTGTGCGCGGAGCGTCTTCACCCGGGCGGTGTGCGCGTCCACTACCTGCTGCGGGCGCAGCGGGCTCGGCTCTTTGACGGCGCTGTAGTGGGCGGTGCGGTCGAACATGCCGCGCTGCAGCGGGCTCTGGTCGGCCAGCGCGCCCAGGAAGGCACCTACGAGGCGATCGGGAACGTGCTCGTCGAGGAAGGCATGCCAGATCCGCGGGCCCGGGAATGATTCGTCGCTGCTTGTCCTGACCTCGATGTGCCAGGACGGCCGTTCATGGAACTCACTCATGGGGCGGTGCTCGATCCGGCACAGCGAGTCCAGAGAGAACGCTCTCCCTGCATCCTCGTACTGCCAGCCTGCGCTGGTCACGGGCTGCCAGGGGTCCGGTTGCGATGAGGGCGGTGTGATGAGGGCGTCGGTGAGGCCGGCGAGGACCTCGGCCGGCACGAGTTCACCGAACTCGGCGTACCAGCCATGGTCGTTGTCGCCGGGGGCGGCCCGCAGCCGCCACCAGGCGGAGGTGGCGGACTGCGGGTCGAACTGCAGGCGGTAGCGGTGATCGGGGCTGGCCATCACGATCTCGGCGCTGAGCGGGTCGGAGACCGTGGCCCATCCGGCCGCGGCCAGGCCGTGGGTGACGTGACGGGCGTCGCCCGGGCCGGCGAGGTGGCGGGGGCTGGTGTCGAAGGGGATCTGCCCGGCGTGCTTGTCGGCGAAGGCGTCGAGCTGGCGCTCGCTCAACGGCACCAGCTGCACCCCTGCTCGCTCTCGGCGTCGTCGTGCAGCGCACGCAGCTCGTCCAGGACGTAGTGGAGGGTGTGCTGGTCGGTCTGTTCCCAGGCGGCTGAACGCAGCTCGGCGATCAGGACGTTGACGTGCGCGGTACGTGGGATGGCCTGGTGTTCCTGGATGGTGCGGGCGAGGGCACGCAGCGTGTCGGCGAGCTGGACGGGCAGGCCCGTGTACTCGTCGAGGAGCGGCTCGACGAGGGCGAGGGCTTCATCGGGGTCGGGATTCTCGCGCAGGTACTCGGTGACGTCCGACAGCGTTTCAGTCAGGGCGCGCAGGGTTTCCGGGGTGGGGGCAGGCATCGGGCTCCTTCAGATGGGGATGGAGATCAGCGGCGGGTCCGGGCACCGCCGGCCGGGGCGTAGGGACGGGCGGTGGTGCGGGGCCGGGCGCTTCGGGCGCTGTTGCGGGCCCAGGTGGCGGCGCGGGCAGCTGTAATCCGGGCCTGCTGCCAGGCGCTGAGCTGGGAGGGCTTGACGGAGACCGACCAGGTCCGGATCTGGGCGCTGTGCGGGACACGTCCGCGTGGGCGCATCACCGGGTCCGGGCCGGCAAGTTCGGTGGAGAAGGCTTGGACCAGGTGCATCGGCGTGTTCGGCGTGAAGTGGGCAGTCCAGCCGTTGCCCTGCTTGTCCTGCGCTCCGGTCCACCACATCGCCGAGCCATCGACGCCCTGGCGGTACTGCATCCACGCGGTGCCGTCGGGGCTGCTCGCCGAATAGTCTTGGCCCTCGAACCGCGTGTGCCAGTTCTGCTCCTGCAGAGGTGCCCAGACGTTAGGGGCGTGTGCGGAGCGGGGGCGGGTGAGGGCGTCGGTAAGACCGGCGACGATCTCCACCGGAGTCTGCCGGCCCAGGTGCGCAGACCATTCACCGGTCGCGCCGCCTGCCCGGCCGTGGATGGTCCATCCGCCCGGCAGGATGTAGGGGTCGTAGGCGACGCGGACGGTGCGGTCCGGGCTCTCCATGAGCAGCGGGCCGCCCTTCTTGGACTTCTCCCGCCAGCCCGAGGCGCGCAGGAACTCCGAGACGTGCCGGACGTCACCGCCGCCGGCCAGGGCACGGGGCTGGACGAGGTAGTGCTGCTCGGCCTGCTCGCCCGGCCCCCAGCCCTGCCACTGCTTCTTCTTCACCGGCGCCGCCGTACGACGAGCGGGGCAGGAGCCGGAGGCTTCGCCGCGCTGGTGGCCGGTCGGGTGCCGAGGTGCTGGAGGAGGTCCTGGTGCTCGTCCAGGTCCAGGCTGATGTCGTGCAGTTCGTTGGCGGCACGGCCCAGGGCGAGCCATACCTCCGCTGGCAGGGCGCCTCGTTCTGCCTCGCTCTTGGCGAAGTGGCTGCCGGTGATGACGAGGTGAGTGACGCCGCCGAGGACTCCGTTGTCGGGGTCGAGGACGCGGGCGATGACCTGCGCTGCCTGGGGCGGGGGGAGCTGAGAGAGGTGGTCGGAGAGCTGGCCGAGCTGGCGGGTGATCTCGTCGGCCAGTGCCACCGGGTAGGGGGCGGGGTGGGACATGCTCCTCCGGGTGTGTGGACGGTCAGTGGTGGTGGCGCTGCCCGACGCGTTGCGCCTCGTTGGGGACGGCTTCCGGGCGGGCGCCGGCTAGTGGGGAGGCGCGGTCGGGGCCGGCCGTGATGCAGGCGCGTAGATAGCGGCGGAACAGGGCGGTTGCGAGCCGGGGTTTGAGCCGATGGCTGATCGGTGCGGGTGTGCGTTCTGCTACGGGATTCTCCGTGGAATCGGGCGGGGGGGGGCGGCCCCGGCGTGGTGCCGGGGCCGCCCGGGCTTACGGGGTGCGGCGGACCGGTGCGGAGTGCGAGGGGGGACTGGCGGGCGCCGGTTGCTGCGGGGCGGGTCGGGCCGCGCGCGCCTGGAGGCGGTGCACGGCCTGCTGGTAGAGGGCCTCGTCGAAGACTTCGGGGTCGCAGTTGACCGTGTATCCGGCCATGAGCAGGGCGGGGATGGCACGGTTCGCCAGGTGTTTCTGCTCCTCGGCACCGAGGTGATCGGGCACGGTGTGCCAGACGTAGAGCGGCTCGCCTGTGGGGTATTCGTGGCGTTCGAGGCCGAGCTGTTCCAGCAGGTCGTGGAGGCCGGCGGGGGCGCCGGTGGGGGTGTCGGCGTGGATGGTGGTCGTCAGGGCCTTGATGTAGATCTCGACGTCTGTGCCGTACTCGTCGGCCAGATTGGCCATACGTTTCTTCTCCGGGGTCAGCGGCGGCGGGAAACCGGGGACGGTGCACGGCCCGCTGCCGATGTCGGGGCCGGTGCGGTCGCTGGCGGCTGCGCCGGGCGGGCGGCGTGGTTGCGGGCGTGCAGGATGACGCGGGCGGCTTCGCTCAGGGAGTTGGCGGTGCTGCCGAGCCGTGCGATGGGCTCGGGTTCCTCGCCGGGCGCGGCGCCGTGGAGATCACTGGCGGCGATCCAGGCGCGGACGATCACTTCTCTGGTCAGGGGCAGCAGCCCGTGCACGGGGGCCGCGACCTCGGTCAGGACTTCGGCCACCTCGCTGCTGGTCTCGGCGGCCGAGGCCCGCTCGGCGAGTTGGGTGAGGTAGCGCAGGGCTGCGTCAAGGTCGCCGTCGGGGGCGGCCAGCATGTTCAGGGCGGGGTCGAGGTGGACGCTGTGGCCGGCGGCGAGCAGGGCGTGCGAGGCGGTGGTCGCCTTCAGGCGCTGCTGCTCGATGGGCAGGCCGTGCGGAAGACGGTGGTAGTCCCCGCGGGGTCCGGGAGAGGTGAGGAAGCCGCCGGTCCGCTGGAGGATGTCTGCTGCTTGCTCGGTGCCGCCGATGGCCACGACCAGACCGGTGCGGGGGTCCTTGGTGATGGTGACGTACTCCAGGACCCAGAAGTCGGGCTCCGTCTGGTTCATCGCGTCCTGGCGGTGGGTGTGCGGGTGCCGGCGGGGGCCGGCGGCATGGAGGCCGGGGCGGAGGTGGGCGCGTGGCGTCCGGCGGGGTGCTGGAGGGCGGTGCCGATGCCGAGCGCGTCGAGCTGCGGGCCGATCTCGCGCAGCGCGCGGGCCTGGGCCTGGGTGTCGTCGCCACTCAGGCGGTAGATGCCGCTGTGCGGGTCCTGGATGAAGCCGTGGGCGGCGAGGATGGTGCTGGCCCGGTCGTCGGCGGGGGCGGTGGCGACGCTGCCGTCCGGCTGCCAGGTCAGGACGACCCGGTCCGGCTGGGAGGGCTGGATGCCGTCCAGGGCGTTGTGCCTCACCTGGGCGAGCGCACGGTCGTAGCGGACGAGGAGATCGCCGGCGACCTGCTCGGCGCCGAGGAACGGGTCGTCGGTCAGGGCGATGCCGTTGGGCTCGGGGACGCCGCGGTACGCCTCGTCCGGCAGGGCGTGCGGGGCGACGGCGGCGAGGAGGAAGCCGTCGCGTTCGTCGTGCCGGTCGATCAGGACGAGCTGGGCGCCGTCGGGGCGGCTGAGGACGGCTGCCTGCTGCAGGGGGTGTTCGGCCAGGGAGGCGGCGACCAGGTCCAGGTCCCAGATGCGGTCGGTGAGTTCGGCGAGGTCGTCCTTGGCGTCGCCCGTCAGGTGGGTGCTGGTCCAGGTGTCGGGGAGTTCGCCGGCGAGGACGTCGGCGTAAGAGGCAAGGCGCTCGGATATGTCGTGGTCGTGCATGGTGTCCTTGGGCAGTTGAAGGGGCTCAGCGGCGCAGGCGGGTGGCACCGACGGGTGGCGGTGCCGGGGCCGGCAGGGCACGCGGCGGGGGCGGGCAGGCGCACACCGCGGAGCGTTCGGGCTCATGGTCGGGAACCTGCTCTGTGCAGGCGCGGCGTCCGGGGTGAGGGGCGTGCCGGTCGGCCAGCCGTTCGCGGGTGTGCGCGAGGTCGGAGCGGATGACGCGGACGTATGCGTCGGCGAGGTAGCGCAGGCGCCCGGCGGTGTACGGATCGCTCGCGTCGCCGAGCCCATCGAAGAACTCCGCCAGGGCGCCGAGGGTTTCCTCGAACCCGGCGAGGATGCCGTCGTGGGGCGCGGTGAGTTCGGTGAGGATGTCGGCTGCCTCGGCGGTGTCGGTGGCCTCGCGGAGGCGTTCTGCGAGGTGGGAGACCGAGGCGCCGAGCGTGGGATAGGCCGCGGGGCGGGCTTCGGTGTCGAAGGGCTCGTCGCAGTCGACGTGGTACCCGACGGCCCGCAGGCGCCCTACGGCATCGATGGCGAGACGGGACTCCTCGTCCTCAGTCAGGCCGACGGGGGCGCGGTGGTAGCTCTCGTGGAGGCGGACGACCGCGACGAATCCCGCGCGCTGGAGAAGGCTGTGCGCCTCAGCGTCGCCCCCGCGGGCGAGGAGTTCGCCGGAGTGCGGGTCACGGCGGATGTTCAGGAAGCGGCCGGTGGTGCGGGGCAAAGAGACGTTTCTCCTACGGAGATCGGTGGGTGGTGCGCCGGGCCGCGGCCGGTGCGGCGGCGGTCCGGGGCTGGGCTAGATGGGCCGCAGTGGCGTCCAGGTCCTGCTGAATCGCGTGGAGGCGGCGGGCGATCAGCTCCAGACGGTGCGCCGTGTCCGTGCCGGCAGCCCCCGGTTGGCGGGCGATCCGGTAAGCGGTGTGCTCGACCAGTCCGCGGACCGTGGCCAGCGGGCCGGCCTGTTCGTCGGCGAGCTGCGTGAGGACGCCAGCGAGCTGCGCCGATGCGGTCGGGACCGTACGGGCAGCGGACCACTGCGTGGTGCCGGTGCGGACGGGGATCAGGTGCAGGTCCTGCTCGATGCGGCGCGCTTCGTCCGCAAGCCGTCGCAGGATGTCGGCGGGAGGGGTGCGCCAGGTGCCGTCGAGGTGGATCAGGTTGGCGATCAGATCCAGACGTCCGGGCTGGCCCTGGACAGCGATCCACCGCCAGCCGTGCTCTGCGGCGCCAGGTACCTCGATACCAGCGGCCCGCGCGAACCGGTGGGCGGTTTCGGACCACTCGGGACCTGTCAGCTCCCGGTCGTCCGGATGGAGCCGGACGTCGAGATGGAGGATCGCGTGCCGGTCGTCGTCCGGGCTGGCAGCGAACGGATGCTCCAGGTACGGATCTTCGAGGTGCTCGGCCCACTCAACGGACGTCCAGGTCCTCTGCTCGTCGTCCGGGGTGTAGTAGTCCAGGCCCGGCCAGTGGGCGACCACGGTGTACTCCGTCAGGCCCTCGTTCGGGGAAAGGGGCCGCCCGAGCGCCTCGGCCAGCGGCTCGCGCGGCGAGTGGGCCCTTGCATGCAGGCGGGGGATCACGACGGCACCCCACTCGACGCGCGGGTGGGTGACCGGTGCTGATGAAGGTCGCGGGCTGCACAGAGCAGCGAGCGCTCGCGCACCAGGTCGGCGTGGACCGAGATGTCTCCTGGCGGAAGACAGTCGATCGCCCTGTCGATGGCGCTCAGCCCCTCGTCGTACCGGCCCAGCCGGCGCAGGGCACCCGCCGTGCGGAAGAGGACGATCGGGTCGGTGCCGGTGGCGAGGGCGGGCCGCAAGCTGAGGGCCAGGAGACGCTCCGCACCCTCGTCCAGGTCCTGGCCGAGCCACAGTCCGTGCAGCAGGACGTGCAGGGTCTTGGGGTGCTCCTCGGCCATGGCGAGGACTTCGTCCATGACCATCAGGCCCTCGGGGCGGGACTGGCCAAGCAGCGCGAAGGCGTACAGGGCGCGGGTGTAGCAGTCCAGCGGCTGACACGCGGTCTGCGCGAGCTGTTCGACGAGGCGCTGGAGGGTGGGGCGGCGGAAGTCGAACCGCAGGGCGCTCAGGTACAGATGCGCCAAGGTGCGGGTGGTGATCGGATCGCGGTTCGTTGCGAGGACATCCTCCGGGGACAGCAGGCCCAGGACGCTGCGACCGGCTGACCGTGCCGCCCAGGCGGCGTCCGCGCACACCTCGGCTGAGGTTTTCCAGTCGGCCCGGATGCCGTGGAGGTCTTCGGCCAGGTGCAGCGGCCAGGACGGATCGTCCGCAGTTGCGGTGGCTCGGGCCCTGGCCTTGTGGAGCGCAGCGGCACGGTCCGGGCGGTTCGTGGGGGGAGTCACCGGCCGCCCCTGGTGTCTGCGGTGTGCACGAGCTGGCCCAGGGCGGTGGTGGTGTACCAGCAGCAGTCGATCAGCTCGTCGCGGCCGGCGAACCGCGTAAGGAGGGCGTCTTCCATGGCCCGCAGGTAGATCAGGCAGTCCGGGCAGCGGCGCGAGAGGTGCACGAGGTAGCGGGGGTGAGCGGTGACGTAGGACTGGGCACCCCCGGTGGGGTCACGCAGTCGCCATCCGTCCTCGTCGGTGGGGGTGTGCCAGGAGGGGGCGACGATGCGCATGGAGTCTCCCCACAGTTCTCCGCCGGCCACCCCCTTGAGGACGACGACGGTGTCCCCGGCCTGAAAGTGGGCGTGAGTGATATCTCGGGTGGGAGTGAGCGGGTCGGGGGTGCGGGCGGTGACGGGGGTGGGCTGATGGTCCCAGGACGGAGGGAGCACGCGGTTCCTTCCACGCGATGGCTGGCGGGGTGGGAGCATCAATAGTCCGGAGGAACGCCGGTTTGGCTAACCGGCGTTTCCCGGCTATGTTGCCCCGCCGTCAGCGGAACGGATTCTCCGTCCCGCCGTCAGCGGAACGGATTCTCCGTCCCGCGGTCCGCCTCGGTGGCTGCGTCGAGGAGTTCGAGCAGGTCAGTGCCTTCGGCGTCACGCTGGTCGATCCACCAACCGGCACGGGTTATGGAGCGGGCCTTCTCCTCCAGCTCCGCCCAGTCCGCCTCGTCCCAACTGCCCTCGACGACCAGGGCGGTGTGCGCGGCCATCATCAGCTGATGGCGGGAGCGCTCACCCCAGTCCAGGGCCTTGGCCGGGCCCTCCAGCTGCGGCATGTCGAACTGCTTGGCCCAGGTGGCGGCTGCCTCCTGCTCCTCGGCGCGCTTCTCCGCGAGCCACTTCTCCTTGGACGCGGAGTCGGCGTCGCGCGCCGCCTTCCAGCAGTCGGTGCAGTCCTTCGACACGAGCCAACGGGCGAAGCCGGCCCGCTTGTCGGCGGGGCGGTTGGACAGGTCGTGATCTACCCGGTGGGAGCAGGCGTGCTCCACGGTCCAGTGCGTACTTACCCCCGGGGAATTCCGTTTGATGGGCGTTACGTTCGAGGTCGGGCTGCTGGTCTGGGGCTTCAAATCGAGTGCCTTTCGTTGACGGTTGGGGTTGCACGAGTCATGCGACGGACGGGGGTGATCTGGAGTGCTTGGCGGTGGTCTCGGGGACGCTTTCGCCTTCTGCGTCGTCTCAGCGGGTCCTGCGGATGGCGTCTGTGGCCGCCTTGGCGATGGCGGCGGGAGCGCTGGAGGGCTGGGGCAGGTGCAGCAAGGTGGTCCCCGGCAAGTGGCGGGATTCCGCGGTGAGGGTGAGCTGGAGTACGGCGCAGCCGGCGGTCGTGAGCTGCTTGACGCGGGTGACGGCTTGAGCGGTTTCGTCGCTGCCGTAGTGGGCGTCGGTGACGATCACGAGGAGGCGGCCGGCGCCGGGGCGGCTGAGTTCGAGGCCGTGGTCGAGTGCGTCGATGGCGTTGGCGAGGTTGTGGTGGCCGCCGGTGGCATCGAACGTCGTCACGCGCTCTGGTGCTCGGTGGGTGGGGCGGGTCAGTGCGGTCAGGTGCCTGTCGTAGGCGATGGTGGCGGTACGGGAGTCGGGGTCGGTCAGGGCTGCTGCGCGTGCCACGATCCAGGCAGCGGAGGCGACGGGCGCGCAGGCGGCACGCATGGAGCCGGAGACGTCGACGGCGATCCCCACACGCAGTGGTGGGGTGGGGGAGTTCCGGCGGCGGGTGTGGGTGAACGGTTCCGCTGTGGGGACCGACCCGGCCGCGCGCTGAGCGTCGCGGGCGAGGGCCGCGCGCATGTTGAGGCGGCCGGGCGGGGTGGGGCTGGTGGTCCGTTCCTCGGTCCGCTCGCGGTAGGCGGCGGCACACAGGGCGCGGCTCAGGCGCGCGGCGGCACTCTGCTCGGCGGCGGTGGGCCTGCGGGTGCCGGTGACGGGGTTGCCGGAGGGTGCCGGTGTGCCGTCGGGGTGGACGGTGGTGCTACGGGCGTTGAACACCGACTTGGCGGTGGCGGCGGCTGTGCGTCGCTGGCGGGCCCGCTGGGCGCGGTCCTGAGCCTGCGCCTTGGAGCGCGACGCCATGGCGTTGGCCGCTGCGTCCTGTGCCGCGAGGTCGGCCGCGTCGGTGGCTGCCGCGTGGTCCATGACGACCTTCACGGCGCCGGTCAGCAGATCGGAGAGGCCCTCCGGCACGGGCAGGGCGGGGGCCGCGGCGTCCAGAACGTCGCACCATTCTTGACCGTGCGCGAGCATGGCCGTGGCGTCGTGGTCGGCGCACTGGTGAGCTGCGGTCCAGATGCGGGTGAGGGTGGTCAGCAGGTTTGCGCCCAGCACCTTTTCGCACAGATCGGCGACAGCCCGGGTCTCGCCCGCGTCCAGGATGCCGACGTCACGGCGGCCGAGGACCAGGGCCGCCACGGCGGCGGCCTGCTCAATGCCCTGGAGGGCGGGGTGGGCAATGTCGGGCATGACCAGGGTTCGGGCACTGGTGCGCAGGTACGTGCGGTCCGTGGGCCGCGTGATCAGGTGCGCGCCTTCGACGCGGCTCTCCTCCAGCAGGAGCGCGGCCTCGACGACACGGGGGTTCGCTCCGGCAGGCTGTGTCCAGACGGAGTGGGCCGCGTGCGCGGCCTCGTGGACGAACACTCCCCAAGCGGCGGGATACCGCTCCTCGTCGCCCACGATCCGCGGATGGATCTCGTGGGGCTGGAGGGGTGCGAACAGGCGGGCGTCGAACTCGACCTCGCCCAGCGTGGGGAAGTAGGCGGCGGGTGCGCCGCTGCGCGTGCCGGGGCGGCAGGTGACGAGGAGGTCCTGGCGGCCGGAGAGGGCGACCAGCCGGTCGCCGAGTTCGGCTCCCACGCGCAGCCACGCGGCCGGGGAGGAGCGGGGTTGCGCGGGCGGGGCGCCGTCGTCGTCCCAGCGCGCGAGGTCGGCGTCGTCTTCCGGCGTGGACTGGATGTGGTGGTGGGCACTCATCGCGGGCGGCCCCGGTGTGCGGAGCCGGTGCTGCCCGGAGGCTGCCGGGCGGCTGAGGCGGGGAGCTGCTTGCCGAGGGTGAGAGGTGCGATCCTCTTGATGCCGACAGCCTTCGTGACGGCGTCGGCGACGGCGTCGCGATCCTCCACAGGAGCGATGCCGACGAGGTTAGCGAGCGCGGCTTTGGTACCGAGGACGGCCTCGGTCTTCTGGTAGCTGAGCAGTTCCCGCAGTTGGGGGGCCCAGCCCAGCTCGCCGAGTTCGACCTGACGGGAGAGGTGTCGGGCGACCCGGACCACCCGGGCATCGATCCTCAAGGCCAGGGCGAGGTCGTAGTCCGTGCCGATCTGGATCTGCACGCTGAACCGGCTCGCGAGCGCCTCCGTCAACACCGCCCCGTGGACGCCGGGATTGTGGCCCGCCACCACGTAGAAGCCCGGCTCGGCCTTGATGGTCTCGCCCTTGTGGGCCTTGACCTGGATCTGCCTGCGCCCGTCCATCGCGGGATACAGCGCCGCCAGGACCTTCGGTGAGATCAAGGTGGCATCATCGATCAGCAGAGCGCGGCCCTCGGTCATCGCGGTGACCAGCGGACCGTACTGGAAGACGTAGGCTCCCGCGTCGTCCTGTGTGTACTCGCCGATCAAGTCGCCGACCGTGGTGTCACCGTCACCGGCAACGGTGAGCAGGTCCGGGAACGCCGCCTCGACCAAACTCGTCTTGCCGGTGCCCGGAGGGCCGTAGAGCAGTACCGGCACGTCGGCGTCGCGCAAGCGATTCAACGCCTCGACGTCCGGCAGATCGGCCAGCTCCCGGGGGTGGTAGAGCTGGCCCCCCGCGCGGCGGATCGGGCCGGTCTGCTTGGGCGCGGCTGCTGCGGTGTAGGTCGTACGGGTCGTGGCCGCCTGGGCGCGGGGAGAGTGGGTGCCCGGTGGGCTGATCACAGCCCTCTGCGCGGCTGCGGCAGTTTTCGCGTTCGCGCGGAACTGCGGTTGCCCGGTCCCGCTTTGGTCGGCCTCGCCCCGTCGCACCAGGGTGAGGGCGGCGTTGCGGACGGCGCCATGGGAGTGGCCCAGCTGCCTGGCCATGTCCCCTATGGTGAGCTTGTCCGCCGGCCGGTCGGCCAGCAGCCGGGCCACCTTGGCCCGTAGTTCGCCGCCCTTGGTGCGCGCTGATCTGGTAGGCCCGGGTGTGGTCAAAACGAGAACCCTTCAACAGGTGTGGGTGGGGGCGGGGTGGGCGATGCGCTAAAGAGGCCGGCCGCTCTCGGAGGGGATCACGGGCTGTGCCGACATCGGCGACCGGGCCAACCGGGGCGTACCGTCGGCGCTCACCGGCCGGCCGAGGGCTCGGTCCAGGGGCACGGGACGGCCGGCGACGAGCAGCTGGCTGGTTGCCGGGCAGCCCCGCGCGCCTGCTCCGTACCGAGTCCCGTCACTCGGCAGGCGCAGCCGGGCGTCTCTTCGAAGCCGTCCTGGAGCAGGATCCGCCGGGCGGCGGCGTTGTAGCCGGTGGTGGTGATCTCGCCGGTGATGGTGTGCCGGATCGGTATGAACGGCTCTGCTGCTGCTTCGGGCAACGCGGATCTCCTAACGGTGGCGGGCCGTCGTGCTGGCGCGGGGCGGCGGCGCGGGCGGTGTGGTGTCCACGGCCGGGCGCGAGCGGGCGCGCAGCACGGGGGTGCGGTGCGGAGGCAGGACGGCGACGGTCGCACCGAGGTCCTCGGCTGCCTCTTCGACTTCGCGGGTGAGGAACTCGATCTGCCGGCCCAGCGCGGAGAGGCGGGCGGCGATCTGGCGGCCCTGCACGGTCTCCAGGGCGCTGGCGAACTGGCCGCTCGTCTCCAGAAGTTCTTGCAGGCGGACCATCGGGCCGGCGGCGTAACCGCGCTGGACAGCTCCCAGAAGAGCATTCGATGCGTCACCGGCACTGTGGCCTTCGACGACGTCGCGGATGAGGTCCTGCAGGGACAGCTCCGGGGCCGGAGCCGGACGGTTGAACCGGGAGATGTCCGAGCGCAGCACACCGGGCGGAACCGGAGCGGGCAGGGCCTTGCCTGTCTCGTTCTCGTGGGCGAAGTGCCCGATCACCTGCCAGCCCGGTACGCCCGGGTCGCCGCGCAGCGCGACCACTGTGGAGTCGTCGTCCTCGACCAGGTAAGCGAGGGTGATCGGCTGTCCGTCGGCGGCATACCACGACTCGGTCAGCTCCAGCGCACCACGTATCTGTGCGGCCCGGGCCCTGTCGGTCCACAGCTGCTGTTCCTCGTCGGTCAGCGGAGCCTGGTGGTGCCGGCCGTCGCGCTGGTCGGCGAGGTTGCTGGCGATCGGGCTGTGGTCCGCCCAGGCAGTGAGGTGCGGCCACAGAGCCGCGTGCTGAGCACGTTCGGCTGGAGAGCCGGGCGCGGCCGGCCGGTCGAGGGCCCGGCGGATCTCGGCGGCGGACGATGCCAGGCCGTCCAGGACGGCCCGCCACCCGGTCAGGTGCCGGGCGGGCGGCAAATCGTCGAGCGCGAGTCGGGCGGCATCGAGGAGAGCCTCGGCGTGCGGAGCGAGGTGGGTGACGTACGCTTCCACCGCCGCCTTGTCACGGTGGGCTCGTGCGGCTGCGGCGGCGTCTGCGTGGACGGTGCGGCCGTGGCGGTCGCGTGTCATGTCGAGGGCGGCATCGGTCTCGCAGTCGATGACGGCCATCCGCAGCCGGAAGTCGCCTGCCTTGCTGGCCAGTTCGGACGCCGTCGGCAAAGGACTGTCGGGGGCCGGGCTGTTCGTGGGTGTCATCGGGACCGCCCGCCGGCTGCGGCCGTCAGGTGGACGGTGGGAGCGTAGGTGGGCTTCGGCGGGATCGGCCGGGCCGACGGAGGGTAGGTGGTGGGCGGGGTGGAGCGCTGCGTCGTTCGGCCGGCGGCGGCCTGGGCGAGCCTGCTGCGGCGCTCCTGGAGCCCGTGGGGCCGGACAGGGCGCGGCGGACCGGCGGAGAGGGCCGGATTGAGGCGGATGTCGGCCTGCACGGTGTAACCGTGGCGGCGCAGGTCATGGACAGCCTGGCGGGTGCGGCGGACTCCGTCGCGCTCGGGCTCGCTGAGGCGATACAGCCCGGGTTCACCGGGAACGGGCTCGAACTGCTCGCGCTCCAGGAACCAGTGGGCGAGGTGCTGGGGAATCGAGGAAGTGAAGGAGGCGACGAAGCCGTGTTCCTTGTGGTCGCCGAAGGAGAAGTGGGTGCCGGGTTGCAAAGGGGCGGGAATCTCCAGACTTGTCGTGGGGAACGGTCAGTGGCTGCGGTACGCCGGCCGGGCCGCGGCGAGGGGGCGGGCTGGGGCTGTGACGGGGAGGGCCGGGCGGCGGTGGGGTGCGCTCAGGCGGGCCTGGCGCAAGAACGCGTCGCCGTCGGTGAGCCACGTGTCGATCGCCGGCCACGCGCGTGCTCGGCGCTCCTGCTCCGGTACGGCATCACCGTGGACGATCTCGTCGAGCAGGGCTTCGGCATCGCTCACGGCGTCGGCCAGACGGGAGAGGGCTGAGGCGTCGTCGGGCCACGGGCTGGTCGCGGGCCGGCACCGGTCGAGCAGCGTCGGGGCGTGGTCGACGACGGTCAGGAAACGGCGCCAGGCGTGGTCGAGGAACAGCTCCGTCGAGGCGCCGAGGGCGGCGGCGCCCAGCGGGGTGGCGTCGCTGTAGCTGCCGGAGGCGTTCATGGCCTGCCAGGCGTCGTGCTCGGAGCGGATGTCTGCGAGCACGCCGGCGATGGCCGCCGTCTGGCGGGCATGGACGGCCTGCTCGTAGGCGGGAAGGTACCGGTCGGTGAGGGCCTGGGCAGCCCGCCCGGGAAACGGCGGCAGGACGATGCTGGGCGGAGCGTGGGGGTCGCCGTAGCCTCCTTCGAGCCCTTCCGGCGAGAAGGCGCCCACCAGGTAGCCGAGATGATGGCCGGGCCGCTCGACGAACAACAGTGTGGTGCCCTGCGCCGCGTCGGTGAGGACCGCGGCGTAGGGGATCCGCTCGCTCTGGACGGCGCGGCCGAGGTCGCCGCTGTCCCAGATCCACGGGACCAAGTCCTCCTGCCAGGCCGGGTGCGCATAGATCTCGACCGAGGCGTGCCACTGGCCGGGCAGCAGGCGCGCGAGGTCACGGGCGGCGTCGCCGATGTACCGCCGGCTGCTCGTGTGCACGCTGGCGCGGTGCCGCTTCGCGCACGTGACCAGATCGACCACGGTGGTCTGGGTGCCGTCCGCGGCCAGGTGCCAGACGCCGTCGTCGTCTCGCTGGAAGCCGCTCTCGGCGAGGGCGGTGTGCGCCCACGGATACTGCTCGCCCGAGGCGATGGCGACGATCCCCGACTCCCGGCTGTGCGACAGGATGATCTGCGCCTCAGCCATGGACCAGGTCTTCGCCACCGCGCAGGACGGCGCGCAGGCTGCGCCCGTACGCCCAGGCGTGCTGCCGGGCCGCCGCCTCCAGCTGGTCGTACCCGACCTGGGCCGTCATCTGCCCGGGGTGCTTGCGGTACCGGTACACGGGCACCGGCAGCAGGATTCCGGGCGCGAGCGTGGTGACGCCGAGGGCCGCGCAGTAGTCCTCGCCCTGGACGAGGCCGCCCATCGGCGCTGCGCGCACGAGATCGGTGCGGGCGAGGATCGTGGTCGGCCCGATGGGGATCGTGTCCGTCGGCGTCTTCCAATAGGCCCACACGTCGCCGGCCTCGTGCCGGCCGGGCGGGGTCGGGCAGCGCCACAGACGGGTCGAGCCGTCGGGGTGCTGGTCCTCGCTCCAGCCCGCGCACCAGCCGACTCCGGTGGATTCCAGGGTGTCCAGCCGTACGGACATGGCGTCATCGGTGAACTGGTCGTCATCGTCGGCCCAGTTGACGTAGGGGGTGCGCACGTGTGTGAGGGCCAGGTTCCTGGCGCAGGCGGCGCCGACCGGCCGGGGCAGCGTCAGCGTGCGGATGCGGGAGTCCTGCGCGAGCGCGGTCGGCAGGCGTTCGGGTGTGGTGCCGTCGAGCGCGATCACGGCCTCCCACGGCACGGACTGCCGGGTGAGGCTGGCGTGCATGGTGGTCAGGTAGTCGAGGCGGTCGTCGCGCAGGCGGGTGGCGATGACGACCGTAATCAGGGGAGCGGGCAGGGAAGTCTCCGGCAATGAGGGGAGGTGAGGGTCAGCGGCGGGCAGCCGTGCGGGGCCCGGTCGGTGCTGCACCGGCAGCGGGCCGCGGTGGGCGCGCGGTGCGCGAGGTGGTGGGCGTCCGGCGTGTGGTGATGGCGGGCCAGTGCGCCGGGTGGTCGCTGAAGGGGGTGTTGGGGTCGGTGTCCCAGGCCACGAGGGGGCCCGTGCCTGTGTGAGCCATGCTGATCACTTCGATGCCCTGCGGATGCAGGATGTAGCCCCACGGCATGCCCAGGTCGCTGGCGGTGGTGTCGGTGACCGTCATGCGCACCGGGGGCGAGCCGTCCGGAGTGATCAGGTGATCGAGGGTCCGGCTGGGCCAGTGTTCGCCGCCGGTCAGCGTGGCCACGAGCGTGGGCGGGGCGTCGTCGAGGAGATCGGTGCCGAGTTCGTCCCAGCCGACGGCGATGTCGTCGATGAGGTGCTGGGCCATGGCCTCGACGTCGCGTCCGAACTTGTACTGGTAGGCGGCCAGGAGGAGCGGGAGGTGGTTGCTGGGCACGCCGTCGAGCTGGACGTGGATGCCGCTGTACCCCGTGCCGGGGGTGGGGCGGGCGATGAAGGAGTGTGTGGACAGGGAGTTCTCCGGAGCGAGCAGGGGGCGGGGGATGTCCTCGGTGGCCGTCGAAGTGGCGGGCGGGTGCGGCTACGCGCGGTGTGACCAGGAGGGGACCGGGGGGCCGGAGGCGTCGGTGCGGGCGCAGGTGTAGCCGATCAGGCGGGAGGGCTCGGCCTTCGCGGGGACGGTGGCGGCGTCGTTGCACACGAACGTGTACTGGATGGACATGCGGGGCACGTCGTGGAGCCAGGCCCGGTCTTCCTTGCCGGGGTTGATCTGCAGGCCGGAGTGCGCGACGGCGTCGGTCTGGGTGTGCGTGTGGGAGAAGAGGACCAGCGCGCCGCCGTCTTCCGTCTTGAGGGCGTAGGCGTCCGTGAAGCGGTTGTCGGCTTCGTCGAAGACGCTGGTTCCCTTGTCGCCGAAGCGTGTTGCGGCATCGCTGTGGACCTTGACTTGCCGCTTGCTGGCCTTGGTCGGCGCGAATACCTTGTTTCCGGTGTTCGTGCCTCCGGTGGTGAAGTTGTCCAGCACGGCAGTACGCTGCAGGTCGGCGTCGGCGGCCAGCTGCTTGTTGTCGTTGGAGGCGACGGCGGTCGCGTATCCCTCGCGGTCCAGGGCGACGTCGGGCAGCTTCTGGCTGTCGAGGTCGACGACGGACACCATCTCCCAGCGCTTGTGGTGGGGCTGCTTGGCGAACACGGCCAGGCGAGAGGGGGCCTTGCCCTTCTCGCTGGAGAGGGCGGCAGCGAACCAGCGGTCCTGCCCGTCGGCCAGGCGGGGGATGTACAGCTTGGCGCTGGCGAGGTCGTAGGACCAGCGCTCGTACGGCTCGCGGTCCTTGGCGGGGAGTCCTTCGGTCTCGGTGTAGTCCGAGACAGACATCGCGTACAGGGGTCCGTCCTCGACGGTGTCGAGGAGGCGCCGGTCGCGGTCCGCGTTGGCCTCGTTGTTGATCTTGGAATAGCGGGTGATGACGTCGCGGGCCTGAGCAGCGCTGAGAGCGGGCGCGGGCTTCGGGGCGGTGCTGGCGCTGGGCGTCTGTCGGGCCTGGGCTGGGCCGTCTTCGTCGGAGCAGCCAGTGAGGGCCAGGGTGAGGCAGGCGGCGCCGATGATCAGCGGCAGAGTACGGCGGGCGGTGCGGATGGAGGCTCCAAGGGTTCGCAAGGGGAAGAAGTCAGGGCGTGCGTCTGGCCGGTGGGGCGGCTTTCGGCGATGCCGGCGGGAGGACCCGTGGCGGGAGGGGTGACGGCTGGGCTGGGGGAACGTGTGAGTTTTCGTGGGGCAAGGCGGGGTGCGGTAGCAGCCTGAGCTGGGCGAGGCGGTGGTCGATCGCCTCGATCAGGGGTTGGGTGCTGCCGCCGTGGCGGGCTTCGGGCCGTTGGGGAGCACCGGGATGGTTGGAGGGCGCCGAGTCGTAGATGACCTCGAACAGCGTCGGGTCGTCGGGGTGCTCGCGAGTAGCGATCCAGCCCTCCGGGTCTCCGGGCGGTCGCTCGGAGGGCGGGTCGTGCGGCGGACTGATGACCAGGTAGCTGTCGTCGGGGAGCGAGACGCGCACGTTGTAGGTGCTGAGGCCGAATTCGATGTCGCACTGCAGCCCGCGTGCCCGAAGCGGCGTGATGACGTGTGCGTGGCGACGCCACAGCTCCTGCCACCACGGCGTGTGCACGTTGCGGTGGTCGGGCAGCGGTGCGAGCGGTACCTGGCCGGGTTCTGGAGTGGTCGTTTCGTCAGCGGCCATGGCTCCTCCTGCGGCTGCCGCCGCTTGCGGCCCGGAGGTAGGCGTGCGGGTCGTCGGGGCGTGGGGGAGAGGTCAAAGGGTGTGCTCCTTCCTGCCGGCGGGCAGAGCGGCGACGGCTGTGGCGTCGGGGTGATTCGGAGTGCAGTGGGTCCAGGGCGCGCACGGGCACGGCCGATGGAGAAGAGCTAACGGTGAGGCCCGGGGCCGGTGGAGGGAGGAGCGGGCGGCAAGCTCGCGGTAGCTCCACGCGAGGCGTCGGCCGACGCTGTGGGGGCGGGGGCCGGGTCATAGGCGGCGCGCAGCCTGTTCAGACCGGCTTCGTCGGCGAGAGCGAGGGCGGACAGCGCCCGGCTGGCCGCTGTCATCAGCAGGTGCGAAGGCGATCCCTTGGCCGCGTCGCGGTTTTCCTGCTTCCACCGTGCTGCGGCGACGAGGTAGTCACTCAGGGCGCGCAGTGCGGGTTCGGCGGCGTCCAGGACGTGGTCGGTGACCGCGTCGATCTCCGCCGGGGTCCGGGCTGCGGCGAGGGCGTCCAGGTACGGGGTGAGGTCGGGCGCTGGCCAGGGCTGGTCGGGTAGGGGGTACGCGGCGCGGAAGGGCTGTGCATCGCGTTGTGCCCACCGCTTCAAGTCGCCGCGGGTGGCGAGGTTGTACCGGGCGGCTTGGATCTGGTCGGCGTCGCGGCCGACGTTGTCGTAGAGCTCGAAGTCTGGGTCGCGGGGGATGATGCAGGAGTCCTTCGGGCTGGTGCGGGCTGCAGGTCGTTGCGGGCGGACTGCACCGAGGTGGCGATCTGTTGCACGAGCAGTTCACGGCTCTGGCGCGGTCAGCGGTGGAGACCGCCAGGCCGGGACGGCGGTGGTTCCGGCGGTCCCTCCCGGCGGGTCAGAGGCGCAAGGAAGCGCTGGACGCCGAGGTGGTCGTCGAGTCCCTTGGCTGCGTCGCGGAGGGATTCCGAGGCACGCCGCAGAAAGGCTCGCGCTGAGGCGTGGTCGATGACCATGCGATTCGTGAGGTAGTGCCGGTCGGTGGGGTTGGTGGTCCGGGGCAGGGTCAGGGCGGCCTCTGCGGTCTCGGTGAAGTGCGGGGCTGCGTGGCTGGAGATGGTCGCGGCCGTGGCGAGTTGCTTCAGGACGGTCCGGCCGGTCCGGGTGGTGTGGTGAGGGCTCCGGGCGAAGGCGTCGGCCAGGCGGAGGACCTCGCGTGAGAGGTCCTGCGCATCGGTGGCGTGCTGGAGCAGCGCGGTGTAGGACGGCGCGGCCGGAACGTGCCCGTTCTCGTCGAGCAGCTCCCACCACTGGGCGGCGTCGTGCAGTTTGTCCTTCATGGCGTTGAGTGCGCCGATAAGGTGGAGCGCGTCGTCGCGCGGTATCAGGTCGCGTTGGAAATCGGGCTTCACGGGCCTTTTGCTCCTCAGTGCATACGGGCGTCGGTGTCGAAGAGCGCCAGTTCGTGGCTGTGCAGGAGGTGCTGCACGATGAAGCTCCGACCTGCGACTTTCCACAATCCGCGCCCTCGGTTGAGGTGGGCGATGGCGTCCATCTCGACGGAGGTCAGGCCGAGCAGGGAGGCTGCGGCGTGGAGCTGGTCGGTCTCCTGGCGGTAGATGATGCGGGTGGAGCAGTCCGCCAGGAGGCCCTCGGCCAGGGCGCGGCCCTGTGATCCGGCGTCGCCGGCGGTGAGCAGGTCGGACAGCCGGTGGATCACCATGAGGTTGGCGATGCCGAGGCCACGGGAGAGCTTCCATTGGGCTTGCATGCGCTGGAGCAGGCCGACGTGCCGCATCAGGCGCCATGCCTCGTCGTACACGATCCAGCGCCGGCCGCCGTTGGGGTCGGAGAGGGCGGATTCCATCCAGGCGCTCGCGCAGGTCATGGCGAGGACGAGGGCGGTGTCGTCTCCGGATCCGCCGAGGCGGGAGAGGTCGATGGTGAGCATCGGCGCGTTGGGGTCGAAGCTCACGGTGGAGGGGGCGTCGAACATGCCGGCCAGGTCGCCGTGGACCAGGCGCCGCATGGCGTGGGCCAGGTCGCGGGCTGCGTCGCCGAGTTGGCCCGACATCATCCCGGCGGCCTCGTCGAGGTCGGTCGGGTTGTTGAGGGTGGCGGCGATGTTGCCGAGGAGCGGGGTGCGGTGTGTGTCGGCGGCGCGGGTGACGACGGCGTCGAGGGCGACGTCCAGGGCGGTGTGTTCCATGGGCATCAGGTCCCGGCCCAGTACGGTCCGGGCGAGGGAGCCGAGCAGGAGCAGGCGCCGCTTGCGGATTTCGCCGACCCAGTCGGCCTCGGCCACGCTGTCCGGGCGCGGGGCTGCGTCCAGGGGGTTCAGGCGTCCGGGCAGTCCGGGCCCGAGGGCGACGGACCGGCCGCCGAGGGCTTCGGCCACCGGCGTCCACTCGCCCTTCGGGTCGCACGGGACGTAGACGCGGTACCCGAAGGCGACCGATCGCAGCGCGAAGGACTTGGCCAGCGCGCTCTTGCCCTGGCCGATCACGCCGGCGAGCAGTAGGTTCGGGTTGGTGAACCCCTCGACCTTGCCGTACAGAGCGAACGGGTCGAAGACGAAGGATGCTTCGGCGTGGACGTCGCGGCCGATGTAGATGCCCTCGGCGCCGAGTCCGCCTTCGGCGAGGAAGGGATAGGCGCCGGCCGCGACGGCGGTGGTCATGCGGTGGGCGGGAAGTTTTAGCCGGTTCCCGCGAGCGGAGGCGGGCCCGGGGCGTCCGCTCGGTGGGTAGAGCGGGGCGGGCATCTGCTGCTCGGGGCGGGTGCTTTCGCTCTGGTGGGCGCTGGCTTCCGCGCGGGCTTTTGCGGCGGCCTCGGCGAGCTGGCGGCGGGCGGCCTTGCGGCTGGCGCGGTCGGTGCCGTGGGGGGTGAACAGCGGGCTGGCGGACGCGCGGCGGGCGCGGCGGGCGGGCCGGTGGCTCATCGGGGGCCCTCGATTCTGCGGGTGGTGCTCATCGCACGCAGGCCGTGGCGTGCGGGCGGAGGTCGGCGGGGGTGGTCTTGCGGCGGACGACGTGTCCGGCGGCGAGGTGGCGCTGGCAGATCGTCAGCACGGGCAGGCCCTCGGGAAGCCGCTCTGGATGGCAGGCGCTTGTCTCGGCGTCGGCCTGGGGTGTGCCGGGCAGCAGGTGGAAGGCGGCGTGGACTTCGGTGGTGGCCTGCCAGAGCCTGGTGTGGGCGGTGGCCAGGTGACGTCCGGCGGCCGGGTGCGGGGGCCGGGTGTGGTCGGCGAGCCGGTCCAGAAGCTGGAGCAGAGCGGTGAGGTGGGCGTGCAGTACATCGAGGTGCAGACGGTCCACGGGCCTGGGCGGGTCTGCGTCCGAGGGCGTGAGGGCGCGTGTGTGGTGGCGGATGCCGGCGCTCGCGGCGCGGAGGTAGGGGTGCGCGTCGTCGGGGCGCGGGGGAGAGGTCAAAGGTGGTGGTCCTTCCTGCCGGTCGGCAGGGTGGTGATGGGGCGTCCCGTCGCGGGTGATCCGGAGTGCAGTGGGTCAGGGCGTGCACGGGCGCTGCTGGTTCACAGGGCGGTGCGGGCGAGTGGGAGCGCGGAGAGGGCGAAGGCGTCCGGCTGCTGGTAGTTGAGCCTGCGGAGATCGACGCCGGAGGTGACGGCGTGGGTCTCGATCTGTGCGCAGGCGGCGTCCAGGAGGGCGTCGGTCTCGGCGGTGACGGTGACCAGGCCGGTCAGGGCTACGTCCGCGTGCCCGGCGATGAGCTGGCGTTCGCGGGTCTTGACGTCGGCGTACTCGACGGAATCCTCTTCGGAGTCGACCTGTCCGCGGCGGGCGCGTTCGTTGGCGTCGGCGATGATCGCGGCCTTCTTGCGCTGGACGTCCCGCAGTGCGGACTCGAGCCCCTGCGGCACGTAGACAAGGGACAGGGTGCGGCGCACGCCGGCCGTGAACATGATCCCGTGCAGGAACCCTGCCCCCATCTCGGTGCGCGGCCAGTTCTCCACCCAGTACGTCGCGTGCCGCGCGCTGTCGGTGGCGAGGCGGTCGTACTCCTCGAACTGCACGACGGGACCGGCGGCTGCGGGGTCGGCCTCAGCGCGGCCGGTCTCGGACCACTGCTGGAGCGCGGCGAGCGCCTTGGGGTCGTAGGCGGTGCGGATGACGGCGGCGATCTCCCGCGCGCTCAGCCATCCGGTGACCATCAGGCCGGCGTTGCGGGCGGCCTGGGCGATGGAGGCGGTGGTCTGCTGCATGACGGTGAATGCCCCGGGCAGCCCTCCGCCGGCCTGGTTGATCAGGCGCCGGGCGGCCTTGAGGTCGAGGGAGATGGCGAGGTAGGTCTCGTGAGGAGCGGCGGCCGGGCCGGCCGAGGCGACCAGTTCGGAGTAGATCTGTCCGGCGACGGGGGTCTGGGGCTGCCCGTTCTGGGTCCAGTGGCGGGTGAGCGTGTCACCGCTGTCGGGCACGGTGCGCTCCAGCACCTGCACGGTGGCGACGTGCCCGGTGCGGGCGATACCTGCCAGCGCGCGCCCCCAGCTGCTCACGTTGTGGTTCTGGGTGGCTGGGTCGAGGAGGGCGAAGGCACGGCTGGTGACGCGGGCGATGGCGGTCAGGGTCTGCTGGTGCGGGTCGTGGACGGCTGCGGCTCCGTTGGCGGAATCGCCGGGGGTGACGACTTTGAGGGAAGCGGCGGTGCCGGGCAGATGGAGGAGGCCGTCCTGCCGGGGCCTGGTGACAGGTCGGGCGAGCCAGAGGGTCTGGCCGGTGCGGCGGCGGTGCGTGTACCGGGTGACGATCGGTGCCCAGTCGATGAGGGAGCGGCCGTGGCGGCGGATGGCGACGAGTGCGCCGGATGCCGCCCACAGCGGTGCCAGGGCAACGGCGCCGAGTAGCCCGGTGGAGATCACCGTCAGCAGCAGGGCCAGTGTGCAGGAGACGAGAACGAGTTGGGGCAGGGAGAGGCCGAGGAGGATGCCGCGGCGGCTCCGGTGGGGGAACTTCACCGTGACCGGAGCAACAGAGAGGTCAGTCATGGGGGCGGGTCCTGGAGGCGCGGGTGGAGGCCGGGGGCGGGAGGTGGTGTGCACGTCCCGCCCCCGGGCGTCGGGCAGGGGTCAGAGGCCGGTCGGAGGCGGCGGCGGTGCCGACCCGCTCGACGCGGCGTCCTGTGAGCCGGAGGACGGGGGTGCGCCCTGTGGAGGCGGTGTCGTTGTCGGCGGAGTGGTCTGCCATCCGCCGCCCTGGCCGGACGCGGCATTTGCGCCGGATCCGCCGGGTCCGGGGCTGCCTCCCACCTGGCCGCTGGTGTCGTCGGACACGCTGGTCGGCGCGGGCTGGACGGCTTTCTCCAGGCCGGACTTGACGGCATCGCCGCCGGGCGAGCCTCCCGTACCACCGCCCTGCGAACCGTCCTTGCCTTCGCCGCCGGTCGGATCGGTGGCGATGTCGCCGGGGAATCCGCCGCCGTCGGGGCCTTGCGGTGCGGCACTCCCCATGGCGGCAGCGCCACCTGCTCCGGCTGCGGCGCTACCGGTTCCGGCGGTGGCTGCGGCTGCGGCGGCCTTGCGGGCGGCCTTCTCGGCGTGGGCCTTGGCGATCTGGGCCCCGGCGCCACCGGCACGGTGGATGGACTCGCCGTCGGTGCCGTCGGCCGCCCAGTGCACGAATTTGAAGACGGCGTACGGGCACAGCAGCACCAGGACCATGATCACGATGCCGGACATGACGTCGGCGAGCGCGGCGATGCCGTCATTGGCTTCGGTCTTGCCCATGGCGGCGATACCGAGGACGAAGATGACGGTCATCAGGAGCTTGGAGACGACGAGGGTGGCGGTGGCTTCGATCCAGCCCTTGCGCCAGCGCCGGGCGACTTCCCAGCCGCCGCCGGCGGAGGCGAAGACCGCGAGGGTGACCATGACGAGGATGCCGACCTTGCGGACCATCATCACGCACCAGTAGAGGAAGGCGCCGATGGCGGCGCCGAGCCCGGTGACGACCGGGACGAGCCAGCCGAGACCGGACAGCGCCCCGATTTGGCTGACCTTCACCACGCGGCGCACGGCCGATTCGATGTTCAGGTGTGCGGCTTTGAACAGGCCGTCGCTGACGGCGTCCACGACCTCGATGGCGACTGTGGTCAGGGCGATGGCGCAGAAGGCGAACAGGACTCCGGACGCGGTGCCCGTGAATGCTTGGGTAAGGGCTTGCCCGTCGCGTCTGATGGCGGCCCGGACCAGTTGCGCGCAGAAGGTGGCGACCAGCAGGACCAGGCCCAGCGGCAACAGCATTTCGTAGTTGTCGCGGAACCACCCGGCGTTCAGATCGACCTTGGTGGTGGTGTTGACGGCTTCGGCGGCCAGGTCGGCTGCGGCGGCTGCCAGTTCACCGGCGGACTTCGCCATCCAGTCACCGATGGCTTTGCCCGGGTCCGAGGCGAAGTCCACCGCGTCGCCGACGGCGCACAGTTTGTCCGCCAGGGGGAAATCACAGAAACCCACGAGGAGTTACTCCTCCTTTCGTGTCTCAGGCGCGGGTCACTGCGTGACGCTCGGTGCGATGGCGGCCAGGGTGCAGTCGTGGTTCGGGCGGCACTGGACGGCCAGGGTCACGGCGCGTTCCTCGGCTCCGCCGCCGCCCTTCTTCCAGCTGAGGGTCTGCTTGCCGTTGACGGTGACGACGTAGATGTACGCCTCGGTGATCGCGGACGGATCCTCGGCCAGCGCCTGCTTGAACGCGCCGGGGTAGTGGCCTTCGGTGATGTGGGCGGTGGCGTGCTGGTCCTGGTCGGCCATCCGTGACCACAGCACGGGGTCGGGGACCTGGCCTGCGACCGAGGTCCAGTCGGCGTACTTGGTCTCGGTGGTCATCCAGGCGCGCATGCCGGCGAGTTGCTGGTCGCGGCTGGTGTCGCGGGTGTCGTAGGACCAGAGCATCTGGGCCGCTGCCTTGGCGTAGGCGACCGGCTCGGCGATCTGCGGCGGCTTGGGCACCGACCCGGACCCGGAGGAAGGCTTGGGAGCAGCCTCGGAGTGGGACGGGCCGCCCGTGGGAGCCGGTGGCGCGGCATTGGGAGTCTGCTGGCTGTTGCCACCGCCGGTCAGCAGGGCAACGACCCCGGCGAGGGCAAGTAGAACGGCGACAACGGTGGCGCCGATCGCGATGCGCTGGTTCGTCGACCAGCCCGAGCCGTACGAGGACAGCGAAGAGGAGGGGAAGCGTTTCCGCATCAGTGGACCTGCGATCCCAGGCCGGAGAAGAAGGCCACGATGCCGTTCGCGGCACCCAGACCGAGGGCGGCGCCGGCGGCGACGACGGCGCCCTTCTTCCCGTTGGCCTCGGCCTGGTGTCCACCGGTGTGGTGGCCCCAGGCCCATACGCCTAGCGAGACGGCGAGGGCGCCGACGACGGCGATGATCCCGAACATGTTGATGCTGTTGACCACGTTCTTCAGCACGGCGAGGCCAGGCAGCCCGCCACCTTTGGGCGTGATTCCTGGGTCGTAGGCGAGCTGGATGACGCGGTCTGAGAGAGGGACGGACATAGGTGGTGCGAGGCTCCTTGCATACGCGGGCCCGGCGAGGCCCAACGGGAAGGTGAAAGGGGAGGGAGAGGTGAGCGAAGGGCACGGAAGTGGCCGCGTCAGCCCGGCCCGCCCGGGCTGGCACCGGGCGGGGCGGCGTCAGAGGACGCGGCGGACGGCGAGAATGTCCCAGTCCTTGATCGGGGTGATCCGCACCGGCTTGGTGGTGCGCGGCGCCTCGATCACGAGGCCCTCGCCCATGTACATGCCGACGTGCTCTGGCCGTGCGGCGGTACCGCGGCTGAAGATCAGGTCGCCGGGCTTGAGATGAGCGGGCGAGACAGCCTTGCCTTCGTTGACCTGCGTGTATGTGGTGCGGGTGAGCGTGATGCCAGCATGGGCGTACGCCTGCTGCATCAGGCTGGAGCAGTCGCAGCGGCCCATGGGGTCGGGGCCGTGCGCGTTGGTGCAGGATCCGCCCCACTGGTAGAGCGTGCCGAGCTGGTGCATCGCCCACTCGATGGCCTTACGGGCCTTCGGGTCGGCGTCCTTGGGGATCGAGTAGCCCTTGGGGACGCTCCCTTCGGGGATGCGGCCGAAGCCGGAACCGTCCTGGCCCGGCGCGCAGCCGGTCGTACTGGTCGACGGCTTCTCGTCCTTGTCATCCGTGGCATCCCCGGCACCGGGGAAGGTCTTGACGATGGCGGCCTGCAGCGCGATGGCCAGGTTCTCCCACTGCGCGTACGCGTCCGGCAGGCCGGATTTCTGCACGGCTTGCGCGGCCTGGGTGACGGTCATCTGCTGCCAGCCGTCCACCTTGAGCAGGTGCTTGTAGAACTGCTCGCTCGCGTAGGTTGGGTCGCGGATCTGCTGGGCGCTGCCCCACCCCTGGGACGGACGCTGCTGGAAGAGACCGAGGGAGTCGCGGTCCCCGTAGCCCAGGTTGCGCAGCCGGCTCTCCTGCATCGCCGTGGCGAGCGCGATGATCTGTCCCTTCTTGGGGACGTCGAGCGAGAGGCCGGCGGCCACGATCGTCGCCGCGTTGGGGACCTGCTCGGCGGGCAGGTCCAGGCCCTCAATGTCAACGTCCTTGCCGGACGCGCCGTCGAGGATCTTGGTGACCTGCTCGGCGACCTTGTCGCTGTCGATGTCGGTCAGGCAGTTGCTGAAGGAGCTGCTGCTCTGTACGGCTTCGGCGGAGGAGGCGAGCATCATGCCGGTGCCGGCGAGCAGGATCGGGGAGAGGAAGACGACGCCGATGCCGGCGGCGAGTGCCTTCAACCCGAGCGGACCGCTCGCCGGTCAGCGGGTTCGGGCATGGGTGGGTGGTCAGACGTCATGAACGAGTCCTTCGGGATGTGGTGTCCGGCGTTCGCGTGCGCGAGGCGTGGTGGAAGGGCGCGGCAGCCGGGGTGGGCGATCGGAGGCGGGCCGGTGCGGGGGAGTTGCCGCTCGCTCCGCGCGGCCGTGCTGTGAGCTAGGTGTGCCGGGGCAGGGGTATCTCCATGAGGTGTGGCGAGGATGTAGCCAGCGGCGGTGTGCGCCGGGCGGTTCAAAAACAGTAGGTGCGGATCGGCGGTTGACCAAAAAGCTCGGCGTGAGGTGCCGGAAACCGGTACATCGGTAAGGGTTTCTTGGTCGTCGGCGGATTCGCCTCTACAGTTTTTTGACTCCCCCTCGCCCTCCTCGGTCTGCGGCCACGGGCTTCTGCATGCCCGCTTTCGGCCCGCGAGGACTCCTGTGTGAGACGGGGTTTCCCTCCGCGATTTCCGCACCCGAATAGGGGTTCCTCTTTGCCTTTTTCTCTGCACCAGGGCGACGCTCTGGCCGTTCTCTCCGGCCTACCGGACGGCTGCGTCGACTCCGTCATCACCGACCCGCCGTACAACAGCGGCGGCCGGACCGCGAAGGAGCGCACCACCCGCTCCGCGAAGCAGAAGTACACCTCCGCCGATTCCAAGAACGACCTTGCCGACTTCACCGGCGAGAACATGGACCAGCGCTCCTACGGATTCTGGCTGACGCAGATCATGACCGAAGCACACCGGCTGACGAAGACCGGCGGGACCGCGCTGCTGTTCACCGACTGGCGCCAGCTCCCCACGACGACGGACGCGATCCAGGCGGCCGGGTGGCTGTGGCGGGGTGTGCTGGCCTGGCACAAGCCGCAGGCCAGGCCCCAGAAGGGCCGGTTCACCCAGAACTGCGAATTCATCGTCTGGGCGTCCAAGGGGCCGATCGACGGCTCCCGGAACCCGGTCTACCTGCCGGGTATGTACTCGGCTTCGCAGCCCTCGGGGTCCAAGCGTCAGCACATCACGCAGAAGCCGGTCGAGGTGATGCGCGAGCTGGTCAAGATCAGCCCCGAAGGCGGCACGGTCCTCGACTTCTGCGCCGGCTCCGGCTCCACGGGCGTCGCCGCCCTGCTGGAAGGCCGGGACTTCATCGGCGTGGAGAAGACCGAGCACTACGCGTCGATCGCGGCCGACCGGCTCACCGAGACGATCCGCGCCACCCTCACCAAGGACGACGTGGTTCTCGCAACCTGAGCCGCGTCCTCTCCTGCCGCCAAGGCAACCGGCTCCCTGCTGAGCCGCCGGCGGAGCACCGCCGGAGCGGACGTGCAATTTCACTGCCCGGTCCGTGCAAGGACGCCTTCGCCTTTCTCCCAACCCGTGTCTCGTAGGAGGCTGAACTTTCAATGTCTGAATCCGCAAGGCCGTCTGACGATGGGGAGTTGGAGCCGGTTCGTATTCCGGATCCGCAGTTGGAGGGAATCGAGGCGAGCGTGCGGCGGCTCATGGAGCAGTCGGCGCAACAGGCTCAGCAGCTCGACCACCTCGCATCCGCGCCGGCGCCGAGCGGGTCACCGTTTGCCGCGTTCGGCATGCCGGGGTTCGGCGGGCCTCCGGCCGCCGCTCCGCCGGAGCCCCGCCCGATCCTGGAACTCGACGGGGAGGAACGGGAAGACGAACTCGACGCCCTCTCGGACTGGGTCGACGACTTCTTCCTCCCGGTCTACGGGGCGGAGGTCACCACCGCGGCACCTTGGTGCCTGCAGTGGCAGGAACACGACGACGTCGTGGCCTGGCTCCACGCCCTGTGGCTCGCCTACCAGCAGCACAAGGACCCCGAAGCCGGGCTCTCCGGCCTGTTCGTGTGGCACCGCGACTTCCTCACCCACGCCATCGCCGCGATCCGCGCGCCGGGCGGACCGCTGTCGGCCTGCATGACCTCCCCCGACCGGCCCGCGCACCGTCTCCTGCCCGGCCCGCCGCCGTCCGTACGCACCGAGACGGCGGCCACGGCGGATGGCACCGGCACTGCCGAGCCGGGCGAGCCGACGTCATGACCGCGGGAGCGGGACAGCCCGCCTTCGGACTGAGCTTCGACCCCCGCGCGCTGACCGATCTCCTCCAGGCCCCCAGCGATATCCGCGACCTCACCCTCGCCTACCTGCAGGAAGTCGTGAACGCCCAGCGCTTCGGACAGCGCCTCGACGGCGACCTGGAGGGATTCCGGAAGCTGTTCGTGGACCGCCGCAAGGACTGGCGCGTCGTCTACGGCGTCCGCCCGGCGCCCGCGGAATCCGCCCACCCCAAGGAGATCCACGTCGTCGCGGTACGGCCGCGTGCGGGCAACGACGTCTACGACGAGGTCGGCCGCCGCCTGGGGATGACCCGCCGGCCGCTGAGCGCCCGCACGCACGCGGCCCGCTCGCGTTCCCCGCAGCTGACCACCCGCCCTCCCAAGCCCCGGCCCGGCCCGCCGCCTGCCGCACTGCCGGGCCTGCCCCGTCCCGCCCCCAACCCCGCGCACCATCCCACCCGCTGAACGCACGGAGCGCCGCCCATGCCCCCTCAACCCGCGCCGACACCCACCCGGCGTGCGGTCACGCAGCTCGACCACCGCCTCGAAGCGATCACCGGCCACGACATCGACACCCTGTGGACCTACCGCGACCGCGGCGCCCTCGACGAGCCACACACCCAGCTGGTCGACCGGCACCGCACCCTGGCCAACGCCCAGATCGGCGTCACCTTCTACCTCAAGCTGCTCAACCGTCTCACGAGCGGTGAGTTCCCTGTCGACGGTGCCCTCTTCGTACGCATCGACCGCACCGTGGACCAGCTGGAGGAAGCCGCCAACGCGCGCGACGCCGCCGCCCAAGAGGTGCTCGCCGCCCTGGAGCCCATCGAGGCCGCCGCCGCAGCATCGACGCCTGACGAAGGACGACTCTCGACCGACGACCGGGCGGCACTGCTCGCCATCGCCGGCGGTGCCAAGCTCCACGAACACCTGCTGACAGGCCGACTGTCCGTGACCGCCTCCTCCGGCACCCGCATCCCCTATCCCCAGATGCAGCAGCTGGAACGCGCCGGCCTCACCGTCCGGGACACCAGCCACCCTGTGCACGCCGGCCAGCCCGTCTCCCTCACCGACGCCGGACGAGCCGCACTGCTGGACGCCCGCCGGACTCCTGCAACGCATGCGCCGACGAGCCCGGCTCGCCCCGGCGCCCCGCCGTCCACTCCAGCGAAGCGGCGCTGAACTGCACCGATCCACCGAAAGGCTCTTGTTGTCCCCCACCGAACCGGCGCCGGTCCGGAAGCCCATTCCCCACGTCGACTTCGAGCTGGACGACCTCGACTCCGACGAGGAGAGGTACCTCGACTTCTATCGCAAGGTCGCTGTCTACGAGGACATGCTCGTCCCCCTCGCCGAACACCACGACGGCCCGAACAGCTACTACGTGCTGTTCGACCGCACCGCCACCTGGGGACGCCCCGGCATGCCCCAGGTGCTCGCCGTGCATCTGCAACGGGACCACGAAAAAGGCATGTTCAGCTTCGAGCACGCTCAGCTGCCGCTGTCTGCGATGGCGCAGTCCTGGCTCATCCATCGCGGCTGCCCGCCCGACGCCATCGGCCTCCACCCCGAACTGGGCCCGCCTCCGGCGGACGAGGCCACGCGAGCACTGGAGCGACGCCTCGTCGGTGACGGCGACCACTACGCCATGGGCTACTCCTACACCAGCGACGACCCGGACGACATGGTCATCGTCGTGGTACTGCGTGCACAGGACGAGCAAGTCCCCAGCCCGTTCCGCGTGGTGGTCGAGGAGGTCGATACCGAGAGGTGGACGCACACCCTGCGAGAGGGCGGCTTCGACACGGCCGGTGAGGCCCTGCAGTGGTGCGACGACCGCCTCACCGGCAAGGCCGGGCCGCTCCCGCCGATCCGCCCGGCAGCCACCCCCAGCCGCCCGGCAGGTGTAGCGAAGGCCCCTGCCCCACACCCGCCCGGCCGCTCTCGCTGAGCGCTGGTCCAGTCGCGGCCGGCGCAACATAGCCGACGATCGCCGGTTAGCCAAACCGGCGATTCTCCGGACTCTTATACAGCCGCCGGGACAACTCCCGCGGCACTTTCCCCGCATTCCCTGTGCCTTCACGGAGGTTTCTTCCGCATGCGCTCCACCCGAATTGCCATATCCGCGGCGATGCTCGGCGCGCTCGCGCTGCCGGCGCTGTCCGCCACGCCCGCCAGCGCCGCGACCGTACCCACCGCAGCAACCGCCACCCCTGCCGTGAGCTGCCACAACCTGCCGCCGCTCCCTTACGAGGTGCACGCCAAGGCCGTGATCATCCGGTCCAAGGCCAGCTCGAAGTCCACCGCGCTCGGTGTGCTCTACAAGAGCCACAAGTTCAGCGTGTCCAAGAAGAGCGGCAACTGGCTCTACATCACGGACAAGACGACCGGCGTCAAGGGCTGGGTCTCCGGCACGTACGTCTACCGCGACGTCCGCATGTGTCTGGACTGACTGACCGGATCCAGCACGTCCCGCCCAGCGGCGGGGGCACCGAGTACGGCCGCCCCTCACATTCCGCAGGCACCGGCCTATCCAGAACAGGAGATCCCTTTTGACCGACGGCATATCCGATGAGTCTGCGGATGTCGTGGGCGTGCTCACCGAACGGATCGAGGCACGCTTCGACATGGGCATGGACCAGTTGAAGGCCGCGGTCGCCGCCGCTCCGACCGCGAACCCCGACGCCACCGACGTCGTCAAGTGGCACGGCCTTCTCGTCGAGGCCCAGTCCGTGCTGGAGCGCGCAGAGGACGACCTCCTCGCCGCCCTTGAGACCCAGCCCAGCGAGGTCGACGACCCGACGATGGGCCTCGCCCATCGGGTGAACGCCGCCGTCACTGCCCGCGACGGCCGGGCCATGGTCGTGCGGTGGCTCCTCGACCCGGACGCTCCGGGCAAGAAGGACCTCGCCGCAGAGCGCCTGGCCCGTCTCCGGCCCCGAAGCGGCCCGGCGGTACAGACCAGCGCCCCCAACCGGCCGGCAGGGACACTCGCACCGGCGTCGGCGTGGCGGCTGGCGAGGTCCGCCCGATGAGCCGGGACAAGGCCAGCACCATGGACACCGACCTGCAGAAGGTTTTCGGGAACCCGGTACCCGAGCTGTACGAGGCGGCTGCCGGCCACGATGCCTCGCCTGCGCTCGCCCGTGCTCTGGAGCTGCGCTCGTTCCTGGCGCTCACCGAGGAGCAGGTCACCCGCGTCCGTGACCGCGTCCACGCCGACATGGATCCCGAGCGGGACATGGGCGAACTGTCGGCGGACAAGCTCCGCTTCGACGCGCAGTGGCTGGAAGCGGCACTGGAGGCCCGCGACGGCTACCGCGCAGCCCTCGGCGAGCTGCTGCGCACCATGCCCCCGCCTGCAAAGCAAACCCGGCCCGCTCGCACGGCTCAGCTCAGGGCCACCGCCACCCTGCCTCCGTCTGCCGCCCCGGCACCTCAGCGTGCCGGGGCGGCCCGGGCCCGCCGACCGTGAAAGCCCTCGATTGCCCCACCTCACGTCTACCGACATAGCCGACCGGATCGAGGACCTGTACGGCGCACCGCTCGCCGACCTCGAAGCCCATGCACAGGAACAGCCACCCGGCATGCTGTCCGCCCTGCTCGGCATGCACGGCGCCCTCGCCCTGGCCGAGCGCAGTATCGACTTCCACCGCGACCAGCTGGCCCGGCTCGTCCACCCCGAGCGGCAGATCGGCCCGCACGAGGTGTCCCACCTCCTCGACGGTACCCGCCGGCTCGCCGAAGCCGTCGCCGTCCGCGAGGCCCAGGCCACATCGGTCGCAGCCGTCCTGCAGAGCCTGGCCCGCGTCCCGGCCCCGACGTCTGCCTCTCCGACTCCCGCGCAGCCTGCTCCGGCCGCGCCCCTTATGGCGCAGAGCGCGGCGCACAGCCGCTGACCCGACCCCCAGGCGATTCCCCCTTCTTTCACCCAGGAGTTCCTCCCTTGGCCATCACCGCTCTGCCCCCCGATGCCGACGCCGACATCGCCCGGGTCACCGAGGCCCTCGCCATGATCACCCCGCGCTGGAACGTGAGGATCCTGCTGGCCCTCTCCGGCCCGCCGCTGCGCTACAGCGAGTTGGCGGCCAAGGTGTCCTGGCTGCAGAACGGCCAGCTCCACCCCAAGTTGAAGTCGTTGTGCGACGCCGGTCTCGTCGAGCGCACCGAACACACCGCACGGCACGTCACCTACGGCCACACCGAGCGAGCCACTGCCCTGCTGCCGATCCTGCCGATGATCGTCACCTGGGCCGAAGAGCACCTGGAGAAGGCGGAGCGCCCGCTGGCCGCGATCGAGCAGATCGAGGACAGCCTCGCCCTGCTCACCCGGCGCCATGCTGCCGCCATCCTGTGGGTGCTCAAGTCGCGTAAGGAGGTCAGTGGCCGGGTTCTGGCCCGGATCGTGATGCCCAGCAGCGACTGGACCAACATCTATCCGCCGTTGCGCCAGCTCGTTGCCGACGGTCTGGCCGATACCGAGGGAAACGGCCGGCCCTACCGGCTGTCCGCCGCCGGCGACGCCCTGGGCCCCGTCCTCGGCACGCTGTCCGCCTGGTCCGCCGGGCAACCCCTCGACCAGGCAGCCAGCCACCCCGTCTGGGGGCAGCCGCAGGCCAAGAGCACGCCGAGGCCGTGGGTCAGCAGTTCGTCACGGCCGGCGCCCGTGGCGCTTCCACCTGCTCGGGCGGTTGGGTCGTCCCCGGTGTGGCACCACCGCGACCTCTTCTCGCACGCTGCCACCGGCCGCCCGACGGCAGCCATCCCGGCGGGAGGACCGCGCCGATGAGCACTTCCTTCACCCCTGCCGAAGCGCGTCGCGCTGTCGAACTGCTGGCCTCACGCTCCTTGATCCGTCTGGTCACCGAGATCGACGACAACGGCGCCATACCGCCGCGACGGCTCGCCGGCACCCTGCCCGACCTTTCCGCACACCAACTGCGCAGTGCATCCGACACGGCCCGCGCCCACGGCCTCGTCCGGGTCGCGCCCGGCGCCAGTCTGGAACTCACGGACTCCGGGATGGAACTGGCCGACTTGTACGACGCGCTAGCCCGGTGGGCGCGACGTCACTCGGCCCCCGCCGCCGCCTGCGAGTTCAGCAGCCGCATCCAGCACGTTCTCGGCCTGCTGGCACCCTCACTCACCCCCGGGAACGCCGACCGCCCCGCACCCCTGCCCGACGCGCACCCGATCAGCGCGGAGGCTGAGGCGGACCTAGCGCGCGTCCGCACGCACCTGATCCAGTGGCTGGCCGGCAACCCCCAGGTGACCAGGGCCGAGCCCGAGCGGGCCGCGTGAGCGCAGCGGTCACACCCCGGCACGCACGCCACACGGCCGGGCTGATGAGCAGCATTTACCTGCCGCGCACGGCGGACGCGTTGGCATTCGCGATGTCCACCTACGGCATCCCGTTGCTCGTTCTGGCCACGACTGGATCCGCCGTACTGACAGGGGCCGCCTTCGCCCTGGAGTGGATCCCGCGCCTGGCAGCGTTCGGGTGGGCCGGGTCGGTCGTCGACCGACGCGGCGCCTCGGTGGTCTTCCACCTCGCCTCCCTGGGACGGGCGCTGGCTCTCGCCGCCGGCGCTGTCCTGCTGTACCTCTACCCGTCCGGTGCTGCGGCGAGCGTGACGGTGATGGTGCTGGCGGCGGCGACCGGTGTGCTCACTGAGTTCAGCTACATCGCCGTCGAGACTGCAGGTGCCGCCGCCGGCCGCCGAGCGGGACCTCGGGCTCACCGTGTCCAGGCTGCCCTGCTCGGCATCGACCAGACGGCGACCTTGGCCGGACCGGCGCTCGCCGGCGTGCTGCTGCTCGCCGGGCCGCCGTCGATGCTCGCGGTGGTCACCGTGCTCTCGCTGCTTGCCGCGCTGCTCGCCCTGCGCACACCGCCCTCACCCGTGGCCCCGGCCCGCGCGCCGAAGGGGCGGCCCGGCGCCGGGCTCGTCACCGGGTGGCGCACCATCCGCGCGCTCCCCGCGCTCGGCTGGTTGGTGGCCGGGCTGACCCTGTCCAACCTGTCTATCGGCCTTCTCCAGGCAGCCGGTCCGGTGATCGTCGTCCAGCACTTCGGGCAGTCCACCACGGCCGTCGGCCTGGTGTGGTCCGCCGCAGCGGCGGCCACTTTGGTGGCCGTCACCGTCTGTCGGTTCGCGTTGGACCGCCTGGGCCTGTGGCCGGTGGGAGTCGCCTGCTCCGTCATCGCTTCGCTCGCCTGTCTCGCTGCTGCCCTGGCCCCCGACTACCTGTCCTACCTGGTCATGGTCGCGGTCCTGATGGCAGCCGATGGCGGCTTGGCGGTCGTCCTGCGCACCCTGCGCTCCCGCCTGATCCCCCCGGAGGCATTCGGCAGCACCCTGGCGGCCACCATCCTCATCCTTCTGCTGCCCTTCCCGGTCGCCGGTGTGCTCACCGCGCTTACCCCGCCCGACGCGCTGGGCCACGTCATCACCGCCTGTGCCGCCCTGCAAATACTCGGCCTGTTCTGCGCCTTCGCCCGCCTGCGCACCGACCCTGCCCTGCGCGCCTGACCCGCCTGTCCCGCCCGTGGAGGACCCCTATGACCATCGCCGCCCTCGGGTCGCACCGAGCGACCGGCCGCACCATCACCGAGCAGTTCCACGCCTTCGACGCCCGCAACCCGCACGTGTACCGATCCCTCGAACGCATGGCCGCCCGCCGCCTGGCCGCCGGCGCCACCCGGATCAGCCTCAAGGACCTCTTCGAAGACCTGCGACGCCAACTCCCGTACGGCGTCGCCGGGCTGAACAACAACTTCACCGCTCTCTACGCCCGTCACCTCATCGACGACCACCCCCACTGGTCCCACGCGTTCGAGCTGCGCCGGCGCCGCGCCGCCTGAGACAACCCCTTTTCCCTGCCCTGCCGTCCCTTGATACGGAGCATTCCCTCTTGCCCGCTCGCCCTGTTGTACTTGTCGTCGCTCCCGGAGATGAGAACTACCGCGGCTACTGCCTTGAGCAGGTCGCCGACGCCTACAGAGTCGTGCTGCTCACCGGCACCGAACCCTCGTGGGAGAAGCCGCACATCACCGATCACGCCGTCGTGGACCTCAGCGATCCTGCCGCGCTGTTGGCGGGGGGCCGGGCCCTGGCCGCACGCCACGACCTCGCCGGTGTCATGACCTGGGACGAGTGGAGTGTGGTCCCGACCGCCCGACTCGCCCGCCAGCTCGGCTTGTCCACCACCGCGCCCGAAGTGATGCAGGGGTGCCGCAACAAGGCCACCGCTCGGTCGCTGTTCGCCCGCCACGGCGTGCCCTCGGCCGCTTCGGTGAGCGTGCGTACTCGGCAGGAGGCCGAAGCCGCCGCCGACCGGATCGGCTATCCCGTGGTGCTGAAGCCTGCCTCACACGCGGGTGCCATCGGCGTGCTCCGCGTCGATGACCGCGACCAGCTCACGGCCGCCTACCGGGCGGCCGAACGGACGGCCGGTCAGGGCACCGAGAGCACCAGCGTCCTCGTCGAGGAGTTCCTCGACGGGCCGGAGATCTCCGTGGAGTGTGTCACCTACCGCGGCGCCACCACGGTGGTGGCGGTCAACCGCAAGACCATCAGCCCTCCGCCGCACTTCGAGCAGCTGGCCCACAGTGTGGACGCCGACGACCCGCTCCGGGAGACCGTCGCGCGGGCCGCCCGGGCGGCGATCAACGCCCTCGGCATCACCGACGGCGTCAGCCACATAGAGATGCGCCTCGTCGACGGCAGGCCCCGCCTCATCGAGGTCAACGCTCGCCTGGCCGGAGACATGATCGGCCACCTCGTGCGTCTCGCCACCGGCATCGACCTGGTCCGTGCCGCCGCCGACATCGCCTGCGACCGCACCCCCGACCTCACGCCCACCAGGTCCTCGGCCGCCGCCATCCGCCTCCTCTATCCGGACACCTCCGGCACCCTCACCCACCTCACCTACGACGGGCCCCGCCCGACGTGGCTGGACCGGCTGCACTACCAGTGCCGCCCCGGTGACCAGCTCCTCCTCCCCGCCGACGGAGGAAACCTGTACACCGGCCGGATCGGCTACCTCATCACCACCGCCACCACCGGCCAGCGGGCGCGTGCACGCGCCGACCAGGCTGCTCGTGCCGTCACCGCGGTCCTCGACCGGACCTCCGGCCCCCGTAGCGCTGCGGCGTGAGCGCGGTGTCTGCGGCTGACCGGCATAGCCGGGCATTGCTGACCGGCTATTTCCTCGGCCTGGGGGCCATCATGGCGGTGTGGGGCGCCCGGATGCCCGCCGTGCAGCAGGCTGCCCACCTCGGCACCGCAGGGCTGGCCCTGGTCCTGCTGGCCGCCGCCGTCGGCATGGTCGCTGGACTGCAGCTCGGAGGCCGCTACGCCCGGCCGCCGCGGCTACCAGCCCAGCTCACCAGTGGGTCCATCGCCCTGGCCGGGTGCCTCGTCCTGGTGGGGCAAGGCGAGAGTCTGTCCGCGTTGCTGCTGGCGGCTCTCGCGTTCGGTCTCGCGCACGGCGTCCTCGATGTGGCCGCCAACACTGCGGCCGTCCGCTGCCAGAACGCCTTTGGCCGGCCCATCATGTCTGGTCTTCACGCCGCATACTCCCTCGGCGCCCTCGCCGGCGCCGCCCTGGCCGCCCTCACCGCCCAGGCCCCGCACAGCACACTCTTCACCGCAACAGGCGCCCTCCTGGCCGGGGCCGCTGTCGCAGCGGTGCCGGTCACCCGAAGCCTGAGCGGCGCAGACCGACCCGCAATGCGCGCTGGCGCCGGGAAGCTGCCCCTGCTTTCGTCGCCGGGGAAGCTCTGGCTTCTGGCCGCGCTGGCCGCTGCGAGCCTGCTGGGCGAGGGAGCCGCCGCTGACTGGGCCGCCGTGCACCTGCACACCCTGGGCGCCCCGACGGCCGCGAGCGCCACCGCGTTCGCGCTGTACAGCGCGGCCATGGCGGCCGGACGGCTGACCGGTGACCGGCTCACCGCTGCCTTCGGCGCCCCGACAGTCGTACGGGCCGGAGCCCTTCTCGCCACGGCCGGACTCACCATCGGCGTCATCGGGAACAGCACCCCACTGGCGCTGACGGGCTGGGCGGTCTTCGGACTCGGCCTGTCCACCACCGTCCCCTCGCTCATCACCGCGGCCGGAGCCGGCGGCGCCAAGGCCGTGGCCACGGTCACCGCCACCGGCTACCTCGGCCTCCTCGCCGGACCGGCCCTCATCGGCGCCCTGGCCAGCGCCACCACCCTGCCCACGGCCTTGCTGCTACCCGCCCTCCTCGCAGCCGCCGTCGCCGCCCTCGCCCACCGCGCCCTGGAGAACACCACCCCTTGACACCCACCACTGCCCAGGCGGGCCTGGCCGCCGTCATCCTCGACTACAACGGCGTCATCGGCCTGCAACCCACCACCGACCAGTGGCTCCGCCTGGCCCGCACCGCCCTGTGGCCCGAGGACGACCTCCCCGCCTTCCAGAACGCCTTCTGGAACACCCGCACCGCCTACGACGCAGGCCACCTCAGCGACCTCGCGTACTGGGCCACGGTCCTCGGCCACCACCCCGGTGCCCGCAGGCTGCGTGGACTCCGCGACGCCGATACCGACATGTGGACGTCCATCGACGATCACGTCATCGATGTTCTCCACCAGGCCCACGAGTCCGGGCTGTCGCTGGTCTTGCTGTCGAACGCACCCCGCCACCTCAGCGATGTCCTCGACCGCCGCCCGTGGCGCCGCCTGATGACCCACGCCTTCTACTCGGCCCGGCTCCAGGTCTGCAAACCCGACCCGGCCGCCTACCAGCACGCGATGAACGCCACCGGCGCCGCAGACCCCGACCGCGTCCTCTTCGTGGACGACCGAGACGACAACTGCCATGCAGCCCGCCACCTGGGCCTGCGCATCCTGCACTACACCGGCCACCCCACCGACCTCGCAGCTGCCCTGCAGCCCCCGAACTGACCCGCTTCCTCCCCCCCCCAGGATTCAGTGCCCCACGACGACCACGACACCATCGACGGCGACGTCTACGTCTCCCCACGCCACCTGGCCCGCTCCACCGCGGTCAGCGACCCCGGCCTCGACCCGCTACGCGACCTCGGCTGGGATCTGCACCACGACCACCTCGGCAACGCCTACCTCACGGCCCCCGACGGCAAGGTCCGCCTCGGCTACCTCCCCGAAGGCGACGACGACGGCCTGTGGCGCATCAACGCCTACAAGGACGCCTTCGGCCCACCGGCCTGGGGCGTCTGCTTCAACGACAGCGCGCCCACGGAGTTCGTCACTGCCTTCACCACCGCCCTCGCCGAGGCGTACCGGCAGGGCCCAGACCGCTACCTTGCCCGCCCGCTTGCCGGAAGCACCGACCGTGACCCGTTCCAGGCCGTTGACCCGCTCATCAACCGAGGCTGGTGCTTCGACCGCCCGGATCTGAGGACCTTCGCCATCACCGCACCCGACGGGCTCGCCACGCTGGAATACACCACCGGCGACCTCGACCCGGCGATCGAGCTGGAAACCCGCGACGCGCGCTGGCACCTGTGGGCCGGCACCTCCTCAGCCCGGCCCTACTGGTACGCCACCGCCAGCACCGACACCCCCGCAGCCCTTCTGCGAGCTGTGACCGAGGCCGTGGCCGACCCCGCACCCCTGCCTCGATGGCGGGACGACACTTCCAGCTACGTCAAGGACCACGCCCAGACTTCCCCGATCCACCCGCCCTCTCCGCCGACGCCCACCCCGCTCGACGTCCGGCGGGCCGCAGCGTCCCGCCGCCCGGCCCCGCTTCCCGCGGCCAGCGTTCCGCGCTGGAGCACCACCAGCCGACATGCCCTGCCCGGCCAACGCCGCTGACTCCACTCAACTCCGACCGGAGACCCTCGTGTCCCTGCAGGCTCCCGAGTTCTTCACCGAGCTGTGCCTTCCTTTCCACGAGCACGCCGTCGTGGGCAACACCTACTACGCCGCCCCCGTGCCGGGCACGCCGCTGCGTTTGCGGATTGACTTCACCCGCACCATCCACGCGGACACCTACGGCGGGCTGCGTGTCGCAGTCGTCCACCCGGAACGCGGGGAGATCGACGCGGTGGCACTCAGCTTCGTGGACCACGGAACCTTCCACCGCCGCGACGAAGCCACCAACACCCCTCCGAACACCAAGCAGTACGGCACCTTCGGCACCTACCGCCGCCCCGGCCGCCCCCCGTGGGACGGAGCCGTCACCACCGGGCTGCGCGACGCCATCGAGCAGTACACGGCCGTCTGGTTCCCCGGCGCCTGGGCTGCCTCCGCGCCCAAGCGTGCGGCCCGCCCCACGCCGCGCAGCACTCCAACTCCGCCGACCGCCCCCGCCGGGGCCCGCACCCGCTGAGCCTCGTCCCGATCCCCGCACCACCTACTCAGCAGGAGCATCTCCTCGTGTTGCCCGAACCACGCGACCCCTTCAACAATCTCGACCCCGCCCAGACCGTGAGAGTTCTCCCGCGTCACCTCGCCGGTCCCGGCCAGGCAGACCTGGAGACGATCTGGGCCTTCCCCTTCGACGACGGATGGCACCTTCACCAGGGACTCGAAGGGATGGTGTTCGCCATCAGCCCCTGCGCCCGGCTGTGGACCCGCTTCGCTCCCAAGCCCGAGGAGCGAGGCGCAGAAACGTGGACCATCGGCATGGACCGTGCCCCCTTCGGCCCGCGGGCCTGGGAGATCACCTTCGACGCCACCACCCCCGCCGAACTCCTGCGCGACGTCCACACCGAACTGCTCGACCTGTACCTCGAAGACCGCCACAGCGACAAGAACCACCTGGTCGAGGATCCGACGGCCCCGCACGAGGTGTACACGCCGCTCCTCACCCACGGCTGGAGCCACAGCGTCAAAACGGACGGTACGCAGACCTTTCTGCCACCAGAGGGCCTGGGCGGTGTGCGTCACCGGTACGCCACCACTGGGGCCGACGTTCCGGTCTGGCGGGCCTGGGGCGGCTACCCGAGCGCACCGCACTGGCAGGCCCAGTTCTCTGCCGGCGCGCCCACCACCCTCGCTGCGGCTTTCACCGCCTCGCTGATCTCCACCGAACCGCTGCACCGGGCCGTGAAGCAGATCCCCTTCCACACCCGTCGTCACCTCTACGTCGCACCGGCTGCAGCCCCGCAGCCGCCCAGCCATCTGCCGCCCGCTCTGCCGTCCGCACCCCACCCCGCCGGCCGCGCCCGCTGACCTCCCCCGACCGATCAAGGAGTCCCCTTCGTCGTGCACGCACATCTCGTCCGATCCGCCGCCGCCATCGCCGTCGCCGCGGCCGGCACCCTCACCTGGGCACCGGCCGCGAGTGCCGAGCCCACCGAACCGACCCCCTCAGCCTCCGCCGCCGCCGAGACTCCGGCCGCGGACGTGGGCAGCGTCGAGATCACCACCAGGGACACAGCCGGAGACGCCCTGCCCGGCGCAGTGTTCCTGCTGCTCGACTCCGCCGGCCAAGAAGCCGGACACGGGAAGACCGACGCACAGGGAAAGCTGACCTTCTCCGACCTCGCGTCCGGCGTCTACCGGCTCAAGGAGACGGCCTCCGGCAGCCCGTTGCACGAGGTCGTCGCCGACCAGGACGTCATCGTCACCCCGGGCGCGACCACCCGGCTGACGATCACCGATCCGTTCAAGACCGCCAAGGTCCTCCTGCAGGCCAAGGACGACAAGACCGGCAAGCTCCTGCCCGGCGCGACCGTGAACATCGGCACCGGCAGCTCGACGCTGCTCACTCTGACCACGGGAGCTAAGGGCACGGCCTCCGGAGAGCTGCCCATGTCGAGCCGGAAGGCCCAGTTCTGGGTCAAGGAGATCAAAGCCCCTGCCGGCTACGACCTGTACAAGCCCACCAAGACGGTCACCGCTGGACCCGGCGACCCGGTGACCGTGACCGTCACCAACGCCAAGACCACCACCACCCCGAAGCCCGAACCCTCGGGCAAGCCCACGCACACGCCCACCGACACCCCCTCCTCCAGCCCAGGCAAGCCGAACAGCGGTACGGACAGGGCCACGCCGTCCGCGTCGGATAGCGACACACCGGAAACCGACACCTCCGCCATCGCCGCCACCCCGGTCGGCGACTCCACACCGAAGACGCCGACGGGCTCTCTCGCTCACACCGGTGCTGACGCCACGCTGTGGCTGATCGGCGGCGCGGCCGTTCTGATCGCGGCCGGTGGAGGCGCCCTCGCCGTGGCACGCCGCAGTCGCACCGACAGCCACACAGAAGACAACACCGGGAGCTGACCGCACCCACCCTTCTTCACTACACGGAGCCCCCGCAGCCCCAGCTGGATACGCTGTTCGCGACCGCCAACAGCGTCCTCCTGGATGTGGGGGCCTCGGTGTTTGTGAACCGCCCCTCTACAATCGAACGTGTGAGCGATACTCCGTCCCGTCTGGAACTGCTGCAGTTCACGCGCCGCGTGGTCGAGCAGCAGGCGCGGGCGAGCCTTCGGCAGCTAGACCGGTGGATCGCGGACGAGGAGCGTCGCGAGGCCGAGCGACGGCAGGCCGAGGAGCGGCGACCGCCGCCCCCGGAGTGGCTGATCGAGCGGGGCCTGGACCGGAGCAGCCTGGTGGCGGTGCACACGGGGGACTGCTGGGACCCGGGTAAGCGCCAGATGCCGGCGACGCGGGAGCAGGCACGCGACGCGATACGTCAGCAGGTTCCGGCGTGCTCGAAGTGTCGGCCGGACACGCGGCTGGGCCTGCTGGAGTAGCCCGGCGCGCGGGCGGCCCGGGCGGCGTTTGAGGGTGGCGGGGTGGAGTTCCCTGTCGACGTCGCCCTGGCCGAGCTGGTGCCGCAACTGCCGACCGGGCCGCGCTGGTGGTATGAAGTGAAGCTCGACGGTCACCGGACAGTTTTGTGGCGGCTGGCTGAGACGGTTCGACTTCAAGCGCGGTCGGGTCGGGACGTGACGACGCCCTGGATGGATCTTGCCGTGGCGGGGATGGCCCTGCCGCCTGGTGTCGTCCTGGACGGCGAGGCAGCCGTCGTGGTTGACGGACGGGTGTCGTTCGAGGCCGCTCAGGCTCGGGCGGCTTCCTCGCCTGCACGGTCGCGGGAGCTGGCGGCGCGGCACCCTGCGCTGCTCATCGTGTGGGACGTTTTGTCGTTGCCCACCGGGGACGTGAGGGGGCGTCCGTATGAGGAGCGGCGCGCCTTGATGCTGGACATGGTGGCCGGGCTGCCGGAGGGGTCGCCAATTCAGGCAGTGTCGGCGACGGAAGACGTGGAGGTCGCCCGGGTTTGGTACGAGACGCTGACCGGCTCCGGTGTGGAGGGGGTGGTGGCGAAGTCGGGGCGGTCGCCGTACCGGGCGGGTCGGTCGTCGTCGTGGAAGAAGGTCAGACACGCGGAGACGATCGACGCGGAGGTGGTGGGGTTCACGGGGGCGGCGGGTCGGCCGCGGGCGCTGGCGGTGCGGTTGCCTGACGGCCGTGTTGCATTGTCTCAGCGGCTCGGGGCGCAGCTGGCCGCGCAGGTCGCGGCGGCGCTGGTGGCCGTTGCTCCGGCCGCGCGAGGTCGGGCGGCTGGGGGCGAGTCGTTCACGGCGGCGGAGTCCGGACTGCTCGTCGAGGTGCTGGCGGGGACGACGAGGCATGCCGTGGTCACCGTGACGCGCGTGCGGTGAGCTGCCGCGGACGAATCGGGTGGAATAGCTGGCCTTCAGCTCGGCGAAGGACCGCGGGTCCCAGCGCACGAACTCCTCGCTTCGGCGTGGGTGTGGGCACGCCACCTCTGAGCTGGGGCTCCGTTATCCACGAACGCGCGGACACCTCGTTACGCTGCGGCCGTGACCAGCCCTCCCCGCTGCCAGGCGACCCCTCCGAGCTACACCTGCGCATCTCCTACGACGACGGACTCTGGGACACTCCCCAAACGGACACGCTGGAGTGCTGGAACGTGGCCGTCCTGCACCGCCGACGCGCTCATGGTGGACATCACGAGCCGGTCAGCTCCAGCGGGTGTACGACTGCTGATTGCTCCTCGTGCACGGTCGAGGACGTAGTCGTCGGCTCCATGACGTTCTACCGGGTGCACCTCGACCGGGGCCGCAACGCCTACTGGGCCATGGAGGAGGAGGCGGAGGAACTGTACGAGACCGCGCAGGCCCTCCTTGATCCCGAGACGGGTTCCTTCACCGACGAAGTCAGCGAACAGTTGGAGTATGTCGGCTCAGCGCTGCTCGTCATGAATCGCGTGACGCTGGATCCGCCATGGCGCGGGCACGGCCTGGCGGCCGTGCTTGCCTGCGAGGTGATCACCCGGCTCATGGCCGGCTGCCGGGCCGTCGCCTGTTCGCCCGGCATCACCGATCTCAGCAGCCGTCGGCTGACGGCCAGAGCCGAGTGGGACCGCGTGAACGCCAAAATTGCCCAGGGGTGGGAGAGCCTGGGTTTCCGTCCCTACCGAGACAATGTCTATCTTCTGTCTCCCGCCTCGCAGGACCTTGAGGAGCAGCGCGGCGCCCTTCGCCAGCACCTTGCCGACCTTGGGGGGCTCTGGCGGACCGATGCTTCACGATCCGTCTCGCTAGCGGATGAGGCAGGCTCGCCAGAGAGCCTGTGAAGCCCAGAGGGGGAGGTGTCCCTCCTCGGGCTGGTGCCGCTTGGGGAACCAGCAGCAAAGTCATCGTGGGATACCTGTCCCGACTCGGGACGGATCCGGTGTCCCGAGTCGGGACACGCCGCGTGTCCCGACTCGGGACAAGGTCGCCGCCAGGCTGTACGGCGTAGTCCCCGCGCGGGAGTGCGCCGGGGCAGCTGGCGTTAGGGCTACGGAATCTGAGATGCCACAGCTGTAGTGGGATCTCACTGGCCATGTCTCAAGACGATGCTGCGACCTGTGACTTCAGCTTGTGTCTCGCTCAGTGTCCCAGTGCGCCAGTCTCACGAACGTTTCCCTTCCTCGCCCTGTGGCTGCACGCCGGGGTTCGCCTCATAGGCGATCACGAGCTGGCGTACTGTCGCGCGATTACCCGTGCTGTGCGGGCGGCCTTCTCCTCGGTGCCCGAGAGGGCCGCGATTCCGACACCAAACAGGCCCTGTCGTAGGAAAACTGCCAGGCCGTGAGCGGCAGCGGCGATCCTGAGCAGCAGGTCGAACGCGGCGTCCGGGTCTGAGGCGCGAGGGTGCTGACCCGGTTCTCGTACTCGCGTCGGGCTTTGCGCTGGGGCGGGGTGGGGCCGGGACGTCCTGGCCGCTGTCGAGAGGCTGTCAGCGGGCCGAAGGGCTGGCAGTGGACGCCCACTGGAACCGGTCCTATAAGAAGAGCACTTATCGCGCGAGAGTGATCCACTCGACGAGCCGTAATTCAATGAGTGACAGTACCGTTGATCACGCGTAGGGCTCAACCGCACCCCGATCGAAAGGCAGCAGAATGGAAGAAATGTCGGAGGAGATGATGAAGGAACATGGGATCCGCACTCCGGAAGAAGAGAGGGCCTATAACGAAAAAAGGGCCGAGGAAGCGGTCTGGCATCAGCTGCAGGAAAAGGGATTCGTCGACCGCGGGGCCCCGCTCAATCCATCCGTAAAATTCAAGGATTTGCGCAAAAATGGAAAGGGTATGGACCAGCTCGACGTGGTTTGGTTGACCGGCCCCCTCGCCAAGTGGGTTGAGAGCAAAGGAATTAGCCACCTCACTGGCACCTTCCATGACCCAGAGATGACCGTTAATGAGGCGGCCATCGCACTGGTGGATGGGGAAGTTCCGAATTAGCACGGGACCGCTCGGGTGCTGCGGACGGCGTCGCAGGGGGGGCTGCTTGGGTTTTTTCCGCAGGCCGATAGGCTCCGGTGCCTCAAGCGACGGCAAGCCCACCGGTACAGTTGAAAATGAAAAGCTCCCTATCTCCAGGGTTGGAGGCAGGGAGCTTTTTTCGCGTTCAAGTCATTCGGCTCGGACGCTTGCTCGCCAGGTAGAAGACGCTCACGCCCTTTAACCAACTCGACCCCTTTCGGCTCGCCGGGACGGGCAATTCTCGTGACCCGCGTGCCGGGAAGCTCTTTTCCGCGCGCGGCTCGGCCCCGTGTTGCTGAGAGGATCGGTTCCTTGTCGGAGTCTCGCGCTGCGCCCCATACGCGGCGGCGAGGAAGAGCGCGGTGACGTGCGCGGTTTGGTCCATCAGCGGCGCCCCGCCCTTCGTGAAGAAGTCGGAGCTGCCGGTGTTCTCCATCCACCACTGGATCGGCCATCGGCGGCCGATGAAGCCGCGCGACCGTCCCACCCAGGCGAGTACGCCGCCCGCGACGGGCAGCGTCAGCGGCAGGTCGAGCGGGGCCGCCCCGGCGCCGAGCGCGAGCGCCATGGTGGCGACGTGCGTGCCCGCGTGGGACAGCAGCGCCCTCCAGCCGGCGGCGCTCGTCAGCGCCTGTGGATCTCATGCTGACTGCACAAGTGCAGTCGGAGTGCAATTAGCCCTGAGGCTATGCAGCGAAATTTTGAGATCCCACAGCTGTCGACGGACGGCAGTTCGCCGGGGGCAGACAGGAATGTTCCGGGAAAGACTGGCCAACGGGCGCGAGAGCATGTCAACGTAGACGACCTTGCAAGAAACCCCAGGTCAGAGAGGTGATTGCTCGTGACCGTAGCCCCTGCGGGCCCCGGTTTCTCCACCACTGTCGAGGCCCTGCGACTGCGGGAGTGGCAGCTCGGCCCCGGTCAGCCGACTCTGGTCATGGACCAGTTCTCGGCCGAGGACTTCCACCTGATCGTTGATGATCGCGCGGACGTGCACGTCAGCTCCAAGGACGGCCGGTTCTACCTCGGCTGGTTTCCGCACGGCCGACCCGGCACGGACAGCGAGGGGTGGAAGATTGCTGTCACCGGCACTGCCCAGGTCCGCGGCTACCACATGTCGTTCGACACCGAGACGCCGGCCGACATCGTCGCCGCCACCGTGGCGAGGGTGCTGCAGACCTCACGCCGCCTCTGACAGCGCGGCCACCGATACATAGCGCCCGTCCTATGAGCGCTGGCGGTGCCGTAGGCCGGCCCGGCTCCACCGCCCCCGTTTCCCTCGAACCCCAGGAGGCTGTCCGTGACGTCCCCGGAGATGACCGTCGGCGATCTCATCGATCTGTTGTCCGGCTGCGACCGGAGCGCTCCGGTCCGCCAGGCCATGAACCCGTTCTTCCCGATGGCGCACCGCTTGGCGCAGGTCCTGCAGTCGGTCGACGAGACCGGCCGGACCGTTGTCTACCTCGCCGAAGGGCGGGACGAGGACGCACAGCTCGGCCACCTTCCGCCGGAGGTCGCCATCGCCCTGACGTGGCAGGGCCCCGTCCAGGCGCCCCCGCGCCGCCCTCGCCGCCGTGCCGGCGGCAACTAGACACGCACCGAGCCCTTGGAGGCGCCCCTGTACCCCGACCTTCCGCCCGACCCGTCCGCCCCGCGCGGCGGCCAGCCCGCGTTCTGGGTCGGCCCCCGGCATCTAGCCGGTGACGATGGACGCCTCTACGACGTCGTCGCCGACGCGCTCGCCGGCCTGGGCTGGACGAGCTTGACGATCGTCCGCGGACGGCACGAGCCGGACGAGGAACCGGAGGACCGCCAGGTCCTGCGCAGCACCGTTCTGCACATCAGCCCCAACGCCTTGCGTTGGGCCCAGTGGGGGCTGGCGGACGAGCCGTTCCACCTGGGTGGGCTGCCGATCGCCTGGCAGATCTCCGCCCGAGCCGAGGCGAGCAGCCCGCTCGCCCAGTGGTCGGCCTACTTCACCCGTGACGTCCCCGGCGAGGCGGTGGTCGACTTCCTCGTCGCGCTCGACGCAAGCAACCAGCCTGCCTCGGCGCTCGCCGGAACCGAGCTGGTCCTTGACGCTGTCGCCGCCCACGGCTGGTTCCGCGACATCGACCAGCCCGAGGCGGCGGCGATGGACCCGACTTTCACCTCGTACATCAGCCTGGGGGAGGTGCCGCCCCTCATCCAGGACGGCGACCTACGGGCCCTGTCCGCCGAGGACGACGAGACGGCACCGGCCGGATGGCAGGCGTGGGCCGAGCCTGTACTCGGCGCCCCGCTTCTGTGGGTGGCCTCGTTCGCCGCCAGCGTCCCGCACGATCTCGTCGCCGCCTTCGCCGCCTCCCTCAGCTCGACCGCACCGGTCCTGCGGCGGGTGCTGCCCGAGGCCACCCAGGAGCGCCTCCTGCGCGCGCCGGCCATCTAACGTCCCGCGCACCCCTCTCGACGATCGCAGTCCGGCATCCTCCCAGTTGGGGGTGCCGGACTTTCTTGTTTCCCGGGTGAAGTGGCCGGTCGGGTCGTTAGTGCTTAGCCCATAACGCACTGCTGCCCCCGACCGCGACGGTCGGAGGCAGCAGCGTGACGTGCACGCAGGTCAGCTCGTTGCCGTGGCCTTGGCGAGGGCCTTGTCGAGGTGGCGGTCGACGAGGGCCGGGGAGCCGGAGAGGACCAGCAGCAGGCTGCCGTCGCGGATCGCGGTCTGCTTGACCACGGTGCTCCGGCCCCCGGCGATGTACGTCAGAAGCAGGCTCCACTGCTCATCACCGCCGACGCTGGGCGCGGGCAGCTTCTGCGAGGTCACGTCGACCTGGGTGCCACCGGCGACGACCTGATAGGCCGGGCAGCCTGTCATGGCATCGAAGATCCGGCCGGTGCCGTCGGAGAGCTTCTTCACGCTGTCGCTGTACAGCTCCTCGGAGATCTCCGAGGAGCTGTAGCCGTAGGTGAAGTCCGCCTTCGCCTTGTGCGGGAAGGCGAGTGTGCCGCCAGTCGCCGCGTCACCGCCCAGCTCGCTCAGGGCCGGGCAGCCGAGGACGGTGACGTCATCGTGCTGGGCCGGACGCTCCGGCTGGGGAAGGTAGCCGCTGCCGAGGTCGCGCGGGTCGAGCAGGCGGGACTCGAGCGCGGCCGAGGAGAGGGCGGCCGGCTCCTGGGCGGCCTCGGTCGGCTTTCCCGTACGGGAGGAGGCTGTCCGGTGCTTGGACCCGGGGGTGTCGGTGGAGCAGGCGGGCACGGCGAGGAGGGCGGCGGTGATGCCGAGTGCGGTGGTGGCGACGCGAACGCGCATGACGGAACTGACCCCTTGGTGCTAGGCGACGGGTGGTCAGTGCGGGCCCGCGGGCCCGGTGGGGTCGTAGGAGTGGTGGTCAGTGCCCGAGGTGGTGCAGGCAGTCCTCGAACGTGGCGTGCGTCGAGTCCGCCGGCCCGGAGTGCCGGTTGTACCAGGCGGTGTCGATGCGCGTCTCCAGCTGCTGGTGTCCGGCCCTGCAGCGCAGCCAGATCTCACCGCGGGTGGAGAGGATGAGCCAGTCCCGGTACGCGCCGCACTCGGCGCAGGTGGCCATCTCGCCGTCGAGGACCAGGGGCTGCTTCCACGGCATCATCTTGCCCTCGACCTGGTCGTGGCTCGGCACCCGCAGCTCCGGCGGGAGGAAGTCGTCCACGATGGCGGTCGGCTCGGAGGGCTGCGGCTCGGGCGCCGGCACTCCGATGCCGGGCGGGACCTGTCCCTGCATCTGCGCGTGCAGCTCGGCGAACCGTTTCTGAGCTTCGCTCGGCCCCTTGGCCCTGCGGCGTATTCGGTGAAACACCCTGGCGTCCTCCTCTACCTCGGCACCTCGTCCTGCGCGTTTCATGATCGTGCCCCACGTCGTCGGCGGTTTCAATTCACAACGTCCACAGTCCCTTCGGCCAGGTCAGCACGGGTGTGGCCTCTCGGCTGCCCGGGTGACGAGGAGGCCACGACGCATGTCTCGGTACGGCACAGCGGCGATCCGGGGAGCCTGCGTGCCGTCTGGTGTACTTATCGGGCCTGACGCGGTGACTCCTCTCCGCTGCGCCGCCTGCCGGGCGCGGAGGGCCTGGTCGTCGCCCTGCGCGTCGCGGACCGGTTCGCTGCGGTGCTGGTCTCGGGAAGCTGGGAGGCATCGGCGGGCAGGTCGGCTGTCCGTCGCATCCGCCATACGAGCACGTCGCTGATGGAGTCCGCGGTGCCCAGTTCGCGCCGAGCGGCAACGTTGGACAGGAGGGCGGCCGGGTCGTGGCCGGCGGCTTCGGCTTCCGTGATGGTCGCGGCCAGGGCGTACCAGCCGGGTTCGGCGAGGATCTGCTCGGCCAGTTCCGGGAGCGCCTCGCGCAGCAGCGCGGTCTGCCGCTGGAGCATCGGCCGGCTCAGACGTCGGCCGCGCTGGTATAGCACACCGAGCGGCTGGGCAGAGGCGGCCTGGTAAGCGGTGCGCAGGTGTTCGGCAGCTCGGGTGGCGGCCTCGGCCTGCTGGGCGTGGCCCTTCCGGGCGTGCCAGTGCGCGGTGGCGGTGATCAGGAAGAACAGCATGTCGATCGCCATCGCCGTGGTGGCTCCGTCCTCACCGCGGCCGAGGGCCGGGCCGCCCTGGACGAGGTCGCGGGCGGCCTGTCGCAGGGCTCGATCGTGCCCGCGTACGGCGCGGACGTGAGAGCGCGAGGCCCGTTCGAAGGCCGTTGCGGCGTCGTGCAGTTCGCGACGGGTGTGAGCGGCGGACGTCTTCGCGAGGGCGTCCAGGACCTCGCCGACCGCGGCGATGTGGGCGGCGGCGACCCCGTCCTCGCCGTGGTCGACGACGAGCACGGCCTGCCACACGGCCGATGCCGTGCCGCGGCGCGCGGAGGCCGGACTGCCCGGCCCCGTACGAATCGCTTCCTCCCGCCGGGCCGCAGGGACATCCTGCGCATCACCGGACCACCGCTCGCGGATGCGAGGCAAGGACAGGTCGGGAGCCAGGCGCGCGCCGGGGTAGAACACCGGCTTGCCGTCCTTGTTCAGGTCGTCGGGCAGGGCGACCTTGTATCCGAGCAGGTCACCGGAGGGCGCGGCGCGCTTGCGGATCAGGAGGCCGGCGGCGGCGAGCCGGTCGAAGAACTCCTCGTCGCTCCGCGCTCCGCTCACCGCGCGTCGTACGGTTTCGCGTAGCTCTTCTCGGGCGGTGCGCTCGCGACCCTGCCGCATCGCTTTGTGGCGTTCGGCGCTGGTGGGCCGCTTCGCTGCGGTGCCGTCTCCCTTGTTGAGGCGCCGCAGGCCCAGTTCCGCTTCGAGCGCCCGGGCCTGGGCCTGCACACGGTTGGCGTCGTTGTCGAGGTCGGGTTTGTATCCGTCTTCGCGGACCAGAGTGGCGACGATGTGGATGTGGTCGTCGGCGTGACGCACGGCAGCCCACCGGCAGCCCGCTCCTTCCTCGGGGTTGTCGATCCCTGCCGCGGCGACCATCCGGCGGGCCACGTCGCCCCATTCTGCGTCCGAGAGGATCCGGTCCTCGCTGCCATTGCGCACGGACAGATGCCACACGTGCTTCTTCGGGCGCTGGGAGGGGTCGATGTTCTCGACGGGCTGGTCCAGGAGCTGCTGGAGCTGCTTGAGGGTCGCGGTGGTGTCGCGGCCGGGGTCGGGGGCGTTGTGGTCCCAGGAGGCGACGAGGTGGGGGTCGTTGTGCTCCTCGAACTTGCCTGGTCCGTAGAGGTAGTAGAGGAGGCCGATGGTGCGCTGTCCGCGCTTCTGGATCCTGGGGATCATGGAGCTGATGAGTCCTGGTCCTGGTGGAGGAGCTGGTCGGTGGCGTGCTGGACACGCTGGATCGCGCGGTCGGTGGCCGCGATGACCACGTCGAGTTCGCCCGGGTGTGCTCCGGCGTTGACTGCTCGGGCGATCTGGTTCAAGTTGTTGCCGATGTAGCCGAGGTGGCGGCGGGCGGCGAAGAATTCGGCGATTACCTCACGCTCGTCCGCGACGGCACTTGCGGTCCGTCCAAGGTCACGGGCGGCAGAGAGAGCAGCACGCGCGAGGAACCCGGCGAGGGTGAGGCCGGCAGCCTTCGCGCCGGCGGTCACGAGGATGAGTTCGTCATCACTGAAGCGGGTGTTGCGGACATGCGGACGCTGGCGACGCTGGTACTTGCGGCGGCGCGTACGCGGCTGCTCTCGTATGTCCTGTGCCCCTCCTGGCTGCGATCCGCCCCCGGTCGCAGCCTCCTCGTCTGGCGTCCCCCGGCGCCGGACGAGCCCCGTCCCCCCAGGGGCGGGGGAACCCTTGGATACTCCGCTCAAGGCGGAGTATCCAAGGGGATAACTTGCTCGCCCCGAGACCGAGTTGGAGCCGGGATCAGGTTCCGGGGTGGTGCCGTTCTTGGGTGCGTTCGTCATCGGGATTCGGGCCTCGTAGAGCGGGTGCGTTGCTGGATGGTCGCGGCCAGCGCGAGGACATCGGCTGGGGGGCTGGCAAGGACGCGGACCGGTCTGTTGGGATGGTCCTGGACGAGCCACTGCCCGCTCGGCGTGAGGACGACGGCGTGGAGGAGGTGCCGGCGGACCAGGACGTCCGCCCAGGCATCGGCCTCGGCGGTGGTGGGCTCGGAAAAGCGAGGGGGACGCGGAATCACGGCGTACCTCCGAAGCGGGGCGGTGGCCAGGCGTGGAGCCGAGCCACCTTTACGGTCATGGCCTTTGAACTGGGGTTTGCCGGTTCAGCCGCATTCGGGGCAGCGCCCGACGTGACTGTTGAGCGCCCGGGCCATCCGCTGTTTCGCCGAGGCAGCTTGCTTCGCACTCGACTTCGCCGCCGGCCTGCCCGCGTGCCGCTCGGAGTGAGCGAGCATGAATCCGATCTCTCGCTCGTACTCCGCGCGGACCGTCTTGAACTGGTGGCAGGTCTTCATCGGGTGCTCCTCGTCGTCGTGATGTCCTCGTTCCGCAGCTCCTGAAGGACCAGGCCGAGTCGGTCGTTACCGACACCCGTCAGGCCCTGGCGGCGGATGATTTCGCGCAGCTGCACCCGAGTGATCGCTCCGTTGCCGTCCCGTTCGAGCAGGGCGGGAACATGGGGGCGCACCTCGCGGACAAGCTGGCTCTCGGACTCGCCCAACTCGCGTGCCTGACGCTCCGTCTGCGGAGAGCGGGACCGGGCACGCTTGTCCTTGTTCTTCGTCCGGGACGTCCTGGTCGGCTTCCGGCGGAGTGGGACCTTGTGTCCTCGG
>NZ_JBVIFC010000003.1:323836-411339 GCF_055571535.1 Streptomyces sp. NPDC030893 | reverse complement strand
CGGTCCTGGGTGGTCTCGGTCCCGGATTGTGGGGCGGTCGGTCCTCGGTCCTGGGTGGTCTCGGTCCCGGATTGTGGGGCGGTCGGTCCTCGGTCCTGGGTGGTCTCGGTCCCGGATTGTGGGGCGGTCGGTCCTCGGTCCTCGGTGCTCTCGGTCCCCGACTTTGCGATGCCCGGTCCCCGATGAGAATCCGAGTGCTGAGCTGCTATTTCTCGCGCGTCGCGGTCGCTCCTCGTGGCCGCTGCATCCCGCGCTGCGGCTCCCGGACCGGCGGGTTCGGTCCCCGGGCCCGCACCGTCTTCAGAGGGCTTGGTTCCCGCGGCCGTTCCCGTTGCGTCGCCCTTGGTCCCCGCGCCGACCTTGGCTTTCGGGTCCGCCTCCTCGGGGACCGGTCTCCGAGGAGACCTCGGTCCTCGGTCCCGGACCGGCTCGTCGGAATCGTCGGGAGCGGGGATGGGGACCGGCCCATTCGATGTCGGCTGTGCGGGGACCGTGGCGGCCGATGCGCTTTTGTGCGCCGGGGACCAGGGAGAAGGGAGCGGGACCGTGGCGAGCGCCAGCGCGTGTCGCCGGGCGGCGAGCTGGTCGAGCAGCTGCGCCCGCTGGAGGGGATCGGTTCCGACCGAAGCCCTGCCGACCGCCTTCGAAAGGCGTCGCGTCAGCCGCCGGCCTCGACGGCTCTGCTGCTGCTCGGGTGCGCGCTCGGCGAGGCGGGCGGCGAGGGTGACCGCACGGGCGGTGGCCCGGTCCCGGGTGATCTGCGCGGCGTCGCGGTCTCGCGCGGCGATGCCCAGGCGGGACAGCAGACGCTCGCGTGCCTCCCGGCCCAGGACGGCGATCAGTCCGTGCGAGGCTGCACCCGGGGTGCGCAAGCGCAGCTCGATGCCCATGGCCAGGTGCCACAGCATCGCCGCCATGACCGGTCCGACGAAGGCACGGACCGTGCCGCCGACGGGACCGCTCTCGGCATAGGCGGGGATCACCTGCACCGTGGTGATCACCCACACCAGCGTGCCCGGCAGGCCGGGGGCGCCCTGGACAGCGAGGTTCTGCCGTGCCATCAGCGCGGTGGCGAACAGGGCGAGTTCGGCGGCGGCGAACATGCCGGCACGCTCGGCGGTGCCGGCCATGTCGAGGTAGTCGGCCGCGAAGCGCCACGAGGTGTCAGCGCTGTAGGCGGTGCAGCCCAGGGCGGCGACGGCGGCGACCTTGACCGCCGGGCCGCCGAGACGTTTCTGCGAGCGGGTCCCCCGGCGCCGGATCGCCCAGGCGGTCAGCACGAGCGCGAGGGCGGCGGGCACGACGGCGGCGAGGAGGAGAGGGAAGTCCGAAGTAGCGCCGAAGGCGAGGACAGGGTGGGTCATGCTGCCTTTCCGAGAGGGGCGGGCGCCGGGGTCGACGCCGCCGGGCGGCCTATCGGCTGCTGAGTACCAGGAGCTGCGGGCGCGGGGGCGCCCTTGGCCTTGGAGGTCTTCTTCCGCTTCTTCTTGGACCGGGGCACGCCGTAATTGCGGTCGCGGTCGAAGACCGCGTTGGCCGCTTGTCGGAGCAGGTCGCGGGCGTGCTTGTGGCTGATCTGCAGGGCGGCGGCGAGCCGGTCGGGCTGCCAGCCCCGGACGTAGGCGTGGTCGATGACGACCTGCCGCTCGGCTTCCGTCAGGTGCACGTCGCGCCCTTGGAAGAAGGCGGTCACACGCCGGTAGTCCAGGCGCTGGTGCAGGTTGTCGTGCAGCGGGCGCCGCTCGGCTTCGGTGAGGCCGCCCCAGACGCCTTCCTTGAGGACGTTCTCCAGGGCGAAGTCCAGGCACTCGCGGCGTACGGGGCACCAGCTGCACAGCTCCTTCGCCTCCGCGATCTCCTCGTGATCCCGGGGCCCGGGGAAGAACACGGCGTCGGCGTCCTCGACGTCCATGCCGTGGCACGCTCCGCGGACGTGCCAGCTGGTGTCTCCGATGCCGCGCAGGCCGGTGGCCGGCGCGTCGTGGGTGGTGATGTGGCGCAAGGCGAGTCTCCGATGTGCTGCCACGCCGGCCGGCTAGCGCAGTGCTCGGCGGGTGCGGCGTCGGGTGCCGGCTGCGGCGCGTGGGCGTGCGCCGCAGCCGGTGCGGGACGGTGATGTTGCGGCGGTGCAGCGGACGGGATGCACGCGCCGGAGGCGCCGGTCAGGCCAGGGCGGGCTGCTGGGCCTGCTCCGTGCGCTGAGCCTGCTGAACGGCGGCGAGGTCGAAGCGGCCCGGGTGCGGGTCGGTGCGCGGCGTGATGGCACGTACCCCATCGTTGGGGCCGATCCGGCGGCGGCGGCACGGCTCGCCGACCGGGGCCAGACACCACTCGCATCGCACGCTCAGGGCATCGGGCAGCCCCTGCGCGACGGCGGCTTCGCGTGCAGCCCGGGCGGGTCGGAACGGTGCGAGAGCGGCTCGGGCGGCGGGCGGTATACAGGAGCCGATCTGGTCCAGCCGAGCCTGCAGCCTCGGGTTGATCCCCTCCTGGCTGCTGGTGATGGCCCGGGCCTGCGCGGGCTGCGCTATGCCGGCGGCGACAGCGCGGCGGGTGCCGACCAGCTCGGCGGTCCAGGCGGCCTGGTCGTCCGGGTCCGCGGACGGTGTGGGGTCGGAGTGGAGGGCTAGGCGGCTGCGCCGGTAGCTCTCCCAGGGGCGGACCACGTCCGCGGGCTGGATCTGGTACGGCGAGGCGCGGTAGTGCTGGCGGGCGGCGACGCGGGCGTCCCAGCCGTGCGGGGTGGCCATCGGCACGTCACCGAGCAGCTCGTGCCACTGGGCAAGCTGATCGCGGGCCTCGCCCTCGTCGGTGCGGATGCTGCGGGGGTCGAGCCGGCCGATGTAGGCCAGCAGGGCGGCGATTTCGCGGCGGTCCACGGTCAGCCCTCCGTTCCGGTCGGCTCGCCCAGGGCGGCGAGAAGGGCGGCGGTGTGCTTCTCGGCCCGCGTCATGCCACCGGCCGCGGCGGTGTTCTGGCCGGGCACGGCGTAGAGGTTCGGGCGGCTGGGGGCGTGCTCCCGGGTGATCCAGGAGCGCCAGTCGGCAGCCCAGGCTTCCGCCGGCCTCGGATCATGGCCCGCCCGGTGGGCACGCCACTTCGCGTCGGCGGCCTGCAGGCCCTGCGCGCCGAGGCGGTCGAGGTGTCCCTGCTGGCGGGCCCAGGTGTGGGTGGCGGGGTCTACCTGCCAGTCGGCAGCCGAGGTGACCACAGCACCACCACTGCTGTACCTCCGGTTCAAATCAGGTTCACTACGGTTCTGTGTGCCGGTGGCCGGTACATCGCTGTGCCGGTGGCCGGTACGCCGCTGTGCCGGTTTCCGTCGCGACCTGCCGGTTTCCGGTACTGCCGGTTTCCGGACCCTCGCGGGGGATTCCGGCACCTCACGCGGGCGGATCCCGTACCGCCGCAGAGCCGAGAGCCGGAGCTGCGCGGGGGCGGCGGGCTCGTCCGACACCGCCGTGTCGCCTTCTTCCTCCCGCTGCTCTCGCAGCGCCTGTGCCACCGCTTCGGCGGCTAGAGGCAGGCGGTAGACCGTGCTGCGCTGCGGGCCCACCAGGTCGTCGAGCTGTTCCAGCTCGCCGGCCAGGAGCAGGCGCTCGATGGCTTCGCGCACCGTGGAGACCGAGGCGCGCGTGCGCTTGGCCAGGCTGGACAGCGAGGCCCAGGAGATGCACTGATCGTCGGCCACCCGGTCGGCGATCGACAGCAGGACCAGACGCGCGGCCCCCCTGCTGGAGCTGTGCTCCCACACCCACTCGCGGGCTTCGCTGCTCATCGGCCGCTCCCGGCAAGCGGGCGGGAGCGGCGGCTCGCGAGGGCCAGGATGGTGCGGTCCGGCTCGGGGCGCTGAGGCGCCGAGGCGGAGCTAGCTGCCGCGCAGGCCGGACGGAAGGGCCTTTTGCGCAGGGCGGAGCGCATGCAAGAATCTCCTTTGATGTTGCCACGCTGAGACGCCCCGTGGAAGGGATCAGCGTGGTGATGGTGGCGATCTCCGCCCTTGCCGGGGCGGTACAGCCGTTAAGCGTCCGGCGTCCGGGAGTTGCAGCTCTCGGGCGCCGTCGCTGTGTCCAGGGACCTATGAGGCCCGAAGGTTGTGCACGTCATTGCTCCTGCGCTCGTCCATGTGCGGGCGGTCTGCCCGGCGGGGGACGACGAACATACGCACGGCTCCGCGTCAAGGTCCAGAGTTGGTTCTTAAACCCTGTAGAAGTCGCGTGAGCTGCTGCGACGGGGGTGGAGCGATCATGGGCGAGTCCTAGCGCGTACGTATGCCGCGAAGGCCGGGCAAGGAGCGCGTACCGCACCCTGTCGGCGTCGCAACACTTCAGTGAAGCTGTGATCGAAAACCTACGCCAAAGTGATCCCGGTCTGTCAACACTGAAGTGAAGACCCTCGGTCTTTGGCCCGAGGAACTACACTGCAGTACAGTCCAGAGTTCAACGTCTAGATGGGAGGAGTCGGTGATGGTGGAGTCCAGCGGACCGGCGGAGGCGCCCGGCGGCGCGGCCGACGCTCGGCGCTCATTCGCCGACAAGCTCAACCACCTGTTCCAGACCGTGACGAACCCGGAGACCGGCAAGCGCTACACCAACGCCGAGGTCGCCCGGGCGATCTCCGTGTCTGAGAGCGCGATCTCGCAGCTGCGGACCGGGGCGAAGCCCAACCCCACCTACACGACGGTGGAACGACTTGCCGGCCACTTCCACGTCAAAGAGCAGTACTTCTTCTCGGACTATGACGCCGAGGAGGCCGAAAAGGTGCGCGCCTCCATGGAGCTGATCGAGGCCGTAGCCGACAGCGACGTGCGCGGACTTGCGCTACGGGCCAACGGCCTCTCGGCGGACAGCTTGAGGATGATCACGGACGTGATCAATCAGGCGCGCCGATGGGAAGGGCTCGACAAGCCTGAGCAGTGATGTGACCTCTCTCACCGGCTGGGTGGATTTGGCTGGTATGCCGCACCCGGTCTTTCAAGATCACTTTGGGTAACCATCTGAACTTATGCAAAGCTCCGCTAGAACCACGCGGAATGGTGGGTTCCGGTTAGCGCAGGCCGTGTCGGCGCTCATTCGGGGGCTACAGCAAGGATCTCGTCATGTTCAATCGGCAATTTGCGCGCAGAGAGGCGCAGCTGAGGCAACTGTGCGAGGAGCAGCTGCGGGGGATCGAGATAGCCGATCCCTACGCGGTGGATGAAATATGCCGGCAGCTCGCCATCAAGCGTGGCCGCCCTCTGCACCTCCACGAATTGCCTGAGACCGGAGGGGCCAACGCTCCCTGTGGAGTGGTCCTCTCTTTCGACCACGGGGACCACATCTTTCACGTCGCGGCTACCAGCGAACGGCATCGTGCGCAGATCGTGCGCCACGAGCTAGCGCACCTGCTGCTCGGGCATGCGGGGCATAACGAGAGCGTCGTCAAGTCCCTGCTGGGCGTTCTCCCCGACGGGGTCGATCCCTCTGCCGTGCTCTCCGTTCTCGGTCGCACGAGCTACGACAGTGAAACCGAGTACGACGCCGAGATGGCTGCCTCCTGCCTGGGGGAGCTTTTCCACGATCTCGCCCATTCAGGGCGGGAACGAGGCCGGTCCGGCGCGGTGTCGCGGCTCGACGACGCTCTGGTCCACCCCCGGAGGAACCGCCGCTCATGAGCACATCCACCATCGTCGCCGGCGTCCTCTGGCTGGTGGCGCTGTGGCGACTGCCGTCCATCCGGCACTCCCACAAGCAGCGAAGCCTGGCGTTGACCCTGGTCACTCTCGCGGCTGCCATGACGTTCGAGGTTCCGCAGTTCAAAGAGGCAGTCGATGCCGCTGTCGGTACAGGCGCCAGGCTGTCGCCGCTGTTGAAACACATACTCGGCGTTACCTCGGCGGCGTACCTGCTCGACTTCGTCATCGCAGTCGTTCGACCGCAGGGCCTGGCACGTCGCACCCGACTGGTGGCAGCCAGCGTGACGCTGCCTCTCATGCTCGCCTTCTATGCCTTGGCCAACTGGACGCCGGGCGGGCCGGTCAGGCTCGGAGAGGGCCGTGGTGCTCTCTTCCCTGTCCTCTACATGGCGGTCTTCACGCTGTACATCGGCGTTGCTATGGTCGTAGCGACGTGGCTGTTCCTCGGCGGCGTACGCCACAGTCGAACCCTCCTTGGTAAGGCTGGCCTCGGATTTCTGGGCTTGGGAACCCTGCTCGGAAGCCTGTACGCCCTCCAGCGCATCGTCTTTGTGACGCTTCAGCTTGCCTCGGGCACCAACTACCCAGGCTTGGAGAATCTTCTCTCCACGACGCTCAAGCAGGCCACGGTCCTGTCGGTCGCGCTCGGCGTCTGCCTGCCCCCTCTCTCCGTCGCCGTGGAATACGTCGCGGCGTGGAGCGCCCTGCGCAGGCTGCGGCCCCTGTGGGCACAGCTCACGGAAGCAGCCCCGCACGTGGTGCTGGCGACCTCCGTACACAGAAGGCGTATCCCCTTTCGACTGGAGCGCTGCGTCATTGAGATCGAGGATGCCTGCCTAGCGCTTCGCGAGTACGTGTCAATCGACATGCACACCAAGGCTCGGAAGTTCGTCCACCAAGAGGGAGTCGACGCGCAACACTCTGACGCAGTCGCGGAAGCCTGCTGGTTGCGTGCAGCCGTCCAGAGCGCCCGAAATGGGGAGCGATTGCAGGGAGTTGAATATCCACCCCTCGGTGTCACTGGGCGGGACAGGGCGAGTGAACTGGCATGGTTGCGCACCGTTGCCCATGCATACCTCTCCTCGCCAGTCGTTTCGGAATTCGTCCGGCAAGAGCAGTAATCCATTTCCACGGGCAGGGCGATGCGGAAAGGATCTCCTCACATGACAACTGACGTTCGCCTCAGCGAGTCGCGGCTGGCCCGCCGCATTACGGACTGGCTAGAACCGAAGAACTGGATCATCGCTGTCACCCTGCTGGTCGGTTGGCACACCGCGCAATGGAAAGGCGTTGCCTGGGGAGCGGTCGGCGCCCTTTTTGCGGCCGTCATCCCAATCACCTTCATCAAGTACGGAATCCGCAAGGGTCACTGGGGCGACAGGCACGTCGGGGCGAAGCCAGCACGGCTTGTCGTGATGGCCGTCATCCTGCTCTCCGTAGCCACCGGCATCGTCCTGATGCTCGTTGCGGGGGCGCCGCGCACCATGGTTGCCCTCATCGTCTCGATGCTGGTGACGCTCGCGATCCTCACTGCAATCACCTTCGCCTGGAAGATCTCCGTTCATCAGGCCGTGTCAGCGGGCGCCTGCGCGATGCTCGTGCAGACCTATGGGCCGTGGATGGCTCTTGGCTTTCTGCTGGTCATCCTCGTTGGCTGGTCCCGCATCGAACTGCGTGACCACACACGCAACCAGGTAATCGCCGGCACGATCCTTGGCAGCATCGTGGCGGCGGCGGTGTTCCATCTGGCGCGCTGACCCGGTGGTGGGAGCCCAGCAGGCCCGCCTCTCGGTGCGATGCTGCCGCCCGCCGTCAGGCGTGGGCGGCAGTCCTGCTCTGGATCAGGCCGGCCGGAGAAGCATCGCGTCGCACACCGGGGATTCGGGGGCGTGCTTGATGCTGGACGCGATGGGAGGGGACACGGCTCAGCACCCCGCGATCACGGCTCACGGCCGCGTGCGTCACGGGCGGGCAACCGTCGTTCACGGGCAAACGCCCCTGAGTGTAGGTCTCGCTGCGACACGTCACAGAACGGTGTCCACCGTGCCTTGCACGAACCACCGAAGGTGTGTACGGACGGCGTTAGGTTGTTCCAGCCAGGGCTCGTGCCCAGCGCCCTTGATTCGCGTCAGAGGAAGATCGAGCCGGAACGCGAGTGATTCCAGAGCCGAGATGGGGCGCGGATCGTCGACCCCACCTAGGATTTCCGCTCGCACGGGTAGGCGCGCGTGAAGCTCGGCAAGGTGCTCATCGAGCGGATCTGCCCGTCCTTCCCTGCCAAGTTCATCGTTCATGGCCCAGTTGATCGGACGACGTCGTTGGGCGCCCTGTGCAGCCCAGCGCCACCCGTGTTCGGAGCGGGCGTGGTCGGTGAACCATGCCAGCGTGAGCAGCTCGACTTCCTGCTCCTCCGTACGGCTCGCCAACTCCCTCAATAGGCGGAGCCGATCTTGCTGCGCTGCGGACATGCGGTGTTCGCGTTCCGCTTGGTACGCGGTGCGCCAATCACCGACGAACGGTCCGCACATCAGGAGTATCCCGGCAACCCGGTCAGGGTGAGCCATGCAGAACCGGCTCGCCAGGTCGGTGCCGTAGGAGTGCCCAATCAACACGGCTCTGGGCACGTCCCATGCGTCGAGGAGTTCGGCGAGATCGGTGATGTGCCTGGCGAGGGAGTGGTGTCCGTCCCACGGGGACCGCCCGGTGCCACGCTGGTCGTAGCGATACACGGGTGCGAGGTCCGCGACTATGGGGGCAATATCGCCCAAGTAGTCTGGCAACCCCGGACCGCCATGGAGCATGACCACGGGTAACTGCCGAGCCGTGTCCCTCAAGGCCACCCAATGTAACTGCGCCTCGTCGCTCATCAACACGAAGCCCTGCGTCTGCATCAAGGTCACCGCGGAAAGACTACCGGTGTCACTAAGGCTCCGCCGAAGGTTGCAGAAGCTAAGCCGACGTGGAAGTCCAAGGGCGGGATTCCCACCATGAGCGGATGGAGGCGGCTCCGCTGCCCTTGGCGAGGGATCCGTCCGGGTTGCGGTCGGGCACTCCCAGGAGCTGCTGCTCGATCGGGGTGAGGGTGGAGTCTTTCCGTAGGTCGGTGGCGGGGTCGTCGACGGGGTGGAGCCATCGGTACCCGTATTGGAGCATGAGGGCGATGCGGGGGCGGCCGGAGAAGTTGATGCCTCCGGTGTGCCACGTCCGGTTCTCGAACAGGACTGCGTCGGTTCCGGCAATGTCGGGCGTAACGGCGCCGGGCGGGTCGATGGCGCCGGCGGGGACGACGGGTTCTTCGGTGAGGCGGTGGCTGCCGGGGAGGAACATCGTCAGCCCGCAGTCGGGGGTGACGGGGGTGAGGTAGTGGGCCGCCTTGATGGCCATCCGGGGGGTGTGGGGGAAGCCGAGGTCGGCGGTGACGCCGTACATGTCGCGATGCCAGCCGTGGCGCTCGGGGATGCGGATGGTGCGGGGCGGGCCGCTGGGCAGGGCGATGAGGTGGGCGGAGAGCAGGTGGATGTTGGGGCTGAGGAGCTGGACGACGGTGGGCAGGACGGCCGGGTTGGCGAGGAGCGGGAGGAAGACGCGGTCGAGGGTGAGGCATCCGCGGAAGCCGTCCTTGCCGTCTCCTCCCCGGTCACGGCCCTGGGTGATGTCGCTGGCCAGCAGCTTCTCGGCGGCGGTCAGGAGCCGGTCTCGGAGGTCCTGGGTGATCGCATCGCGGATGACCGCGTACCCGTCGCGTTCGAAGGCGTCGATGGTGCCGGCGGCGGGGGCGATGGGCGGGAGCGGTGTACTCATGCCGGTATCTCCTTCGGCGTGTCGGTGAGGGTGGTGGCGAGCTGCCACAGGCCGGCGTCGTCGAGGCCGCAGAGCTGGCGGAGGTGTTCCTGGGAGACGGGGCGGCCGGGGTCGCGGTAGCCGAGGACGGTGAGCCGGGGGCCGGGGTGGCGGCGGCCGAGGAGGGCGTGGATGTCGGTTGGGTGCCCGCTGGTGGCCAGGACGATCGGCGCGCGAGTGCCGAGGTGGCGGGTGAAGGAGTCCGGGGCGAGGGCGAGGGGGCGGGTGCCGTCCTCGGCGAGGGCCGTGAGGTCGTGGATGTGGACGTACCGCAGGCGCAGGCCGGGGCGTTCGGCGCGCAGCCGCCGGGCGAGGGTGGTCAGGGCTTCGGCGGGCAAGTCGCCGGCGGAGGCGAGGATCAGATTGGGCTCGCCGGGGCCGGGGTGGGTCAGGTGGGGCCAGATCGCGATGCCGTGCCGCAGTTCCTCGTCGAGGGTCTTCAGCGGGTGGTGGACGCTCGTGTGCTTGCCGGCGACGACGATCGTGCACCGGTCGAGCTTGCGCAGGGCGAAGGTGAGGGCGGCTGCGGTGCGCGCGGGGTCGGCGGGTGTGAGGATGTGGAGTGTGGGGTCGACGCCGGCCAGAAGTGCCGTGGTGAGGCTGGGGTTTTGGTGAGTGAAGGTGTTGTGCCAGCCCAGGCTGGTCAGGAGGTAGACCAGGCTGGGCAGGGGGGTGAGCCCGGCGTGTCGGCGCACGGATCGGTGCTTGAGCTGCTGTTGGATGAGGCTGAGGGCGATCGGCGCGAACGCCTCGTACATAGCGACGAGCGCGTGCCGACCGGTCTCCGTGTAGCCCTGGGCCCAGGCGTGGCACAGCTCCTCGCTGAGCACTTCCACCGCCCATGGCGCCGGGCGTCCGTCCTCGTCGGTGAGGTCGAGGCGGTTGGAGGCCAGCTCATCGGGGCTGAACACGCGGAACGATCCCTGCCCGGCGTGGGCCCGCAGGACCTCGGGGACCACCTGCGCGAACGGGCGCCCAGCGGCATGGGCGGCGACCTGGGCTGAGGCGGCAGCGCAGCCGCGCGGCGCTGGGAGTCCGTCGGGCTCGGGCCGGGCCTGCGGGAGCGCGGGCAGCAGGTGCGGCCGGGGACGGCCGCTGGAGGTCAGGAACTGACCCGGCTGGTAGGAGGCTAGCCAGTCAGCGAGCGCGTCGAACTCGGAGGGCACACCGGCCGGGTCGCGCAGCGGCGTCTTATGGATCGCCGGGGTGCCGGCGAGGCGGGCGGGCGCGCCATAGCCCTTGTCCAGGGTGAGCACCAGGACGCTCGACGGTCCCGCACTGCCCAATGGCTGTGTGGCGCCGAGCGCTTCGGCCACCGCCTGGCGGAGCTGCCCGATGTCGAGCCCGTCGCTGTAGACGGGCCGGTGACCGAGGCCGGTGAAGTATGCGGTGAGTTCGGCGTGGCTCAGCGTGGACAGCACGCTCGGCCCGCCCATGCACAGGCCGTTGAGCAGGACGACGGGAAGGACGGTGCCGTGGTCGCCCGTACCGTGCAGCGCGCGGGTGGCAAGCCAGGAGGCGGCGGTCGTTCCGGTCTCGCACTCCCCGTCGCCGATCAGGACTACCGACAGTCGGTGGGGCGCGTCGAGGACGGTGCCTTGCCCGATCGCGAGGGCGGGCCCGAGCTGGCCTCCGGTGTGCAGGTGGCCGGGGATCATCGGGGTGATCTCCCCGCCGATATCGGTTCGGGGGAAGCCCGTAACGAGTTCGCGCAGCCCGGCCTCGTCCTGGGACAGGTCGGGGTGGACGTGGCCGAGTCGTCCGGTGAGGTAGGCGTGGGCGAGGGCGGAGGGCCCGGCGTGCCCGGCGCCGTGCAGGACGTGCAGTTCGTAGCCGTCGGGGATGGCTGCCTGGAGCGGGCCCAGGGCGGCGAGCATGCGGTTGACGGGCGGGCACACCCCCCAGTGGCCGGCCGGTCGGGGCTTGATGTCGGCCGGGGTCAGGGGGCGGGCCAGAAGCGGGTTGTCGCGCAGGTAGATCTGGGCGAGACAGAGGTAGTCGAGCGCGTCGGCGACGGCGGCCACTGACGCGTCGGGCACCAGCTGGTTCATGCGGCGGGCGAGGTCAGCCCACATGCGGTTCTCCTGCCGGGGTGAGAGCGGCTTCGACGGCGCGGGAGTGGACGGTTCCCTCTCGCTCCAAGCGGGCTGCGGCGCCGGCGGGGCAGTCGACGATGGTCATGTGCCGGCCCTGCGGGCAGATCCCGCCGTCGACGACCGCAGCGATCCCGGCCCCCGTGGTCCGCTCGAAGGCGACGACCTGGGCGGCGGTGAGCGCCGCGTGGTCCGTCTCGCCGGCGGCGGGGGTGGAGATGCTGCACACGGCAGCGACCAGCGGTTCGTCGGCTAGGGCGACGAGTCGGCCCAGGACTCCATCGGGGCATCCGACGAGCGCCGGGGAGCGGACCGCCGCGACGGTCTCGATCCCAGGCTTCCACGGAAGACGCAACGCAAGCTCACCCGGCCACAGGCCGTCGGCCAGCAGGCGGGCGTCGCCGCTCAGGTCGAACAGGTCCTTGGCCGTGGCCAGGGAGTCGAGCAGGAGCAGCAGCGGCTTGGAGGTGGGGCGCTGCTTGGCGCGGAAGACCGCGTTCGTGGCGGCGGGGTCGGCGGCGCGGGCACACAGCATGTACCAGCGCGGGGTGGGCACGGCGACCACCTGCCCGGTGGCCAGGAGCCGGGCTGCATCGGGGAGCTGGTAGGGGGTGAGGACGTCCACGGCGCTCTCCTCTCTCACACGGTGCCGGGGCGGGCGAGGTCGGCGAGCGTCGGGTACTCCAGCCACGGGTCCGACAGGGCGCGCAGAGCGAGGTCGGGGTGCTGGGCGTGATGGACGCGGAAGTACGCCATCACCCTCGGAGTCCGACTCATGTTGATGCCGACCCGGTGCGGGACGAGGTGGTGCATCACGACCACGTCGCCGGGCTCGGCGGTGAAGGCGGTGCCGTCCTGGGCGTCGATGTCGTCGGGGGTCTGGGCCGGCTGCCCTAGGACCCAGTCCGTGGCGAAGTAGCGGGCCATCCGGTGGTGCCCGCCGGGCACGTAGTGCAGAGCGCCGGCGTCCGCGGTGGCGCTGCCGTCCAGGACGACGCCGATGATGAGGGTGAACGTGCGCAGGTCGCGCGGCTCCAGGTGGGGGCAGGAGACGCCGTCGACGTGCATCCGCTTCACCGGCTGCTCGGCGCCCTGCGGCAGCCGGATCTGGATCTGCGCCCGGGTGACCGGGGCGGTCCTCGCGGGCAGCAGCAGCTCTTCGGCCAGCTCCATAAGGCCACTGCGCTGGTAGAGGGCGAGGAGGTCGTGGTGCTCTTCCAGCTCGGGGGCGAAGGTGCGTTCGGTGTAGGCGGTGAGCCGCGCGGGGTCGTACGCCTCGGTCAGCCAGCCGCCGACGAGGCCACGGGCCCGGGACAGGACGACGCCGTGGACCAGGCCCCGGCGTATGAGGACGCCGTCGTCGAGGAACCGGCGCCGCTCGTCGTCGCTCCATGTTGCAGGGCTGGGCATGGTGGAACTCCCTCCAGAAGAAGATGGGGCCGGGGCGGGAAGGGGCCGCCCCGGTGCGAAGGGGTGGGGAGCGGGTCAGCCGCGGCGCCCGAGGACGACCTGGAAGGAGGCGTGCTCGATCAGCCCGTCGGCGGCGGTGTGCTTGTCGAGCAGGGCGCGGGCTCGACGCTCGAAGTCGGCGACATGCTCCCCGAACAGCGGCCGGGCGGCGAAGCTGGTCGAGTACAGGTAGCCGATCACTGTCTCGGTGGTCCACTCCCGCTCGACGGCGATGGTGTGCTCCTCGACTCGGTCGAACGCGCTCTCGGCGAGGATGTCGCGGTAGGGCCGGTTGTGCGTGGCGTACTTCTTGCCCACCCCAGCTCTCCGCTCCTCGCCCAGGAATTCCTGGATCAGGGCGCGCAGGGCGTCGGTCCACTGGGTGCGCGCGGTCCACAGGCTGCCGTCGCCCATGACCGCGACGGTCGCGTCCGGTGCGGTCATGTCTTCCAAGCGTGACAGCACCACGTCCTGCTTCATCCAGTGGAAGGCGCGGCAGACCGTGACGAGGTCGGCTCGGTAGGAGGAGGGCGGGGTGAACTTCTCGGCCGGAGCGTTGTGCAGGCGGACGGTGACCGGCAGGCCGGCGAGCGCCTTGCCGGCCTCGGCGAGCATGCCCGCGTCCTGCTCGACGACGTCGATCTCCGTCATCTCCTCAGCCAGGGCCAGTGGGACCTGCCCTGTGCCGGACCCGAGATCGAGCAGGGCCCTGCGCTCCTTGCCAGCCACCCGCTGCGCGAGCAGCTCGACGGCTTCCTTCGGGATGCCGGGCCGGTAGGCGGCGTAAAACGGGGCGGTGGTGTCGAACTGGCTCACGGGGTGGAACTCCTGATCATGTGAGTTGACGGAACGGTGATCTGCTCGATGTGCTCGACCGCACGGCGGAGGTCTGGCACGACCGTGACCCTGCCGGGGTGCCCGGCCAGCAGCCGGAGTGCCTCGGTCGACGGCGTGCGGGGCGTGATCCACAGGGCGTGGGCTCCGGCGGCGAGGGCGCCGCGTATGTCGTAGTCGAGGCTGTCGCCGACGTGCAGCATCTCCGCGGGTTCTCGGCCGTGCATCCGGGCGACAGTCTCCACGGCGCGTGCGTCGGGTTTGGCGAATCCAAGTTGCCATGAGGGGTGATGGGCCAGGAGGTGGGGGGCGAGGAGAGCGGCAACGTCGGTTTCCTGCTCGTCCCAGTGGCTTACGTTCGACAGGGTGACCACCGGCACGACCCGGGCGATCCGTGCCACCGCCTCCACCGTGCCAGGCCACAGCGCGAAGCCGGGTGGACTGTGGTCGTGGGGGAACGCGGACGGCGCGATCCCCAGGGCGGCACACACTGCCTGCGGTGCTGTCGCATCGCGGCGCGGGTCCAGGGCGTGCAGGAGCTGCTGAGCGATCTGCTTCGCCTGGCGGACCGGGAGCGGGGAAATCTCCACTAGCCGCTGCGTCAGCGTCGTCCCGGTCGGCTCGCCCAGGGTGTATCCGACATCGAGGCTCACTAGGCGCACCGCAGCTGCGTTCATGACGAACCCGCCAGAGCCGCGATGATCATGCCGATCCGCTCGGTGCGCACGGGGCCGGAGTCGGCTTCGCTGAGGAAGGCCAGCAGGTGCCGGGCTTCGGCCGGCGACCAGCGGCTGGTGTCGACACCGGCCTCGGCAGCGGCCCGGGCGAGGTCGTCGGGGATCGTCGGCGGGCGTGCGCCGTGCGGAATCAGCAGGGTGCCTCTCCACTCCCCGCTGGCCTGCGACTGAGGCAGGACGGATACGAGGGGTGCGAGGACGGTGACGTCGTCGAACGTGAGGATCCTGACCGGTAGTTCGGGCAGGTGCAATGGTTGATTGAGGCGAAGGGTCGTGGACAAGAAGGTGTCGTGCCCGCTCAGCGGCTCGTTCACGACGAACAGCAGGGTCCCTTCGCGGCGCTCCAGCCGGCCGTGAATCGCCAACGCGCTGGTGTGCCGGGGCATTACCGGCGCACCTCCATCCCGAGACCGGGACGGTCGGGGAGAGCGACATGCCCGCCGTCCGGCCGGAGCATGCCGCGCAGCGTCCGCTGCCGGCGGGGCTCCCACACCACCTGGTACTCCACCGCGCCCGCCGCGTCCGGGAGGGCGGCGGCCAGTTGTACGGCAGGCAGGAACGCCCGGCCGTGCAGGTGAACGGGGACGTTCGCATCGTGGGCGGCGCTGAGCCAGGTACGCGCTTCGGTGATTCCGCCGCACCACACCGCGTCGAACGTGAACGCCTCCGGCCGGCAGCGCCCCAGCAGAGCCCTGGCGTCCTCCGCATGGGACAGCCGCTCGCCGAAGGCGACCCGCAGACCTTGCGTGTGTCGGCGCAGGTGTCGGTACGCGGCCTGGTCGGTTCGCGGGAGCGGGTCCTCCACCCAGCGCACCGTCTCCGGAGTGAGGAGCGGTGCGATCTTCGTGGTCTGCAGGTGTCCCCACGTGCCCAGGGCGTCCACCGCCACACTGTGCCCCGCCCACGCCGCCGCGCGTTCGGCCAGCAGCACCATCTCGGCGGCTTCTGCGCCGCCGCGTAAAGCCCACTTGGTGAAGGCGAACCCCTCGCCGGCGGTCGCTTTGACGGACTCGGCGGCCGAGTGGGCGGCCAGGTCCAGGGAGAGCCAGGAGGCGTAGACCGGTACCCGCGGCGCGGGCCGGTTGCTGAGCAGGGCCGCGACCGGGAGGTCGGCGAGGCGGCCGTGCAGGTCCCACACCGCGCAGTCCAGCACCCCGACCGCCCAGCGCCCGAGCCCCTCTGCGTGCGGGCCGAGTTCGGCCAGGAGCCTGCGCAGCAGTCCCGTGTGATCGGCCACCGGGTGCCGCAGCGCGCTCTGGCCGAGCCGTGTGGCGACGAGCGCGGCGGGCAGCTCGTCGACCGGCGCGAACACCCCGGTCTCCCCGCCGGCCTCGACCACTACCGCGTACTGGCTGTCGCCCGCCTTCCACGGACCGGCCACGCTCTCGTCGAGGCGCTCGACCCGCACCCGGTCGATGACCGCGTCAGCGGGGTCCATCGACGAGGTCCTCTCCGGCGAAAGTGAAATACCAGAGCGGCCGGTAGCACTCCCAGCCCACAGGCCGCAGCCCGGTCGCGGCCATGGCCCGCTCGATCACCGTGCGCGCCTGCAGGTAGTACTCCAGGCTCTCCGCGCCCGGTGTCCGCATCCCCTGCATGATCACCGTGTGTGCCTGGAAGACCTGGAAGTTCGGGAACGCGGTGACCTCGTCCGCCAGCTCGTTCACCCCGCGCGCGAGGTCGTCCATCGGGTCCAGGCCGACGATGTACGTGTACGAGGTGTCCAGCCCTGCCTTACGCGCCCGTGCCAGCAGGTCCGGCATCTTCACTGGCCGAAGGTCGGCCTTGGTTGCCTTCATCAGGGCCTCGCGACGGGTGAAGTGCTCGGCCGTCAGCCTGAGCACGAACGGCGATACCTTCGACTCGATGGTCTCGAACGCCTCGTCGCTGCGCAGCACGGAGGTGAGGAAGCCGATCCGAGCCGTGACGCCGGCCCGCTCCAGGGCGGGTCGCAGAGCGGTCAGGTGCGCGACTGCGGCGCCCTCGCGCTCGAAGCAGCCGGTCGAGACGGTGACCTCCTCCAACTCGGCCAGGTTGCGGCGGGGGTGCTGCTCGCTGAGGGCCCGCAGGAGTGCATCGAGGCCCTGGTCCTCCTGCATCCTCGGATCGGCGGCTGCCTCCAGGGTGTTCGGGCACCAGCCGCACCCGACACACAGGCTCCGGGCGTTGGGGTTGAGGGTGGCGGCCCGGCCACCGTTGCGGAAGTAGCCCCCGACCGCCTCGTCGGCATCAATGCGCTCGACGTGCGCGACCACCGCGCCGTTCAGCGATAACTCGTCGCCACACAGCCGGAACGGGCTGGCCGGCTGGTTCAGTGGGACGATGATCTGCCAGGCAGTGCCGGGGCGGCGTACGAGGCGGAGGTTGACCCGGGCCCGGTGACGGTCGTGGTCGGAAGTGATCCCGTACAGGTTGACGGCGATCAGCAGCACGTCCTCGACAGGGACTCCGTGGCGAAGGGCGACCTGCTCCAGATCGTGCAGTCGGTCGGTGCCGACGGCGCCGTCTGAGGTTATGGACCGGCGCATGGAGAGGTGCGGCATGAAGAACTCCAGCTTGGTGTTGAGCGGTGTGTGTTGCTACCGGGGGTGCGGCGCCTACGTCGTGTCGCGGGAGGGCATCGGTGGCGGCAGTCGTGTCAGCGCGGCCTACTTGGCTGGGGCGAAGGCAGTGAAGTGTGCCGGCGGGTGGTCGATGGGCAAGTCGGGCCACCACGCGGTGAGGATCTGGGCACTGCATACGAACAGGCCGTTGGGGAGCTGATCGAGCGGGTACCACGCCCAGTCGCCGACGCTCTCGTCCGGCTGCGTCATCGGCTGCCCTTGCCAGGCGTGGACGAGCGCGCCGACGGTGACCCGCAGGACCCCTTCGACGTGATCGACGAGCGTGCCCAGCAGTTCCACGTCGCCGGTCCGAGCAACCAGACCGGTCTCCTCGGCGATTTCTCGGACGACCGCCTCCTCGAAGGATTCCCCGGCGGCCTCCACGCTGCCACCGGGCAGTTCGAGGGTGCCGCGGCGATGTCGGCCCAGCAGAACGCCCTGCTCGCTGAGCAGGATCGCTCCGACGCCGACGGCCGCGTGGGCGGCCGGGGCTCGGGTGCTGCGGGGCCGGCTGGAGACGCGCGTAGGCCGGTCGGGAAGGCGCCGGGCGCGGATGAGCTGCTGGATGACCGTAGCGTTCTCGTTGGGGTGCGGGAACAGATCGATGGCTTCGACGCGGAAGCCGTACTCGGTGAGCAGGTCCTTCCACAGCTGCGGTGCCAGGACCCACATCTGCGTCGGCAGCGGCGGGTCGTCGCGTAGCAGGATCATCTCCTCGCGCGGCGCCACTGCCGTGGACGGACCGCGGCCATGCAGGTCGGTGTGCAGGAGCGAGAGGATCAGCGGGGCGCCGGGACGCAGGCCATCGCGCAGCGCAGGCAGCGAGCGGTGCGGGTCGATGAAGGCGAGCGTCCCGATGGCGTACGCGGCGTCGAACGGCTCGGCTCCGGCCAGGTACTCGGCTACGTCTGCCTGGACGAACTCCACGCCGTCCACGTCCGCGTGGGTGCTGACGGCGCGTTCGTGCTGGGTCGGGGACAGCTCGATGCCGGTGACGCGCGCTCCGTATGCCTGGGCGAGATGGACAGCGTGATGGCCAGCCCCGGAGCCGATGTCCAGGACGCGGCGGCCGGTGACGTCGCCGAGGACTTCTGCTCCCGGTCCGATCCCGTCCCAGGGCGTCCAGCCGAGCCGCTCGGGGACGGGCGGGGTGTAGGCGCGAGCGAGTTGACGCTGGCCGTAGATCTGCCAGGCCCGGGTGTTGGTGTCCTCGGCGGGCACGGTTGCCTCCTGGGGGGCGGGTGTTCTGGGGGTCAGGTGTGTGTGATCAGGTAGGCGGGGCCCTCGCCGCGTCGGGCTCGTTCGATGGCGTCGAGGCGCGCGAAGGCGCGCGGGGCCATCAGCTCTTGCCAGGTCGCGAGGTCGTGGACGGCCCACATGTCGTGTTCCGCGGGGTCGAGGCGGATCCGGTCGAGCTGGTCGGCGGTCAGCCGCCCTCCGTCGAAGATGAGCCCCACCTTGTTCAGCGGCTGGGTTGGTCCGGCGTGGAGGAAGTGCGTCAGGAGCAGGGGCGGCGTGTTGAGGGCGAGTTCCAGGCCGGTCTCCTCGACCGTCTCCCGCCGGGCGGTCTGCAGGGGATCTTCGCCCGGGGCGTCCAGGTTGCCGCCGGGGAACTGCCAGAGTCTTGAGCCGTAGACCGAACGGAGCTGGACCGGACGGTCGTGTTCGTCGCGGATGTACAGGCAGCCGTACACCGTGTGGTGGGGGACGGTCTGGGCGTACTCCTCGGCTGTCATCGGCAGGGGCCGGCCGGGCCGGGCAGGGCGGTGGTCGAAAGCGAGGGCGAGAACGCCGAGGGCTTCCTTGGCCGGCGGGTAGATGCCGCGGAGGTTGGCGAGCAGTTCGTCGGGCTGCCCGTCCGGGTTGATACGTGCGGTGTCCTCCGAGCTGAGCAGGTCCTCGAAGGAGGGGTACGGGGTGATCCGCTGCACGATGACATCGAGTTCCCGCCCGGTGTCCCGGTCGTGAAAGACGACCGTGTCGCCCACGGCGACGGTGCGCTTGGTGGGGTTGGCCACCCTCACTTCGATCGTCTTGCGCCCTGCTTCCACCTGACGGTAGTACCGCCCGAGCAGGTGCATGTGGTGCTCTTGTGGTTCACCTCCGGTCGTCGGGCCCGGGATGGCTGGGCTCGCCTGCTGGATGTCATCGGGCATAACTGCCTCCGATCGATGCCTTCCGTCCGTGGCCGGTCGTGGGTTCGCGACCGGCCATGGGGCGGTGATCGCGCTCCTGCGTCTCCGGATCGGAGCGGGTGGCGAGGAAGTGGACGAGACTGCTGGTGAGTCAGGCCAGTTCGACGGGGCCGTAGCGCGCGTGCGGCTCCCGCCGCGTCAGCGCGTCATACCGGTCCGCTACCGAGAAGTGCCAGAACTCCGTTCCGTAGTTCGTAAAACCCGCTTTCTCCATGGCGTTGAGCAGCAGCGTGCGGTGATGGCGAGCGCGATCGCTGAGGTTCGGAGCATGCGTGAAGCAGGCACCGTCGCTCTCCTCCGGGGAGGCATTGACACGGGTGCCGAGGTCGAGTTCGTGACCGTCCTGGTCGACGAGGGTCACGTCCACCGCCGCGCCCGCGGAGTGGGGCGCGATCTCCGGTGGCGACACGTACCGGCTGGCGGCCCGGTGCAGCTGCTCAGCTGTCCAGTCGGGGTGAGCGGCGGCCAGCTCGTCCCGGTACTCGGTGAAGTAGCGTTGCTGGAGGGTAAGCGGCCGGTAGCCCTCGATGAACAGCAGGTCGGTGCCGGCGGGCAGGAGCGAACGGGCGTGCGTCAACCGGGCCAGGACGCCCTCGCGGACGTGGGCGAACGCGCCCAGCAGATCTTGCTTGCGGGGATCGACACGGAAGTCGTGGTCACGCACGTCGACGAGAGGCTCCCCGCACTCGCGCACCGGGATCGCGGCGACCCGCGGATCGGACATCAACACCAGAGGGTTCATCGAGTCTCCCTGTGACGGCTTGCACTGCTGTGGCGGGACGGGGGAGGCAGAGGCCAGATCGGTTTCGCGCGCGATCCGCGCGATGGTGTCCTGCAGCGTGCTGTCGGCCGGGATCACGGTCTCCAGACCGCCGGGCAGTAAATCCAGCTCGCGGTACCAGGAGGTGAGGTGGTCTTCGGTGACCTGCGCCAGGTACGCGGCGTCCGCCTTCGAGGCATGCCGGACCAATGTCGCCTCCAGCGGCACGTCCAGGTAGTAGCAGCTGGAGACGCCGCGGTGGTCCCGTACCAGAGACGTGATCATGTGGCCGTAGCGGTCGGCGTACAGGATCCCTTCGAGCACGACGTGGAAGCCGGCGTCGAGGGCTGCGCGTGCGATCCTGCCCAGCAGGGCGATGTTGGCGCCGCGCGCGGTGTCGTGTTCCCTGAGCACGTTCCGGCGGATCACGTCCTGCCCCACGATCGCGATGCCGCGGCCGTAGCGATCTCTAAGGCCCTGGGCCACGCTTGACTTGCCCGACGCCGAGTTGCCGCGGATCACCACCAGGCGGGTGTCCGAACGTCCGGCTGCAGTTGCAGTGGATGCGCGACAGGCTGCGCTGTTCGGTGTGCCGGTCATGCGGGCCATCCCGTCTCGCTGTACAGATCGCCGTTCTGGATCTTCGCGATAGCCAGTCGGGTATAGGGGACGAGGCCGTCGGGAAGGGCGGCGGGATCCCAGAATTTCCACTGGGTGCACTTGTCCGGCTCGCGCAGCACCGGCTCGCCACTCCAGGTACGGGCGCGGAAAAACAGGCCCATGCGGGGCGGGTTCCTGGGCTTACCGATGTGGTGGACGACATGGACGAGTTCGACGTCCTGGCGCTCGATGTGCAGCCCGGCTTCTTCCTTTGCCTCCCTGATCAGGCAGTCGATGGCGTTCTCCTGCTCGCAGTGGCCGGCCAGGACGTGCCAGGTGGACGGCGCGAACGCGGAGTCGGGGTGGCGCAGCCCGAGCAGCACCGTCCCGTCGGGGCGTTCCAGGTAGAGGTGGACGCCGATGATGTTGGGGACCGTGCCGTGCGGTGACGCCAGACGCTGTTCCTCGGGCTCGGGTCCGCTCTGCATCGGCGGGAGGCTGGCGGCGTGGCGCCGTACGAGGTCGCTGGTGGTGTCCGCGATGCGCAGGCGGTGGAGGTCGTCGGGGGCGAACCAGGCGAGCATTACTCCTTCGGTCAGGTGGAGTTCGCGCGGGTCGCCGTTCCAGCGGCCTGCGTAGACGGCGATGGATACGGTCGTGCCGTCGTCGTGGGAGGCGTACTCGGTGCCGAACGGGGACAGGTCGGCGAGATCGAGGCCGGCTTCTTCGGCCAGTTCGCGCCGCACGGTGTGTTCCAGGGTGGCGTCCTGGGGCTCTCGGCCGCCGCCCAGCAGGGACCACATGCCCGGCTCCCAGATCTGACCGGGGAGGTAGTCGCGCAGGTGGAGCAGGTACTCGCCGCGGTCGTTGTAGATCAGTGCAGAGGCGTTGGCCGCCTCCGGTTTGACCTGGAGCGGGAGCTTGAGGAGCTTCTCGCGCAGGGAAGGGGAGGCCGCCTTGTCCACGGGGCGCCACTCGATGCCGCCGACCTCCTCTTCCTGCAGCATCACCTCCACCTCGTTCGTGGTGTGCAGGCGGAAGAGGAATCGGAAGTCGAAGTGCTGGTGGCCGGGTTCGCCTTTGCCCTGATTTGCGCCGATGTCGTGGATGTCGATGTCGAACGGCACGGTCTCGTAGTCGGGCCACGGCGTGATCTCCTGGGCCGGGATCCCGGTTTCCTCGTGCAGCTCCCGCAGCGCCGTCCCTGCCAGGGACTCATCGGAGGGCTCGGCATGTCCGCCGGGGAGAAGAACTTTCCCGCTCGCCAGGTGGAGCACGTGCAGGACGCGGCCGAGCGGGTCGAGGACGGTCGCGCCGCAGGTGACGTGTCCCGTGAAGGTGGAGCGGCTGGCGATGTCGGTGGGACGTTCGAGGGCGTGCAAGAGGGCGCCGAGCTGCTCGTGCTCGTGAGGGTGACGGGCGAGGTAGGTCTCGACAGTGGTGCGGATGTGGTCGTGTGACAGCGGCATGGGGCTACCTCAGAGGGGCGTGGCGCGGGACGAGTCGAGGAGGGGCGGTTGTGCGGGTCAGCTCAGCCGCATCCCCTCGGCAGGGATCTCCTTGATGGCGGTGGCGCGGGCGGTGGGCAGACGCCACCGCTCTCGTGCCGTGTCCACCGCGAGCTGGGCTTGCCGCGCGCCGGGCGGGCCCCAGCCCAGCAGGGCGGCTGCCTGGGCGGGGGTGGCGAGCAGGCGGACGAAGGGGCGGCCGGTGGCGGGGTCGACGGCCGCCGGCCCGATGGCGGTGACCCGAGCGGCCAGGCGGAGCCGGGCGTTGGGCCCCACGCCGCCGTAGACCTCGCCGGTCTCGTCCAGCACCCAGCCCAGTCGCACCGGATCGGTCAGGGTGAGCTGGGCCTCCTCGGCGGCTTCCCGGTGCAGGGTGTCTTCGGGCGTCGCGTCGGTGTTCTCCACGGTGCCCCCGGGCAGCATCGGCAGCGCGCCCCGCGGGCCGGGATCGGCCACCAGGACGACCCGGCCGTCGGGGACGAAGCACCACGCCCAGGCTTGCCGTACGGGCAGCCGATCGGGGACGCGGCCGTGGTGGAGAGGGCTGTCCCACAAGGGCCGGTAGCGGACGTGGACGTCATGGCGGTCCAACGCCGGGACGTCGAGGATGTGCTGGCCGTCGGCGAGGTGAGCGGTGGCGGTGTTGCCGAGCCGGGCACGGTAGGCGGCGAGCGTGATCTGACCGTCCACGGGGCGCAGCCGCTGGACCGCGTCCCGGGTCTCCAGGAAGGCGTACTCGGAGAGTTCCTTGGGTGGCAGGCGGATCGCCTTCACCTGGGCGGGGGTGAGGGTTCCCCCGTCGAAGACCAATCGGACCTCGCCGGGGCAGGGCGTGCCGGGCTGAAGGTCGGGGTGGTTTTGGGAGAAGGAGTGGACGGCGAGCACGGCCGACAGAGGCAGATCCAGGCCCAGTTCCTCGGTGATCTCGCGTCGGCAGGTGACGTGCGGGTGCTCGCCGGCTTCGACCACGCCTCCAGGCAACAGCCACGAGCCGTCCTCGCGGTAGGTGGGGTGCACGAGCAGGATCCGGCCGACCTCGTCGGTGATGATCGCGGCGGCGCCGAGCCACGCCGCATGCCGGGACGCGGCGTACTGCCAGGCGGGCGGAGCGGGACGGGGGGTGACGTGATCCGAAGGGGAAACGGGGGAGGTCACGTGGCTCTGCCTTTCGGGCGGTGGACGGGCGGGAGTTCAGCGCGGACCAGCTATGGAGAGCGGGAGGTATCGCTGTTCATCCGGTGCTGCGGCTCCCGGCGCTGCCGGAGACGATCGGCCAGTCCAGGGTGATGAGGGTGTGCTTCTTGGCGAACACGTGCGGTTGGTGGTCCGTATCCGCCGGGGCACGGTCGGCTGCCGGGTGGACGGTGATACGGGGGCAGCGGGCGCCGCGGTGGTTGCGCTGCCAGTGCTCGACCTGCTCGGCCATCTCCTGTGAGACGAGGTGTCCTTGGTCGCCGTAGCCGTGAATAACGAACTCGTACCGGCCCTTGCCGTCGTCTCCGTCGCCGATGCGCTCATGGGTCAGCCGGGCGAGGGAGGCACCGCGGACGATGGCGGCGCCGGGCCAATGGCGGGGCGGTGGGTTCAGGACTCCGCTGTTGACGTCCGGGTCGACCTCCAGGCGGCAGAAGCCGGGCAGGGCGCCGGCGAGGTAGAGCATGAGGGCGTCGAACGGTTCCTGGCCGCCGACGGTGATGTTGGTGCGGGTGACGGTCGGCTCGCGGTTGAGGGCGGGAGCGAGTTGGTCGACGGGCAGCGGGGTGCCGTCTTCCCAGGAAAGGTGGATGCCTGTGCCGGGGACGGTGCGGCGGTTCGTGTTCCAGGCGCCGTCGCCTTGCATGGCGACGAAGCCGCAGACGATGAGCGGCTCGTCGCTGAGCAGTGCCCCCTTGACCTTGGTGAAGCCGATGGCCCAGTGGTAGCCGTGCAGCCGCAGCGGCGCGATGAGACGGCCGCCTTCGGCCAGGGCGCCGATCCAGGGCAGGTCCCAGGTGTCGACGGTGACCAGGATGGCGTCGAATCCGCCGTCCGGAATAAGCCGTTCGGGCAGGTGCTCGGCGTCTGCGGTGACGACGCGGACGCCGTCGTACCCGGTCTCGGAGAGGAAGCGGGTGGCCCGCTCGGTGACGGCAGGATCGATGTCGAGGGTGGTGACGTGACCGGTCGGGCCGACGAGTTCGGCGATCAGGGCGGCGTTGTAGCCGCCGGAGCCGATCTCCAGCGCGTGGTGGCCGGGCTGGATGCGGGCGGCTTCGAGCATGTCGGCCTGCAGCCAGGGTGCGGAGATGGAGCTAATCACCTGGCCGTCGGGCGCATGGCGGGTGGCGACGATGTCGTTGGCGTACGCGGCTTCGAGGGACACCTCGGGGGCGAAGGCGTGGCGGGGTACGGTGCGCAGGGCGTGGTCGACCGCGGGTGTGCGGATGTGTCCGGCGGCTGCCAGGTGGTCGGCCAGCTGGTGGCGCAGGGGGGCGGCTTCGTCGAGGTCCGTGGTGATGGGGGGTGTGGTCACGGTGGGCCTTTCGGGCGAGCGGCTCATACCTGGTCCGGGACGGTGGGCGCTGCGGGGTGGGGAATGGCCGTGGTCGGGGCGTACTGGGCGGCTTGGGCGTCGAACATGGCGGCGTATCGGCCGCGGGCGGCCATGAGTTCGTCGTGGGTGCCGTGCTCGGCGAGGTGCCCGTTGTTGAGGACGTAGATGTGGTCGGCGTGGCGGACGCCGGACATGCGGTGGGTGACCAGGACGACGGCCCGGTTCGGTGCGGCGAGGCGGCGGATGCGGTTGAAGGCTTCGATCTCGGCTTCAGGGTCGAGGGCGGAGGTGGGCTCGTCCACGATGAGGACGCCGTCTGCCTGCGATGTTGAGCTACGCCAGTGCGTGCGGGCCAGGCCGACTTTCTGCCATTCACCGCCGGACAGCTCGATGGCACCGCGGAACATGCGGGCCAGCAGACTGCGCAGGCCGTCGGGGAGTTTGGCGATGACGGGGCCGGCGACGGCGTAGTCGACCGAGGGCTTCAGGTCATCGTCGGTTGCCGGGTGGTCGGGGCGGCCGAGGCGGATGTTCATCGCGGCGGTCACCGGCCAGCGCTGGAAGTCCTGGGTGAGCAGGGAGACGCGCTCGAAGACCTGGGCCCGGTCGAGGTCGGTGAAGTCCGCCTCGCCCCAGCGCAGCGTGCCGCTCTCAGGCAGCAGCATGCCGGAGAGGATCTTCATCAGGGTGCTCTTGCCGGAGCCGTTCTCGCCCACCACCGCGGTCACCGACCCCATCGGCAGGGTCAGGGATACCCCGTCCAGCGCCGCGGTGTCCCGGTCGGGGTAGCGGTAGGTGACCTGGTCGAGAACGATCTCCTTGATGCGTTCCGGTACGGGAGCCCCGCCGGCAGGCAGCGTCCGCTGGCCGGCCTCGGTGAGGAAACGGCCATGGTCGCGGACGTAGAGGCTCTCCTCGTGCAGCTGGTTGATGTTCATGACCAGCGCGCCCAGGCTCGCCGAGCCGGCACGTACCGCGATGACGGCGGTACCGGCGACGGCGAGGCTCATGTGCCCGGCCATGATCAGCCAGAACATGGTCCCGTAGGTCGCGGCCATGGCCAGGCCGGACAGTGCGGAGGCGACCCACTCAGTGAGGGCCTTGCTGGAGGCGAGGCGTTCTTGCTCGGCTTCGGCGCTCTCGGCCATGCGCTCATAGCGGCTGAGGAGGAAGGGGCCGACCGCGTGAAGACGGACTTCTTGCGCGGCGGTGCGTTCGGTGAGCAGATTGCCGATCAGGCGGCTGGCCCGCACGTGTTCGATCCAGCTCATCACCGACACGTAGCGTTCCTGGGCGACCCGCATGGCGCCCCAGCCGCGCGGCGCGGCGATGAGGATCAGCATGGGCAGCAGCGCGGGGTGGAGTACGGCGAGGACGCCAGCGGTGGTGGTCAGGGAGATGAGGCCGTTCAGCGCGGCGACGCAGGAGCTGATCATGCGGCGGGCGGAGCTGGGGCCGTGCTGGGCGATGTCCACGAGCCGCCGGAAGTCGGGGTCGTCGATGGCCTCCAGCTCGACGCGGGCTGCGGCGGCCAGGTACTGGGTGGTGGCGATCCGCTCTACCTTGGGCTCGAGCCGTCCGGCGCGGGAGGTGGACCAGGCCGACAGGGCGGAGTTGACGACGCCGATGATCGCTGCGGCCAGCAGGCCGGGTAACAGGGCGTGCAGCCGCTCGGCGGCGCTGCCGCTGCCGGCGAGCAGGGCGTGCATGACCGCGTTGACCGCCAGCAGTCCGGCGGCTGCGGCAATGCCCTGGCCGATCTCGCTCACCCCGACCGACAGCAGGGCACGCCGGTCGGCCTGCCACGCCATGCGCAGCGTCGCACCGACGAGACCGGGCATGGAGCGCAGCGCCGACATCATGGTCAGGTCCAACGTCGCGTGCTCGTGCTGGGACCAGCCCATGTCGTAGCGCAGGGGACCGCCGAACAGCTCGTGCTCGGCGTCGGAGACCTGCGGATCGGCCATCGTGACCGGGCCGAAGAACCTCTTCACGCCGCGCCTCCTGCGGACCAGTTGATGGCCCGGTAGGACGGGCCGTGGATGAGCACGTGGAAGATCGCGGCGGTGTAGGGGTGGCAGTTCGGGGAGGGTCTTTCCATCGGCACCCAGAAGAGCCCTTCGTGCTTGTCCGGCTCGGCGTTGTACGGCTCACCCGTCCACGACTGGGACACGAACACGGCGGTGATCCGATCCAGCCCGCCATGGGCGTTGTGATGGTGTATGAGGCCGCAGAACTCCTGCTGCTCCGCGCTGATGAAAACGCCCGCCTCCTCCTGCGCTTCGCGCCGTGCGGCGTGGTCGAGTGGTTCACCGGCCTGCAGGTGGCCGCCCACGACAGTGAGCTGTCCCGGTGCGAGGGCAGCGTCCGCCTTACGGCGTACGCACAGGGCGGCACCGTTGGACCGGAGTAGGACCTGGGCGACGTCGGCGATCAGCAGGTGAGGCTCCCCGCTCACAGACGACCCTCCTGCTGCAGGCGCCCGACGGTGTGCCGGTCCCGACCGTGGGTGGCGGCGTGGGTCATGCCAGGCACCTCGTATCCGGTCGTGACCCACGGGCGGACGAAGCGTTGCGGCCGGCTGCGGAGTGCCGGGGGGTACCCGAGGAAGCGGTGGTGTTTTCGAACGCGGGATGAACAAGCGCAGGGCGGCGTACGGGATTCACGGGGGCTCCTCGGACTGAAATGCGGACAGGTGATCGGATAACGGCGGGTCGGCCGTCGCCGTAACGGGTGGACGCGGGCGAAATCTAGAACTCGAATTCGAATACTGGGCCCTCTCCTTCTGTGGTCGGGCGAGGCGGGCTGTGATGCTGCGTTCGATCACTCATGTGGGTTGCGGTACCTCCATCGGGGGATTGCCTGGTGCCGCCTGGTCGTCTCGGAGAAGTCGCCTCAGATCGGCTTCGCCGAGCGTGACGGCTTCGGTCAGCGACCGCTGGTGATCTGCGGGCAGGGTTCCGGCACCGAGACCTGCGTCAGAGACCACTGAGCCGAGCGCAGATGTCCGCTCGGTGCTGAGCAGTGCCCGGATAGTCGGGTGGTTCAGCACTTCACGCGCGGCATAGGCGTCGAGGCGGGCCACGTCGGTGAGAGCTGAGAGGAGCGAGTTCGTTTGCGGCCCGTTGACGTCGAGTTCCAAGGCAGCCAGGCCCGTCCGGGTCTGGAACACGGCGATCGAGGGTTCGGGATCGGCCAGGAGCGAGACGGCTGCGTGCTGGGCCTGGTCGACGTCGGCTCGCGCAAGTGGTGCCGCGACCGGGCGGCAGTGGGCGCGCAGGAGGGTGGCCACGGCCATCTCCCAGGGTTCCGTGGGCTGGGTGGTGTCGATCAGGTCGCGGGCCTGCTGGTCCAGGCCCTGCTCCATCAGGGCCATGATCTTGATCTGACGGCCGTCGAGGAGGCGGTTGCCGATGCCGCGGTGCTGGGCCATGGCGTCGGCGGCCTCGGTCCACCGCCCGATCTGGGCGAGGGCGCGGGCGCCGTCCACGAGCAGGGTGACGTACAGCTCCTGGCACACCGAGCGGTGGCCCTCGTCCGTGCCGGTCAGGGTCGAGAGGTCGACGGTGCGGCCGTCGAGGTCGGTCTTGTTGCGGTGCCGGGCAGCGTCGTTGAGGCAGTGCAACAAGCTGTAGGCGAGTTCGCCGTGGCCGGCGCGAGTCTGCAAGCGGGCGAGGTTGACGAGCGGCATCAGCGACATGACGGCGACCCGTCCGCTGAGGCGCCCGGCGTTGGCGAAGACCTGGTGCTGGCGCCAGCACAGATCCTCGGCCAGGTCGGGCATGCCGACGTCGGAGGCGATGAGAGCCGCGTAGTTGAGGACCCCGCAGGCGCGGGCCACCAGGTCGTGGTGGCTCGCACCTGCGGGCGCGACGGTCAGCCCGGTGAGGTGGTTGATGCGCTCCTCCAAGGGGAGCGCGGGCGCCTTGGTGCGGCGGACCAGCGGGATACGGCTGGCTATCGCGGGGATCATCGGCTCAGCCCTTGCGCGCCCAGTCGACAACCAGTCGGCTGTAAGGCTTGTCGACGACGAAGCGGGCGTCGTCCGCAGTCAGCCGGTCACGCGAGTCCGCGACGGCCATCCGGAAGCCCGGCTCGGGGCCGTCGTTGCCGCCGCTGGCGTCCCAGGCGCGGATCTCGCTCACCACACGCTCGGCGATGTCGGCACCGCCCTCGCCGTGGCCGATCACGCCGACCTCCCAGTACCGGCCCTTCTCATCCTCGCCCTCGCGGATGGTCAGGTAGGCCAGCGACCCGCCGTCGAGGGCTGCCATGGAGCCCCACCCGAAGTGTGGGGTGAATCCGGGGCGCTGGCCCGGCAGGCGGGAGAGGCCGTTGGGCAGTGCGCAGGCCAGGTACAGGTACAGCCACTCCCAGGCGGAGCCCTGGCGGAACTTCACCCCGGTGTAGAGCTTGGTCTGCTGTTCGTCGAGAACCGTGCGCAGCGCCTCGCGGTCGACGTCCTGCTCGCTGAACGTCTCCAGGCGGACGCTGCCCTCGCCGGCCATGGGGACGAGTGTGTACACGTCGTCGCATACGCCCTTGCGGAGCGGGACGAAGGTGGCCATCTCGCAGGAGACGGTCTTCCACGTGTCCCCGTTGCGTTCGAAGGCGAAGGAGCGGGAGATGCTGCCGCGGATGCGCATCGGCAGGACCAGGCGCCCGTCGGGCGCGAGCTGGTCGAGGATCTTCACGGGGACGTCGCCGGCGCCGACAGTGAAGATGATCCGGTCGTAGGGGGCGTGCTCAGGCAATCCGGCCGCGCCGTCGGCCATCACCGCGGTGGCGTTGTCGACGTCGGCCTCGGAGAGGTTCTTGTTCGCGCCGGCGACGAGGTCCTGGTCGACGTCGAGGGTCCACACCTGCCCGCCGGGGGAGACGATCTTGCCGAGGAGGGCGGCGTTGTAGCCGGTGGCCGCTCCGGCTTCCAGGACCTTGTGGCCGGGCTGGGCGCCGAGCTGTTCGAGCTGGGTGGCGACGATGGACGGCGCGGAGATGCAGGAGATCATCTCCCCGTGCTCGTCGTGCTTGATCGGGACCGCGTCCTCCTTGTACGCGCTCTCCAGGTCGACGCCGGGCAGGAAGGCGTGCCGGTCGGTCGTGCGGAAGGCGTCGATGGCCGCCTGGCTGCGCAGGTGGCCGCTGTCGACGAGCCGCTGGGCGAGGGCTTCGCGCAGCTGGTTGGGGTCGGTTACGGGTGTCACGGTGGTCTCCATTCGGGGGAGGCTAGGGTCCGCGGAGGCGGACTTGCGGGTAGACACGTCGCCTTCTCCGATGGAGAAGGCGACGTGACGGCCGAGCCACGCGGTGGCGGCCTGCACTTCGGCAGGCACGCCTGCGCGGTTGAAAGCGAAGATCGCGTGATGGGCGATGACGCCCCGGATCCCGCGTATCAGCCGGCCGTCGGCGGCGAGCCGGCGCAGGCGGCGGCCGGCGTCCTCGAACGCGGCGACGCGTTCGACCCAGCCCGCCTCCGCGTCGGGGCGTAGGGCGGCGTCAGCGTTCATCAGCCGCCGCATCGCGGAGACGGCCTTCTCCAGGGCGGGCCCCTGGGGCGGAGTGGCGGCGGGCCGCAGGGCGGCCCACCGGGCGTAGACGTCTCCGGCTTCGAACGGGTCCAGCCCGGCCGCGCGGATCATGGCGGACAGCAGCATCACGCTGCGCTCGCGGGCGCCGGGGACGCCGGTCTCGGCGAGCGCGGCCGGGCTGTCGGCGCAGAACACGTCGTGCGCGACGGCCATGGCTTCGGGACCGCCGAAGGCATGGGTCTCCGGCTCGTAGATTCCGCCCGTCCAGCCGGTGATCACGCGGTCGGCGACGAGCTGGTCCAGCAGGCTGGTGGCAGGCTGTTCGGTGCGCAGGCGCACGCCGGCGTCCTTGCGTAGGAAGTGGAAGCGGTGCCCGGACAGTGCGGTCGCCAGGGCTTGGGCGGCGCCCGCGTGCTGGTCGGGGAAGGCCACGGAGGCGTGCCACCAGGACGTGGCCGGAGGGATCGGCAGGTTCTCGTCGTCGAAGGCCATGAGGAGTCATCTCCTTGCGAGGCGGCAGGGTCAGGTGAGCAGGAGGGCGCGGGTCCAGCCGGTGTTGTCGGTAGCGTTCAGGGCGAGTTGGGCTCCGGCACGGCCTTCCATGAATCCTGGTTTGGGCAGGCGCTTCCAGTCGGCGGCCAGCCGTCGGTGCAGGTCCTGGATGATCGGGGTGAAGCGTGCGGGTGAGGGGCTGTCGGCGGCGACCGCGCGGGTGAGCATCAGCAGGCCGGCCCAGCCGTGGCAGAGGGTCGAGTCGGTGATGCGGGCGAGGTGCAGCGGGTCGGTCAGGATGGTCGCGACGGTGTCCTCTGCCGCTCGGCGCCGGGCGGGGTCATCGAGGGCGAGCGCGGCGAGCTGCTGGGCGCGGGCCATGCCGGGCTGGCCGTAGCACCAGGACTGGCGGGCCGGTTCCGCCTCTGGCGGCTGGTCGGTGTCCAGGTGGGCTGCGGTGGACCAGTAATGGCTGCCGTGCCGGTCGAGCCAGGTCGCGAAGGTGCCGACGGCTTCCTCCTGGCCGGGGACGCTGACGCCTTCATGCAGGGCGAGGGAGAGCACGGCCAGGGGCCCCGCGATGCCGTGAGCCATGCCGTTGTTGCCGTGCCCGCCGGCCATCGTCTTCCCGTCGGGGCCGACCGGCGACCACCACCCGGGCAGCATCCGACCGTCACCGCGGAGGGGGTGGGCGAGTGCGACGAGGCAGGTGAGCACGTCGGGCAGCTGTGGCGCGGGCGGTTGGCGGGAGAGCAGGAGGGCGGCGAGTCCGGTCATGCCGCGGATGAGGTCCCATTCGGCGAGGTGGGGCAGCGCGCTGGCCGCCTGGCGGCGGTGGGCGGCGGCGAGCCGGGCGTCCACGACGTGGTCGACGGCCGCGCGGACGTCGTCGTCGGCCCCGCGGGCGCGGGCCAGGACGAACTCCAGAGCGGGAGCACCGTGGAAGAGAGATGCGTTGCTGCCGGTGCTCACCCCGCGGGCAGTCGCCTGGGCGAGGTGGCGGCGTGCGGTGGACAGGTCGCGGCGCTCGATGTCGAGCAGGGCCATCCCCAGGGCGCCCTCGGACAGGTCCTGCGTGCGGGGCACGGTCGTCGTGGTCATGAGCGCCTGGCCAGGGGGACGACGATGCTGTGGGCCCGGCCGCCGATCCACCCGTCGGCGTCCGGCGGGGGCGCGTCGTGCAGGGTGGCGATGCCGAAGGGGCTGGCGTCCAGGTGCGCGCGCAGGAGGTCCAGGTCGACGTCGCGGGTCAGATCGAGGGGCAGCTGCTGGTCGTCCTCGGCGAGCAGGACCCGCTCCGGCACCCGGAACCGGGCACGCCAGGCGTGGAGTTGGTCCGCCCACTGTTGGAGTGGGGCGGTGCGGGCGGGCAGCGTGCGGCTGCGGATCTTCCACCGGGCGGCGGTGAGGGTGGTGCGCCGGTAGGTGAGGGCCGGGGTGAAGGGCAGGGTCCAGGCGGCGCCCCAGTCGAACCAGGTCACCTGCGCGGACGCGGCCCGGCTGATCTCGCCGAGGAAGCGGGCCATCGGCGGGGTGTAGTTGTTCCACAGGAAGTTGATAGCCGTGGGGGCCAGCAGCTCCAGCGGCTTGCCCGTTGCGGACTCCACCAGCTGGGGGCGGCCGTCGGCGACGGTGACCGACAGGTCACGGGGGAAGAGGACGTTCGGGCCGGGGTGGCGGAATTCGCCAACGCTCACGATCCGGGGCAGGGCCTGGGGCGCGCGGGTGAGCAGGTCAGCAGGCACCCGGCCGGCGTGGAAGGAGAGCTGCGCGAGCTCCGCCGCCGGATCGACGGTGGGCAGGTTCGCGTACGCCTCCTGGGTTCCGGGGAACAGGTGCCAGAACCGGCCGGTCATAGACCCGGCCGAGCGGGAGACGGTCAGAACGCGCAGCCGGAAGTCACCCCGGTCCAGTGCCGGAATAGAGGGAGCGTGGACCTGTCCGGCCAGTTCGAGGTGAGGCGCCAGGTCCTGGGGTCTGTCGCCGGCCGCTGCCTCCAGTTCCTCGATCATCGCCCCGGTCAGCGCGACGGCGCTGCTGCCTTCGGCGGCGGCGGTGCCGGCCAGCTCCAGCAGCAGACGGTCACGCCGGGACATCGGCCGGGGCGGTTCGCTCGCCGTGACGAACCCTGCCGGGAACCCCACGCCCCGGTCAGGATCCGTGGCCACCTCCACCGGAACACTCGTGGTCTCGCCGTAGCGCTCGGTGAACTGCTCGATCCACCGCCGCCAGGTCGGTGTCCCGGTCGGATGGGTGACGAGGCGGGCCAGTACGGTCGCCGCGGTCTCCACTTCGGTCAGCACCTGCTCGGGCAGTCGCACTTCGGCGTCCAACCGCAGGTCGCATGCGGTCCGCAGGCCGGCTGCCTGAGCGCGCGCCGCGGGCGATAAGACTTCGGTGGGGTCGGCGACGGTGGCGGGCGCGCGCAGCGAGGAGCGCAACAGCCGCACCCGCAGCAGTTCACCGAGCAGCCGGTCGCGCGCGGTGCCGCTCACGGAGGGGAACTCCGCGGCCAGCTTGTCGGACAACTGGCGGTACCTGATGGGCGATCGGGACAGGTCGAGGACGAGACGCAGTGCGGGGCTCAGGGCGAGGCGGAATTCGGCGTCGCCCTCGGACGGTACGTGGATGTGCTGGTCGCGCTGTCGGATCAGGGTATTGACGCAGACCTCGGCGTCGGCCATACGCGCAGCGTCGCTCTCCCAGGTACTGAGAACTTCCTCGAGCCCGATCGGCTCGGGGCGGGCCACGGCCTGGTGCTCGTCGCCGATGCGGACGGACGTGGTCTGATCGAAGCCGAGCGGGGCGACGCCAGCGAACAGGCCGTAAGGGGTGGAGCGGCGTACGTAACGAATCGCGTAGCGGGCGGTGGCCAGCGCCGCCCGCCGCATCCGGCGCACCTTCGGTGTACGGCCGTCGATGATGGCCTGCACCTGGTCCGCCAGGTGAGGGCTCGCCTGCGACACGGTCCGGCGGAAATCGGTGTCGGACCACACCGTGCTCAACCACGCGCGCCACTCCTCCACAGGTGCCGTGTGCGTCGGCCAGGGCGGCATGGCGGGCTCGGCCGTGTGTACCGCAGCGCGCAGTATGGCCTGCCCCGCAGCCTCGTACAGTCTGGGCCGGTGCCGTGTCATCAGGGCTCTCCTCATCTTCTGCGTGACGGGCGGGGCAGACCGGACGGGGGAAGCCCCCGTCCGGCCCGCGTTGCCGGGGTGATCCGGCTTACGAGGTGGTGCAGGCGCTGGGGCAGGAGCTGCCGCAGTTGTCGCCCGTGCTGCACATCAGGACCGTCTCGGTCGCCGGCGTTCCCTCGATGAAGGTGATGTCGAGCCCGAACGGGTCGTCGTCGGCCTTCACGAGGTTCGCCTGCGCGGGAGCGGTCGGCCTCTCGGCCTGGATGGCGGTCATGCATGCCTCCTAGGAGTGATGGATGGTGCGGGATGCCGAGGCCCGGTCGGGCCCCGGGGTCTGCTGCCGGACGGCGACGGTGGCGAAATCGTCTGAGCCGTCGCGCGTCCGGGGCCGGTGGGGTGCGTTCAAGCTGCTGCGGGCTGCGCCTGCGGGTGGTTTTTCGCGGCCTGCTCCAGCACCCGGGTGAAGTACTCGGCCCGCTCGTCGCCCTCGGCCTCCTGAGCGCGGAGGTCGCCGAAGCGCTGCCAGTAGCGCCGGCAGACGTCGCGACTCATGACCATCGCGGCGTAGAACGGCAGCTGTCCGTCGCGGATACGGCCGAGGCAGTGTCGGAGGCTGAGGGCGCAGATGAGTCGGTTGGCCGACATGAGCTGCATGTACTCCCCGGCCTTCATGTCCTCGGGCTTCCACAGCTCGGCGAGGTCGGCGTTGGTGGACACCCGGTTCAGCCAGTCGAGCTGGTTGCCCGCGAGGAGCGCCTCGTTGCGCTCGGCTTGGTGCCGCGCGTCCTGCCTGAGCCGGGCGGCTCCGACCACAGCGAAGCTGAGGGAGAGGGCAGCACCGGCAGTGAGGACGGCGATGGTGAGCTTCATCTGTCAACGATCCTTTCGCAGAGCGGAGTTGTGGCCGGAGGGTCGACTGGTGGAGACCACGGTGTTCCGCTTGTTCACGCGGCCTCCGCGAGGACGACGCTTGGGACTTCATCGGCAGAGCCGTCAGGCATGTACCGGCGGCGCACCGTCTCCAGCGCGACAGCGATCGGCGGCAGACCGACCGTGGCCCTCCGTTTGTCGACGGACTCCGGCGCGCGCAGTGGGCACAGCTCGATGCCGTCAGCGAACAGCAGGAGCTGGGTGCCGTACTCCTGAGTGCGCCTGCTGGTGATGAGGGCACGGTCGTGCAGGTGCGCCCAGTGCTGGACCGGGGCGTCGCCGGCCCAGACTGCACGTCCCAGCAGGGTGGCGGCGGCGCGCTGGAAGGCGGGGACGTCGTCGCTGTGCAGAGCGATGCTCCAGGCGGCGCGGGCCGCTTTGGGGCCGACGAGGCGATGGCCGGGCCAGTCGTGCTCGGCCAGGATGCGGCGCAACACGTTGGTGTTGGCATGGTCGGTGTGCCGGCCCTGCCCGAGTTGGACGGCGTCGAGCTGGTCGCGCACGCGCTTGGCCCGGTGCGCGGCCGATTTCGTGGCGCGGGCGATCAGCTCGCGGGCGAGGTCGGGGCGCTGCGGCTCGTCGGTTGTCACGCGCTGCTCCGATCGTCCGCGGCCAGATGAGGAGCGTGGGCCTGGCAGCTGATCAGAGCGCTGAGTCCGGGGCGGTGCTCGGCGGTCAGTTCGAGGCGGGCGACTCGGTCACCCTCTCGTCCTGGGCCGGAACCGCGTACATCCCAGCCCATGTCGGTGAGCCGACGCAGCAGGGCGGCAACGGGCTCGGCTTGCAGGGCGTGCCGGGCCAGGACTTCGGCCCGTACGAGCGGGAGGCCCTGCCGGGCGGCGAAGTCGGAGGCCCACAGGGTGATCAGCCGGGTGATGTCGTCGGACTGGTCGGGCAGGGTGTGGACGCGTCCCAGGAAGAGGCAGGGGCCCTCGCCCCAGCTGAGGCCGGGGTCGCGCTCGGGGACCATGCAGGCCAGCAGCCTTCCGTCCTCGACCAGACCGGCCGACTTCGTCTGCGGGTCGCGGAACAGGGCTGGCACGTCGGCTTGAGCGGGCACGGGGAGACCGCGCACGGTGAGCCAGCACTGTCGGTCCTGAATGAGAGCAGCGGCTTCCTCGCGCTCGGCGTCCGTACGTAATGTGCGCACCGCGTATACGGCGCCCAGGGGCTCCGATGCGTCCGATGCCGGAGCTGGACGCTCTTCGCGGGCCACGGGAGTGAGGGGCCTGCTCACTGGCTCGCTCCGCTCCGCGCTGCCGGATCGGTTCCCAGCAGCTTCCAGCCGTGGGCCAGAATCACCAGGTGGGTGGTGTCCCGTGCGCCCGTGTCGATGAGGAGCTGGTCGAGTGCGGCGCGCTGGTCGGCCGGGGCGAGCTTGGCGGCGACGGCGATGTCGCGGGCATCGCTGTGCTCGGCGACGGCTCGGAGCAGCTGCAGTTGCTCCGGGCTGAGCCGTGGCGTCGGCCTGTCCGCCGTGGGCGAGGCCACCTGCTGGACGGCGAACAGGCGGTGCACGATCACCGGGGGCTTGCAGCGGGGCGGGCAGTGGAGGCTCTCGCGGATGTCGCGGAGGTACTGGCGGACAGTCACGGCCGCCAGTCCGGTCTGCGTGGCGATCTCTTGGGCCGTGAGGCCGTTCGCGAGGTGCTGGGCGACGCGCTGCAGGGTCGGCGTCAAGGGCGTGATCGGTGCGTGGGCCGTCGTCACGGGCGGGGTCACGGTGTCTCTTCCTCGGCTGGGTGGATGGTCACTGGAAGGGGTGCCGCCGGTCCCCGCGGGGGACGGGGGCCGGCGGCACGGGCCCGTGCGCGGCGGTTTGGATTCACGGGGTGCCGCGCACGGGGGCTCATGCGGCCGTCGGGTCGGGGCGTGCCCAGGCGGCTTCGGCGGCGAGGCGTTCGGACCACTGGATGTGGTCCTCGTCGAAGGCGGCGTCGGCCAGGCGTATGCGCTGGACTTCACCGGTTCCGGCGGGCGGGTAGGTGTGCTGGATGTCGCGCCACAGGCGCTGGAGGACGTAGTCGCCATCGAGGGCCTGGGCGCCGTGCAGTTCCATGGCGTCCTGAGTGGACTGCATGGCCCACTGGTGGCCGAGGTATTTCGAGTTGATCAGGTCGGCGTCGCAGGACAGGCCCTGGTCGAGGAGGTGCACTGCCTGGTAGGCGAGTATCCGGGCGGCGCGCAGGCGGGCCTCCATGCCGCCGACGCGATCCCGCAGGACGGGCAGGTCGGACAAGGCGCCCCGGTAGCGGGGACGGGCCTTGAGACGAGCAGTGGTGGTGTCTACGACTGCTTCGTGGATACCGAGGCTGACGGCGGCCAGATTGGGGCGGCCGTACAGAATGCTGCTGCTCTGGGCCACGGCCAGTCCCTGGCCGATCTCGCCAACCACGTTGTCGTCGGGGACGCGGACGTGATCGAGGCCGAGGCGGCCGGCGGAGAAGCCGTGCAAGCCGAGGCCGGCACAGTGGTCGGAGACGGAGAGCCCTGGGCGGTCGGCTTCGACCATGAACGCGGTTAGCGCCTGGGACGTGCTCACACCCGTCCCGGCGGTGCGGGCGACGACGAGGTGGGCCCCGGCGAGGTGGCTATTGCCGAGATGAACCTTGCTGCCCGTGATCACCCACTGGTTGCCGGCGCGTTCGGCGGTGGTTTCGATGCCGCCGATGTGGCCGCCGGCGAGTGGTTCGGTCACGGCGATCGACAGCAGCAGGGAGCCGTCCGCGACACGGGGCAGCCAGCGTCCCTTCTGCTCGTAGGTGGCGAAGTGCAACAGGGCACCAACGGGAATGAGGGTGGCTTGCAGGATGGCCGCAGTAGCCGCCGAGACCCGCGCGATGCGGTGGACCAGGATCGTCTTGGCCACGTGCCCGGCGCCCAGCCCGCCGAAGGCGGCCGGGACGGTGACGGCGAACCATCCCCGTGAGGCCATCAGGTCGGCGACCTTGCGCTCCACCCTGCCGGGAGCGGCCTCCATCCGCGCGGCGCGCGGCACGACGTGCTCGGCTGCGAAGGCGTCCGCCTCGTGCCACAGCAGGTCGTGGCGGGCGGTGAGGTAGGGACGCAGCGCCGGTGGTGATGCGGTGAGTGTGGCGGACATGGTCTCCCTCTCCCTGGATGAAGGTCGCAACGCGGAGCGGCCGGGGATCGCCTACGGCACCCGGGTGGGGGTGTGGAACGGCCTAGCGGACGGGGGTTCGGATGATGTGGTCCATCACCTGCGCACTGGCGTTGATGACGATGTCCCGCAGACGGCGGGCTTCGGCCAGGGGCCGCTTCTCGGGGTCGATGACGCACACCGTGCCCAGCACGGTGCCGCTGTCGTGGATGAGCGGGGCGCCGAAGTAGGAGCGGATCCCGACCGCGTCGACCACCGCGTTGCCGCTGAAGCGCGGGGACGCGTGCACGTCGTGCAGCGGAAGGGCCTTCCTGCGAGCCATGACCTCCGGGCACCAGCCGTGGTCGCGGCTCATTGTGCGGCCGACGACGACGTACCCGCTGTCCGCAGGCGGCTGGTGCAGCCCGACGAAGGTCTGCTTCTCCAGGAACAGGTTGACGAACCCGTACAGGAACCCGGCCTGCTCAGCCATGCTGCGGGCCAAGTCGTCGAAGTCCTCGTTGGCCACGGTGGGCACGCCCAGACGGTGCAGCAGTTCATAGCGCTGTGCCAGCTCCGACGCCTGATGGGCTGGCTGGCTGGTGAGGGCGGTGGCGGGCGGAGTGAACGGGCCTCGGGTGGTGTCCCGGATATCGCGTCGCGGCAAGGACCGTGCGGGCGGTGCGGCCTGCGGCGTGCCGTAGGGGCCGCTGGGGTGCTGTGACATCAGGCGTCCTGGAGGGAGGTAGAAGGGGCGTGACCAGCGCGGCCCGTGGCGGCGTTGTTCACGGCGTGGTCGACGAGGGTCAGCAGGACGCCGGCGATGTGGTTCGAGTCGCGGGCGTCGCAGGTGACCACCGGCACGGCGGCCGGGAGTTCGAGCGCGGTGCGGACCTGCTCGGGGTGGTAGCGGTGCGCGCCGTCGAACTGGTTGACGGCGACGACGAAGGGCAGGCCGATGTCTTCGAAGAAGCTGACCGGGGTGAAGCTGCTCTCCAGCCGACGAGTGTCGACCAGGACCACCGCGCCGACGGCGCCGCGGGAGAGGTCGTACCAGAGGTCGACGAACCGGTCCTGGCCCGGCGTACCGAACAGGAACAGCTCCAGAGGCGTCGGCCCGTCGGTGAGACTGAGGCGGCCGAAGTCGAAGGCGACCGTGGTGGTCTGCTTCGCCTCGATGCCCGCCAAGCTGTCCACGTCCGCGCTCGCCTGGGTCAGGTACTCCTCCGTGCTCAGCGGCGTGATCTCGCTGACGGCGCCCACGGCGGTGGTCTTGCCCGCGCCGAAGCCCCCGGCGATCACGATCTTCAGCACAGTCGGAGCACTGGCCTGCGGGTGCGGCGAACTCCGCAGCACCGCGGCCGGGTCATCCGGCCTGGGGATAGGCGACGGCATCAGGCCACTTCCTCTTCAAGCCCGCTGAAAGGGCTGCCAGCAGTTGGGTAGACGGACCGGAACCCTCGCCCGTACCGGCATAGGGGTGAGTCAGAGGGACGACCAGGACGTCGGCGTCCAGGAGGTCGGAGACAAGAATCTTGACGGCGGTGACGGGCCGGCCAAGGCGGCCCGCCAGCTCGACCACCGACCGTCGGCGCTCCCGGCACAGGGCGAGAATCTCCTCGCACTCCTCGGCCTGCGCCGGGCCGGGCCTTCCCGGTCCAGCCTCCAGCACGGTTTCCAGACCGAGCAGGTGCCGCGGCTTGGTACGCCCGCGCGTCAGCGTGTAGGTCCGCACGAACGCCGACTCCTCGGCCACGCGGCCACGCAGGGTCACCGGACCTCTCCGCCCGTGCCGACACGGACGGGGATCAGCATGTACGGGGCAAACTTGTGGACGAGGCGGCCCATCTCGAAGCCGACGGTGCCCGCGTCGGCGTCCCTGGTGGCGATGACGGCGAGGATCGTGTCCACCTCACCGCGTTCGTTGCCGGGGTGGTTGTCAAAGGCCGCGCTGCGCCCGGCGCTCTGGACGAAGAACAGGCAGTCGTCTCGCTCGATGATCACCTGCCGGGCCGGCCTCTTCTTGTGGGTGGGGCCGGTGATGTTCGCCGCGAGGGAGGCAACCCCGCTGAAGGCGGCCGACAGTTCGTCCGCCCAGTCCTTGTCGACGTCGCTGTCCAGCAGCCGCAGTCCGTCGCGCGAGATCAGGACGGCGTGCGTGACGCCCGGCGTCTCGGAGGCGAACTGACGCAGCAGCCAGACCATGCTCTCCCGCTGTCCGCTTGTCGTCGCGGATGCGGGCGTGTCGCCGGTCACGTTGCTCATCGCGGGGTGGGTGCTCATAGGGATCGCTCCAGAAGGGGGAAGGGCCAGCGGAAGTACAGGGCCACCGGGAACGCGGAAGGGGAGGGTTAGGGCCGGGGGTGGTCTGTCGAGGCAGTAGGGGCGTCGGCGGTCCCGCCGGCCTGGAGGCCGTTGCGGAAGGCGGCTGCGAGCCCTGGCGTGGGTGCGGCCACGGGGGCTTGCTCCCGCTCGTGTGGTGCACGGAAAGATCCCGTCCGGCGTGTGCGCGTGGGAAGGGCGGGCGCGTCGGCCGACTGACCTGCCTCTGCGGTCGGCACCCCAGCAGCACCGGGGCGTGCGGCCTGACCCGCTCTCGCGACGACAGGGGACGCGGCAACCTGCGGCTGACGCCCGGACGTTCGGGCTTCCTCGGGCGGCAACGGGCCCGTGTCATCGACCGGGGCAATCGCTACCAGGAGCCGTGCCGGTATGACGACCAGGGCGGTCGTGCCCCCCGTCACGTTCTCCTGCAGGAGGACGGACAGCCCGTGTGACTGGGCGATCTTCGCGGCGACCAGCAAGCCGAGCTGTCCGGCCCGAACTTGGCCGCTGACGTCGACCTCGTCCGGGGCCTTGAGCAGGTGGTTCATCTGCGCCCGAGTCTGAGGATGCATGGGAATGGCCCGGTCCTCGACCTCGATGGCCAGCCCGTTGGCCACCCGCTGCGCGCGCACCGTCACCTTCGTCGCCGGATCGGAGCACTCACAGGCGTTCTCGATCAGCTCGGCCAGCAGGTGCGTCAGGTCCGGACCTACATGGCCAGGAAGACCCAGCTCGGCGCCGACGGATCCGGCCGCGACGGCCACCCGTGGATACTGCACGACCTCGGAGACGGCGCCGCGCAGCGCCGTCGTGACGGCAACGGGTCGGCGCACGCTGCGCAGGGACTGCCCGCCCAGCACCGCCGTGCTCTCCACCTGGCGGCGCATGCGAGTCACGAGGTGGTCGATCTCGAAGATCTTGGCCAGCAGCTCCGGGTCGTCGGTCAGCATCTCCAGCTGGCTCAGGGCCTGGAGCGCCTTGCCGACCAGGGCGTGCTCGCGCATGGCCAGGCGGCGCAGCACCTCCAGGAGGACGACGGACTGGGACTCGTCGTGCACGCGGATCAGCGACGCGATCGCCTGCGTTTGGAGGGCACTCAGCGCCTTGTCGATCTCGGCGTTCGGATTGGGCGACTGTGGCGTCTGCGGGTCCGGCAACGGTGGGCGTTTTCCGCGGCACAGCTCATCCGCCGACCAGTGCACCGACTTCTCGACGGCTGCCGCTGCCCCTGCGACCGCTTCCAGTGCCGCTGCCTGGGACTTCTCCACGGTCGACTGCACGGCGCCGGCGACGGTGCGCGCTCCACGAGCCGTCACCAGGCCGACCCCAGCCAACCCGCACACCAGACCGGCCAGGATCCAGCCGCTACCCACCACGGACACTGTGCAGAGGGCGTAGGCGGCGACCAGCACCGCGGCCAGGAGCACCAGGGGCAGTGCCACGGCGCGGCGGGCGCGGTGCAGCGTGATCGCGTCGACCGGGGGCCGCCGTCTGCGGTGGCCGGTAGTGGCCGGCCGTGCCGGGAAGGCGCTGTCAGACATGGGAATCCTCGTCAGGGTGGGTGGCTATGCGTGCTGCGGCGTCAGGGCTACGGCGCTCTGGCGCGTGCTGCGGGAGGTCGATCGGGGAGCCGGAACTGCAACCGCGCCGCGGTGGCGGGAGGGCCCCGTCGTCAGGTGCTTAAGGAGCCGGGCGCTCTGGATCAGACCCATGTGGCTGAATGCTTGCGGGAAGTTGCCGAGCTGGCGCTGCTGGACGGGGTCGTACTCCTCCGCCAGGAGCCCAAGGTCGTTGCGCAGAGCGAGGAGGCGTTCGAACAAGGCGCGGGCTTCGTCGACGCGGCCGGTCAGGGCGAGGCCATCGACGAGCCAGAAGTCGCACAGGAAGAAGGTGCCCTCATCGCCGGTCAAGCCGTCCACCCCGGCGCGTTTGCCGCGGGTCGGGTACCGGTACACGAGTCCGTCGGCCGTGGAGAGTTCACGACGTACCGCGTCCACGGTGCCGATGACGCGCGGGTCGTCGGGTGGCAGGAAGCCGGTGCGGGGGATAAGTAGCGTGGCGGCGTCCAGCTCCCGGGAGCCGTAGGACTGGGTGAAGGTGTTGCGCACCGGGTCGAAGCCCTTGTCACAGACCTCGCGGTGGATCGCCGCCCGCAGCTCGACCAGGGGGGCCAGGTCCATGTCGAGCGCGCCGGCTTCGGCCAGGCGGATGGTGCGGTCGACCGCCACCCAGGCCATCACCTTGGAGTGGACGAAGTGCCGGCGGGCCCCGCGGATCTCCCAGATTCCCTCGTCGGGCTCCTGCCAGCGCTCTGCCAGGTGCTCGATGAGCCGCTGGTGCAGGACTGCGGTGTCGGCGCAGTGGGCGACACCGCTCTGGTGCGCGACGTACAAGGTCTCGATCACCTCGCCGTACACGTCCAGCTGGAGCTGGTCCGCCGCGCCGTTTCCGACGCGTACTGGGGCCGAGCCCTCGTACCCGGGAAGCCAGGGCAGCTCCCGCTCCCGCAGGTCACGCTCCCCGGTGATCCCGTACATGATCTGCAGGTTTTCCGGGTCCCCGGCCACGGCACGCAGCAGCCAGCGTCGCCATGCCTGAGCCTCTTGCCGGTAGCCGGTCCCCAGCAGTGCGGCCAAGGTGGTGGAGGCGTCGCGCAGCCAGGTGTAGCGGTAGTCCCAGTTCCGCTGGCCGCCGATTTCCTCGGGCAGCGACGTGGTCGGCGCCGCGACGATCCCGCCGCTCGGTCCGTAGGTCATGGCTTTCAGCGCGATCGAGGACCGGACCACGGCCTTGCGGTAGGGCCCGTTGTAGGTGCACTCCTGTGTCCAGTCCTGCCAGAAGGCGAGCGTCTCGGCGAGCGCGGCATCCGGGTCGGGAATGTCGGGCGCGGCGGCGTGGGACGGGCACCAGCTGAGCACGAACGCCACGCTCTGCCCGGCGCCGATGACGAAGGCGCTGACGACCACGCCGTCCTTCTCCATTTGCGGGACGCAGGTGTCGAGCCACAGAGCGTCCGCGCCGGCCTCCGCGACCATGCGTCCACCGACCTCGTGGATCCACGGGCTGACGCTGCCGTATCCCGGCCGAGGGCGCATGGCCGAGACCATCTCCACTTCGCCGGTCAGGCCCTCGGCGATCCGGATCACCTGTGGGGTGCCGTCGCGCGGCGGCATGAAGTCCAGGACGCGGACCGAACCCGTTGGGGTGCGCCACACCGATTCGAGGACGAGCGAGTCACCGCGGTACTGGCGCTCAGCGACCTTCTCTGAGCCCCACCGGCCTGCGGACGAGGCCGGTGAGATCTGCCAGGAGCCGTGCTTCTGCGTGCCGAGCAGACCGGCGAAGACGGCCGGCGAGTCGAAGCGGGGCAGGCACAGCCAGTCGATCGAACCGTCATCGCAGACGTGGGCGCTGGTCTGCGTGTCGCCGATCAGGCCGTACTGCTCGATGCGCGGAAGCCGATTCATCGTGTGGATCTCCGTTAGCCCCGCAAGTTCGGGGCCGTATCGGGGCCGTCGCAGCGGCCGGGAACGGTGGGCGGTAGGTAGGTCCGTGTTCGCCAGGTAGAGAGGGAGCGTTGCCGGGCGGTGGCAGGTGCTCGGCGGCTCGTGCAGGGTCGGCCGCCCGCTCGCCGCGAAGCATTAGCCAGGCCGTCGGCCCGAGGACCAGAGCGATGACGACGGCACCGGTCACCGTCATGTCCGCGGCACCGAAGCGGCGAAGATCAGGCAGGCCAGGGCGAGGGCGAAGACGGTGCCGCGCAGCACGTTGAGCGTTGGCGTCGGCCAACGCCGCCCGGCCTCCCCGCTGTTCGGCCCGGGGCCGCCGCGTTCCACGTAAGCCGTCAGTTCCTGGGTGGCCTTGGCGAGCCTGACCAGGTGCACCCGGCTCGACACATAGCCCTCGGGGATGCTGTCGGAGCAGAGCCGCTGCGCACGCAGCAGGGCGGGAACATGCGGAGCGGTCCGTGCGCCCAACTGGGCAATGTGTCCGCGCAGAAGGCGAACGAGGTCCTCCACGTCGGCAGCGCTCTCGGGTAGTGGCGAATCTTCGCCCAGTACCAGCGTCACCGTCTCCGACGCGGCCACCACGTGATCGCGCTCCGGCGCCGGTGCCGCGGTGGCGGGCGCTTGCCGCCCGCGCTCGCCCACGAGCTGGCTGCCGTCTCGGCGAGGGTCCAGCGAAAGGCGCATGCCGCAACTCCTGTTCGGATCAAGCCAAAGTGAGCCGAGAGCGCCCGTCGGAGGCGTCGGTCGGCGTGCGATGTGAGTGATCTGGCCGCTACGTTGAGCGAACCGCGAATCCCGTTCGAGGGGTATGCCTTGGTGGACGGGAACGCCGCCAAAGGCGCCAAAGATCATTACGGAACCGAGGGGCAGTCCATGGCCCGTGACCGCAACGTCGCCCTTGCCGCACTCCTGCGCGAAGCAGGCTGGTCCCAGCCGCAAGCAGCCGCCGCCGTTGCCCGCGTGGCGGCGGAGTGCGGAGTGCGTGAGCTGGAGGCGATCTCCCGCTCGCACATCTCCATGTGGGTGCTCGGCACGAAGCCGAGTGGCAGAGCGCCGCATATCCTGCGTGAGACGCTGTCCCGCAGGCTTGGCCGCCGGCTCTCCCTGGCCGACCTCGGGCTGGAAGAAGAGCCGACAGGCACGACCGACACCGGATCCGACTGGAGCGTCGACCCTCTGACCGCACTGGCCGAGCTGGGAAGCGACGATCTCGACATGCACCGACGCAAGCTGCTGGCCACCGCCGCCTACTCCGCAGCCGGCTTCGCCCTGCCCACCACTTCGTGGTGGGCAGCTGCCCCCGCCGCAGCGGCGAACCGCCGACCGTCCTCCTCGCGCTCGGTGACCCAAGCCGACATCGACGACGTCCGCGACCTCACGGTCTACTACTCCGCGCGCGACCAGCAGCGAGGCGGCGCAACCGGCCGCAAAGCCCTCGCCAGCCACCTGCTCGACGAGGCGGTGCCGCTGCTCGGCGGCCGATTTCGTACAGATCAGCTCCGCCGCGACACGCACTCCGCCGTCGCAGAGATGACGTACCTCGCTGGCTGGATGGCCTTCGACGCCGGCGAACACCGCACCGCCCAGCGCTACCTCACCATCGCCGCCCGGATCGCGGCGGAGGCCGGTGACGGACCGCTCGGTGGCCACGTCCTGCGCGCCCTCGCTCACCAGGCCGTCGACCTCGGGCACCCACGCAGGGCGCTGGCCCTGGCCGACGCCTCGATGTCTCGCGACCGCTACGGCCAGGCCAGCCACCGCGAGAAGGCGCTGCTGGCGATCGTGTACGCCCGCGCGCTCGCGGCTGACGGCGACCGCTCCGGAACCCTCGCGGCTATCAGCCGCGCGGAGCGGGACCTCGCCCGCGCCGACACCACCGAGGCGCCGGACCGCGTCGGCTTCTTCCAGGAAGCCTCCCTCGCCCACGAGACGGCCTGCGCTCTGCGCGACATAGGTCAGCCCCGCGACGCGGAGATCCACTTCAAGCGGAGTGTGGCCACGCGCCGGCGCCAGCAATTCGCCCGCACCCACAGCGTGACGCTCGGCTACCTCGGCGCCGTCCAGGTGCAGCGGGGAAACCTCGACGAGGCATGCGCAACCTGGAACGAAGCACTCGACGCCATGACGGGCGTCCAGTCCGGCCGGGCACGTGACGTCATCGTCCGAATCCAGAGCGACCTCTCGCCCGTCCGGCAACGCGGAGGCCGCCACGTCACCGAGCTGGACCGCCGGGCACGCGGCATGCTTCGGGCCATAGGCTGATCGCGACACGGACGTTCGATGCCCCATGGCAGCCCGCGGATCAGCATTGCCCGAGGAGAGGAACCAGTACCGGTGACGTCGTACGAGGTCGAGTCGATCGCAACGGTCGTCGGGGGACACACCCGCGTTCAGGACGACTACCAGGGCGGGGTTGAGTCGGTGATTCGACTCAACGATGCGTACCCCCTCGAAACACTGCTGGGAATCGACGAGTTCTCCCACCTGACTGTGACGTGGCGCTTCCACCTGGCACAGCCCGAGGACGTGCAGCTCCACGCCCGCAGCCCCAGGGGTAACGTGCAGTGGCCAGCGACCGGAACCTTCGTCCACCGAAACCATCGGCGCCCCAACCAGTTGGCCGTCAGCTACCCGAGGCTGCTGAGCGTGGACGGCCGCGACCTTCTGGTGACCGACCTCGACGCAGTCGACGGGACGCCGGTGATTGACCTGGCCCCCTACTTTCAGGAAATGGGGCCCCGGGGTTCCGTCCGTCAGCCCGCCTGGCCGGGCGAGATGCTCGCCGACTACTGGCGCGACCCGGCGGAGCGCCCGGAGGCAGGCTTGCCGTAACTCCACGGCACTGCAGCCCGGACGAGCGTCCTTGCTGTCGTCTCCCTCCCATAAGAGGTCTCGCGCGAGGTCCGTGCCCCAACCCGAAGCTGCATTCGAGTCTTCCGAGTGCAGTGTCGCTGACGATGAACCGCCGTCGGCCTTCGCATCGGCGCTGGGGAACGGCGGCGAGTGCCGGCACATAGTGGTGGTCCTTTCGAGTCTCGCCAGAGGAAGGGAGATTCCGACTACGCAGAGTGCAGGATCGTGACCCAAACGTCTTTGCCGTGCGCAGTGGACGAGCAGCCGTATCTGTCGCTGAGCGTCTTGATCAACACCAGGCCGCGACCGCCCTCGTCGTTGTCGCCTGCCGAGACGGGGGCTGGGAGCCAGGGGTGCGGGTCACTGACGCACAGGAACACCCCGTCGGGGGTCCGGGTGAGGACGACCTTCACTGGAACCGAGGACTCATCCTCTTCGCGGGCGTGCTGAAAGGCGTTCGTCAGTAGCTCGGACGCAGTGAGAGTGACCCGCCAGTCGAGTTCGGTCAGGCCCCACAGACGGAGGCACGCACTGACGAGGTCACGCACGCCCGAGACGGCGGCGGCTGTCAGAGCGACGTCGATTTCGCATGCTCCGGAACGCGTCCGGACCGCAGCGCTTGTGCCGTCGGTAACGCGCTGTTGAGCCTCCATCAAGTCTGCCTTCACGGGGAGTCCCTCGTTCGACGAAATCTCTCCAACCGGCGCCGGACGCGGTGTGTACTGGGGCGGCGGCCGTGAGCAACCATTGAGCCAGGCCGACAGGACCGCGTGCAGATTTTGATTCGGAAACCTCGATCTTCCGTTTCGCGAGCGAGGAACAGCCCATGCCAAGACCCGAGAAGCAACTGACTCCGGACGCGTCCCCGCGTGACTGGTTCGGTCATGAACTGCGGACCTGGCGTAAGAAGCGCGGCCCCCTCACACACGCCGAGTTGGGCGTGAAAGTACAGGTCAGCGGCTCACTCATCGAGAAGATCGAGAAGGCGACTGCTACCTGTTCGAGGGACTTGGCTGAGCGCTTGGACAAGGTCCTGCAGACCGGCGGAGTTCTCACCCGTGCGTGGGGGATGGTGTTCGGGCAAACGGAAAAAGCCCACCTCGAAACGGAAAGTGCACCCCCTGGCAGGACGGAGGTGCCGGTTCAGGTCCATGACGGCCGCATCCTGGGCAGAGGTAGTACAACACCTCCAAGCGGGAGCCCTGCCTCTGTGGACCGTCGCGCCTTCCTTGCCACGAGCGGCCTTGCCGCCATTGCCCCGATAGACCTCGTCCACCTCGTGACCCCAGCAGCCCCCCGGGAGATCCCGACTCAGATCCGCCCGCGCGAGATCAGGCAGTTGAAGTCGCTGGCCGATGTCGTCCATCGCCAGGACAACGAGTACGGAGGCGGCGGCGCGGTGCGAGAACTCGCCCGCGGCGCCATTATGTGGGGAGCCTCCCTGCTGCCGGTGCCCTGCCCCGAGCCCCTGCGGCCTGAACTCCTGGCCTCTGTGGCTCGGTTAGGGATTGTCGTCGGCGCCTCGCAGTTCGACGCGTACGCCCACGACGATGCCCGAGTCAGCTTCCGGCTAGCCGCTGAGTGCGCGGAAGAAGCCGGGGAGTGGCACCTGCGCGCCAAGACGTACTCGTTCATGGCCCGGCAGGAAATCTGGGTCGGAGATCCGGATACTGGCCTAACCCACGCAGAGAAGGGTCTGGTGCGCTCCGACCGACTCACCGCCACCGAGCGTGCCATGCTGCACACCGCACGTGCCCGCGCCTTCGGCAAGATGCGCGACGTAGCCAACACCCTGCGCGCGGTCGGAGAAGCCGACGCCGCGTTCGCACAGTCCGACCCGGCACAGGACCCGCCGTGGATGGCCTACTACGACTACGCCCAGCACCACGGCGACACCGCCCACGCGCTGTTCGATCTCGCGGTCCACGCGGACCAGGACCCCGGGCAGGCGGCCCGCCGCTTCGAAATCGCGGTTAAAGGACACGGCAACGCATTTGCCCGCTCGCGCGCCATCTCCGAGACAAAACTCGCTTCCCTAGTCATGGCAAAGGGCGACGACCCGCGGCATGCGGTCGTGCTCGGCCACCGAGCGCTGGACGACGTCGGCAAACTGACCTCCTGCCGGGCCGCCGAGGATCTGCGGGAACTCGCCCGGTTCGCAGGCCGGCACCGGAACCTCCCCGAGGCCAGCGACCTGCGCGAGCGCATCGCGGCTACGGTGCAAGCGTGACTACCTCGCCCACGCCCACCCAAGCCGTACTTGAGGAGGCGTGCCTCGCCGTCGGCCTCGACGCGACCAACGCCCAACCGATACGAATCGCAGAGAACGCCATATGGCGTCTGCCCGGGGGAGTGGTGGTGCGTATCGCCCGGCCTGGCCAGGCCGCCGCCGCAACGCGCGAGGTTCAGGTCGCCCGCTGGCTTGCCGCCCAGGGCGTGCCCGCCGTACGCGCTCTTGACCTGCGGCAGCCGGTAGCAGCCAGCTGGCACCCGGTGACGTTCTGGCAAGAGCTGCCGCCACACGAAATCGGGACCGTTACCGACGTCGTCGTGCTCCTCAAGCAACTGCACGCCCTGCCGAAACCAGACCTACCACTGGGCGAGCTGGACCCGTTCGTCCGGCTGGCTGAGCGCATCGACGCAGCGAGCACAATCTCTGACGATGACCGGCTGTGGCTGAACGGCCGGCTTGAAGATCTCAAGCAGCAATGGGCTTCGAGGCCGAAGGGCCTGCCGGAGTGTGTCGTCCATGGGGATGCATGGGTCGGCAACGTGGCGCGCACGGAGGCCGGCCCGTTGTTGATGGACTTCGAGCGCGCTTCGTTTGGCCCACCGGAGTGGGATCTCGTGTCGACCGCAGTGAAGCTCACCACGACCGGCGCGGTGTCTGCGGAGGAGTACGCCGCGTTCTGCGAGACCTACGGCGCTGACGTCACGGAGTGGGAAGGGTATGAACTTCTGGCTGGCGCGCGAGAGCTGCGGATGGCGACGTACGCCGCGCAGCACGCCGCCACACGCCCGGAGTGGCGGCGCGAGGCGCAGTACCGCATCGACTGCCTGCGCGGCCGGACAGGGGCACCGCCGTGGCGATGGAAGGCAATCATGTAGCCCGCGGACAGGCCGACAACCAGATACTCAGGCAGGGGCGGTATCGGTGTTCGGCATGTGGGGACATCAGGTGGGCCGAGCGATCAGCCCTGGGCCATCGAGCGACCAGGCAGTTTGGGCACAGCCCGGAGTCCGTCCTCTTCCTGCCTAGGGGAGTAGCACTGCTCGCAGCTTCCGCGCTCCTCCAGGACGTTGCATCCGGTGACGCCGGCGAAGCACATCGACTGCCGCTGGCGCGGGGCGGAGAGCACGGTGGCGAGGTGGATCAGGACCTCGGTCTCGTAGCAGTCGGGGCACTGGGCGAAATGGATGCCTGGTCTGCACTCGGCAGCCGTGATTTCGGCGCTCAGCCAGGTGTGGTGGCAGGACCGGCAGGACAGCGGCCCAGGAACGGAGCCGAGAATCACGGCCCGCTAGGCGTACAACGGACACTGCGCGGTGACATCGCAGGCGCGTCCCCCGCTAGGTGCTCCGCCGACCGCTTGCCTTCTCGAACAACTAGGCCGTAGGTCATATCCAGAGCGCTGACTCCTCTGAGAAGCATGCGAGTCGAGGGACTGGACCGCACCAAGAGAAACAGCTGCAGAACTGGTGGTGATCTGCGCCGCCTTCTTCCTGGCCGGGTGCTCATCGCGGCTCCGGATCGCAGGACAGGAATTCGTCGCGACTCGTCGCGGGTGATTCATGGGTAGGTTCTGGCGCTACACGCCGCGGTACCTGCCCTCGGTGCGGCAGCTGCCTTTCCTTATTCGCCCACGGCAGAAGAGAAAGGCGCTGGAAAGGGTGGAAGTCGCCGTAGGGGTATGTCAACGTACAACACCCTGAACCGTGTGGCCGGTCAACCCGTCCCCGACGTAGCGAGGAGCTCACCCTGTCCGCGAACGTTGCCGATGCGTCCGCCTTCTCTTGGCCCCACCAACGTACGCGACGCACTCAGAGCATGGATCGCGTGCGGACGGCGAGCGCAACATAGACGACGATCGCCGGTTAGCAAAACCGGCGATCGTGACGATCCTCGAAGCACGTTCATGTGCGCGGCTGTGCTGGCGGTGGAGCTGCGCGAACCTGCAGATGCCGCTCTGTGCCATGGCGCGGAACGGCGCTGGTCTGCTGCCAATCAGATGAGCCAAGTGCCTAGTCGGCGTAGGCCACGCACAGAAGGAGAGTGAGTACCTCCTGTCCGATCCGATCAAGAAGCTCCCACCCAACTCGAAGGGGCAGGTGCGATACCGGTTCGTGGTCGACGTGGGAGTCGACCCTGCTACCGGAAAGCGCAGACAGCTGACTCGCACGTTCGCCACGCTCAAGGAAGCGAAGGTTGAGTACGCGCGCATCACCAACCGTCGCCAGGAAGGGACGCTCGTTCCTCCTAAGCAGATCACTGTCAATGAGTGGCTAGATCGGTGGCTGGCCATGAAAGCGGATGATCTGGAAGAAACCACGATCTACAACTACCGGATTACCTTGGATCGGGTTCGCGGGAAGTTGGGTCACATCCGGCTTCAAGAGCTCACGGAGGAAGACGTAGAAGAGTGGATGCATTGGGCGTTGAGGTATGGGCGCGCACGCGGCGGAAAACCTGGCACTCCGCTCGGGGTGACCAGTGTGGAAATGAGCCTTGCGCGATTGAAGGATGCCTTGAATCGGGCAGTGACGCGGCGGCTGCTGACCATGAATGTGGCCCAGCACGTCACAATTCCACGTAGGGCGCGTAAGGAGGATCGGAAGAAGAAGCAGGAAGTGAAGCCATGGAACGTCCAGGAAGTCCAGATGTTCATTCACGGCGTCAGGACGGAACGGCTCTATGCTCCCCTACTGCTGTCCCTCATGGGTCTGCGTCCTGCTGAAGTCTGCGGACTTCGATGGGAGGACGTCGACTTGGGCAACGCCACGATCACCATAGCCAACACTCGGACGATGATGGGGAATCGATACGTCGTGGAAAAGGACACCAAGTCCATGGCCGGAGAACGTGATCTTCCTTTGCCGGGTCCAGTACTGATGGCCCTCAGAACGTTCAAGGCTCTCCAGGCCAAGGAGAGGCTCGTCCTCGGTGAGGCTTACTCGGACTCCGGATACGTCGTGGTGCACGAGACCGGGGAGGCTTTCACGATCAAGCAACTCCGCAGGCGCGCGTACCGGCTCATGGAGGTCCTTGGCCTGCGCAGAGTACGTCTCTACGACGCTCGCGCCTCCTGCCTCACTTTCCTTGCCAACAACGGCGTGCCGGATCACATCCTCGCCCGGTGGGCCGGGCACACGAACGTGAAGACCACGAAGAAGTGGTACGTGAAGCCAGATGTGGAAGACCTCCGCGAAGCCGCCACTACATGGGACGGCCTGCACGGTGAGGCGGAGGGTCGGGGGTGAGTTCGGCGGCGTTTCCCAAGGGTGGTTTTCAGGTGGTGATCGGAGCGGCCCGAAAGGTTTCCCGCTACGTTGTCCCGTCCCTCGGGACGGCATCACATGCTTTGCTGCAAACTCGGGACAGCTGGCAGCTGTGCTGATGGAGGAAGCAGCGCGACGACGTGAGGACCGAGCGAGAGCGCGGCCAGCAGGCCACGCTGCGTCAGGGGCGCGCGTACACGCTGAGAGGCTCAGCTCGATCGACGAGGCCGTCGGCAGTGGCCGACGAGTCGAGCCGCGGGTGCATCGAGCCGCCGGCTTCCCCGGGCTGTGTGAGATTTCGTGAGACGTGAGAGGGTCTGGGGCGTGAGTGAGACACCACCGAACACCCTGCAATACCGCTTTGACGGGCCAGAAGACGCCCCGGTCCTGATCCTGGGTCCCTCACTGGGTACCACATGGCACATGTGGGACCGGCAGGTTCCCGAGCTGACGAAGCAGTGGCGTGTGTTCCGGTTCGACATGCCGGGACACGGAGGCGCCCCCGCCCACCCCGCGGGGTCCGTCGCCGATCTCACCGCGCGGCTGCTCACCACCCTGGAAGGCCTCGGCGTACAGCGCTTCGGGTTCGCGGGCTGCGCGCTCGGCGGTGCCGTCGGCATCGAGCTGGCGCTGCGGCACCCCGAGCGGCTCGCGTCGCTCGCGGTGATCGCCGCCTCGCCCCGCTTCGGCACGGCGGACGAGTTCCGCCGGCGCGGGGTGATCGTACGGACGAACGGACTCGACCCCATCGCCCGCTCCGCGCCCGAGCGCTGGTTCACCGGCGGTTTCGCCGCCGCCCAGCCGGCGATCACCGAGTGGGCCGTGCAGATGGTGCGCACCACCGACCCCGGCTGCTACATCGCCGCCTGCGAGGCGCTCGCCTCGTTCGACGTGCGCGCCGAACTCGGCAGCGTGGGCGTGCCCACCCTGGTGCTGGCCGGCTCCGAGGACCAGGTCACCGGCCCCGCCGAGGCCCGTACTCTGGTCGCCGGTGTGCCGGACGCGCGGCTCGCCGTCGTACCCGGCGCCTCCCACCTGGTACCGGTGGAGCAGCCGGCCGCCGTCACCGACCTGCTGGTGCGGCACTTCTCCACCGCCTGGCAGCCCGCCTTCGAGTCCGCCACCGGACAGATCGCGCTGCCCGCGCCGGCCGTCGCCCCGGCCGGGCAGCCGCCCGCCCTGGCCGTCGCCCCCGTACAGCCCGCCCCCGTCGCCGAGATCGCCCCGGCCGCCGTACCGCAGCAGACGCAGGTCCGGCCCGATCCGTACGACTCCGGGATCAAGGTCCGCCGGGAGGTCCTGGGCGACGCGCACGTCGACCGGGTGCTGGCGCAGACCGACGAGTTCTCCGGCGACTTCCAGGAACTCCTCACCCGCTACGCCTGGGGCGAGGTCTGGGACCGCCCCGGGCTCGACCGGCGCACCCGCAGCTGTGTCACCCTCACCGCCCTCGTCGCCGGCGGCCACCTGGAGGAGCTGGCCGTCCACACCCGGGCCGCCCTGCGCAACGGGCTCACCCCGGCCGAGATCAGGGAGGTGCTGCTCCAGGCGGCCGTCTACTGCGGCGTCCCGGCGGCGAACCGGGCCTTCCGGGTGGCGCAGCAGGTCGTGCGTGAGGAGACCACGCCCCGGGAGTGAGCCGGGGGCGCCCGGCGCGGGCGTGCGGGGGCACGATGGACGCATGAAGCTCACGAAGAAGTCGCACTCCTGCGTCCGGCTGGAGAAGGACGGCCGCGTCCTCGTCCTGGACCCCGGCGGGTTCAGCGAGGAGGACGCCGCCGTCGGCGCGGACGCCGTCCTGGTCACGCACGAGCATCCCGACCACTTCGACGAGGGCCGGCTGCGGGCGGCCCTGGAGGCGAATCCGGCGGCCCGGATCTGGACGCTGAAGTCGGTCGCCGAGCAGATCTCGGCGGCCTTCCCGGGCCGCGTGCACACCGTCGGCCACGGCGACACCTTCACGGCGGCCGGTTTCGACGTCGAGGTCCACGGCGAACTGCACGCGGTGATCCATCCGGACATCCCGCGCGTCACCAACGTCGGCTACCTCGTCGACGGCGGGAAGCTCTTCCACCCCGGCGACGCGCTCACCGTCCCCGGCCACCCGGTCGAGACGCTGATGCTGCCCGTCATGGCGCCCTGGAACAAGATCTCCGAAGTCATCGACTACGTCCGCGAGGTGCGTCCGCGGCGCGCCTACGACATCCACGACGCCCTGCTCACCGACCTCGCCCGGCCGATCTACGACCGTCAGATCGGCGCCCTCGGCGGCACGGAGCACCTGCGGCTGGCACCGGGCGGCGCGGCCGAGCTGTGAGCCGGCCGGCGTGCGGCGACGGGCGGTGAGCAGGTGGCGGGGGCGTTGTCGGACCCGCCGGGTAGGTTGGGGAACATGCGTATCGCGACCTGGAACGTCAACTCGATCACCGCCCGCCTGCCGAGGCTCCTGGCCTGGCTGGAGAGCAGCGGCACGGACGTGCTGTGCCTCCAGGAGGCCAAGGTCGCCGAGGACCGGTTCCCGGTGGAGGAGCTGCGCGAGCTGGGCTACGAGGCGGCGGTGCACGCCACCGGCCGGTGGAACGGCGTTGCGGTGCTCTCCAAGGTCGGCCTGGAGGACGTCGTCAAGGGACTGCCGGGCGACCCCGGCTACGACGGCTCCGTCGAGCCCCGCGCCGTCTCCGCGACCTGCGGCCCGGTCCGCGTCTGGTCGGTGTACGTGCCGAACGGGCGTGAGGTGGACCACCCGCACTACGCGTACAAGCTCCAGTGGCTCGAGACGCTGAAGGCCGCCGTCGCGGGCGACGCGGCGGGCGGCCGCCCGTTCGCGGTCCTCGGTGACTACAACATCGCCCCGACCGACGAGGACGTCTACGACCGGGCCGCGTTCGAGGGCTCCACCCATGTCACCCCCGCCGAGCGCGCCGCCCTCGCCTCCCTGCGCGAGGCCGGCCTCTCCGACGTGGTGCCGCGCCCCCTCAAGTACGAGCACCCGTTCACGTACTGGGACTACCGTCAGCTCTGCTTCCCCAAGAACCGGGGGATGCGCATCGACCTGGTGTACGGCAACGGGCCGTTCGCGAAGGCGGTCACCGACTCCTACGTCGACCGTGAGGAGCGCAAGGGCAAGGGCGCCTCGGACCACGCGCCGGTCGTGGTGGACCTCGACGTGTAGCGCGCCCCCGCGCCGACCGGCGACCCCGCGCGCCTGTGGTGCGCGGGGCGGTACGAATGACAGGCTGGAGGTATGAACATCCCATTCCTGGGCAAGCGGCGCCGGAAGGGCGGGGTTCCCGATTCCGCGGGCATCGCCGAACTCCTGGCCGAGTGCGAGCTGTTGCGCTCCCAGGCACACCGGGCGGGGATCCGACTGGACGATTCCCCGGCCTCGTTGGAGGCGCTGGACCAGTTGGTGCCGGGCTGGCGGGACGACGAGGAGCGGTCGGCCTGGCTGGGCAACGACGCGGGGCTGTACCTCGGCACCGTCATCGTGCGCACCGTGCCGGGAGCCGCCTGGGAGATCCGCCCGGACGGACAGCCGGTCGTACGGCTCGCCTCCGGCCGGGAGTTCGACGTCGTGGACTCGGGCCACCAGTGGGCGGCCAGCGGAGTGCCCGAGCTGTCCCAGCTGTACGCGGAGGTCGCGGAGGCGTGAACGCCCGGCGGACGCCGCGGCGATCGGCACGGCGATGGCACGGCGGCCGGGCCCGGGGCTGCCCGCCGGAGATCCGCGGGCACTGAGTGGGCGACGCCCCTGACCCGTCCGTACGGACCTCGACTAGGATGTTCCCTCCGTCCCGTTGGGGAGGGGACTTCGCGGCAGGAGAGCGGACACCGTCGCAGGGAGGGGCGCCGCGACCCCGCCCGCGGGGGCGGCGGTCACATCGGCCGGTCCCGTCCGGCGGCAGCCGGAGATCACTGCTCGCGCGGCGAACCGACGGTTACGACGGGTCGCCGGCCGGCGAGGAGAAGGTCAGCTGCGTGCCGGACGGGTGGCGTCGGGCCGGAAGGCCCGGAGGACCCCGGGAGCCCCGGAAACCCTGGGATCAGTCCGCCCGGTGGGTCTTGCGCGGCGCGGGAGCGGGCAGCGGAGTCTGCGCCGGCTTGGTCACGTCGCCGACCAGTTCGACCACATCGGGGCCGTAGGCCTGGGAGTTGATCACCTTCAGCAGCAGCACGAAGGAGTTCGACCCGTGCTTGCGCGCCAGCCGCTCGTGGTTGCGGGCCAGATAGCGGGTGGCGGCCTGGTTGGTGATCGCGCGCTGACCGCAGAACAGGAACACCGGCCGCGTCTCGCGCCGTTCACCGGCGGTCAGCCGGGCCAGCATGACGTACTCGGTGATGCCCGGGTCCATGCGGTAGCGCTCGGAGCCTATCTGGAACGCGCCCCGGTCCGGGCCCGGCTCCGGATCGACGTTCATCCGCACCCCCGGCAGCATCGCCGCCATATGGGCCACCATCCGCCGGTTCGACCCCGGCCCGCCCACACAGAACTCGGTCCGCTCGCCGAAGCCCTGGTGCGCCGCGTCCTGCGTGACCACCTGGACATGCGCCCCGCAGTCCTTGATCAGCGCGGAGAGCTCCAGCAGCGCGAACACGTCGAAGCGGTGCACCGCCGGTTCCGCCGTCGCCGCGTCACGGTTGACGACGAGCAGCGACTCGGAGTTCTCCGGCAGGCCGAAGAAGGCCTGCTTGCGCCGGAGCTTGCGCTTCCACAGATAGGTACGGGCGATCCAGCCCAGCGCGGCACCGATGCCCGCGACCACCACACCCAGAACGATATTGCGTACGTCGTCGGTCATGGGCGCGCATGCTAGCGGTCCGGAGCAAACCCGTGTTCGACACCCGGGCGGCGGACCCTCCCCGGCAGCCGGCACGGCACACCCCCCGACGTACCTGACGAGGGCATGGCGACGAACTAAGCTGCGCGGACGGCCCTTTACCGGAGGTGCGGATGCGTCGTCCCGTGGCACGGAAACTCGCAGTCCTGGCGGCCGGTGCCGCCGTGGTGTCGGTGGCGGCGTTCGCGCCGCCCGCCCCGCACGACGGGCCCGCCCCGCACTCGCCCCGCACCCCGCCCAAGGTCCCGGTGGCGGTCGGTCACGGGGGAGCGGTCTCCAGCGTCGACGCCGACGCGTCGGCCGCCGGCATCGAGGTCCTGAGGAAGGGCGGCAACGCCGTCGACGCCGCCGTCGCCACGGCCGCCGCGCTCGGCGTCACCGAGCCCTACTCGGCCGGCATCGGCGGGGGCGGCTACTTCGTCCACTACGACGCCCGCTCCCGCACCGTGCACACCCTCGACGGCCGCGAGACCGCACCGCTGACCGCCGACTCCGCGCTGTTCCTGGAGGACGGCGAACCGATCCCGTTCGCCGAGGCCGTCAGCAGCGGTCTCGGCGTCGGCACCCCCGGCACGCCCGCCACCTGGCAGCGGGCGCTGGAGAAGTGGGGCAAGCGCGGGCTGAGCACCGTCCTGGAGCCCGCCGAACGCCTGGCCCGCCACGGCTTCACCGTCGACGACACCTTCCGCGCGCAGACCGCCGCCAACGAGACCCGCTTCCGCCACTTCCCGGACACCGCCGAGCTGTTCCTCCCGGGCGGCGAACTCCCGGCCGTCGGCTCCACCTTCAAGAACCCCGACCTGGCCCGCACCTACCGGGAACTGCGCCGCGAGGGCGTCGACGCCCTGTACCGGGGCGACATCGGCCGGGACATCGTGAACACGGTCGGCAAGCCGCCCGTGGACCCGGATTCCGGCTGGAACGCCCGCCCGGGCGAGCTGTCCACCCGCGACCTCGCCGCCTACCGTGTCAAGTCCCAGCCGCCCACGAAGACTTCCTACCGCGGCCTGGACGTCTACTCCATCGCTCCGTCCTCCTCCGGCGGTACGACGGTCGGCGAGGCCCTCAACATCCTGGAGCGCACCGACCTGTCGAAGGCGAGCGACGTCCAGTACCTGCACCGCTTGATCGAGGCGAGCCGTATCGCGTTCGCCGACCGGGGACGCTGGGTCGGCGACCCCGCCTTCGAGGACGTACCGACGAGGGAACTGCTCTCGCAGCGGTTCGCCGACGCGCGGGGGTGCCTCATCGAGGACGACGCCGTCCTCACCAGCCCCCTCGCCCCCGGCGACCCCCGCGACCCGGAACCCTGCGCGACGGGCGGCACGGCCGCGCCGACGACGTACGAGGGCGAGAACACCACCCACCTCACCACCGCCGACCGGTGGGGCAACGTCGTCGCCTACACCCTCACCATCGAGCAGACCGGCGGCAGCGGCATCACCGTGCCAGGGCGCGGCTTCCTGCTCAACAACGAGCTGACGGACTTCTCCTTCGCCCCGGCGAACCCGGCCGTGCACGACCCGAACCTGCCCGGCCCCGGCAAGCGGCCCCGGTCGTCGATCGCGCCGACGATCGTGCTCGACCGGCACGACCGGCCGGTGGTGGCGCTCGGCTCGCCCGGCGGCTCCACCATCATCACCACCGTGATCCAGACCCTCACCGGCTTCCTCGACCGCGGACTCCCCCTGGCCGACGCGATCGCCGCGCCGCGCGCCAGCCAGCGCAACACCGCGCAGACGGACCTCGAACCCGGTCTCCACGACAGCGGGGTGCGGCGGGGCCTGGAGGCCATCGGCCACTCCTTCCGGGAGAACCCGGAGATCGGCGCGGCCACCGCCGTCCAGCGGCTGCCGGGCGGCAAGTGGCTCGCGGCGGCCGAGAAGGCCCGCAGGGGCGGCGGCTCGGCGATGGTGGTCCGGCCGGCGCGCTAGCTTCCCGCGAGGGGGACGCCGGTGCTGCCTACAGCTCGGGTGCCGGCGTCTCCTGCGTACGGAACGTCAGGCGCCCGTCCTGTACGTCCACGGTCACCCTGCCGCCCTCGTGGACACGGCCGTCGAGGAGCAGCCGGGAGAGCTGGTTGTCGACCTCGCGCTGGATCGTGCGGCGCAGCGGCCGGGCGCCGTACTCGGGCTGGTAGCCGCGCTCGGCCAGCCAGTCCACGGCCGCGTCGGTGAAGTCGATCGAGATGTCCTGCCCCTTGAGCCCGCGCCGGGTGCCCTCCAGCAGCAGGTCCGTGATCCGCCGCAGCTCCTCGGCGGTGAGCTGGCGGAACACCACGATCTCGTCGATCCGGTTGAGGAACTCCGGCCGGAAGTGCTCCCGCAGCGGCCGCAGGATCTGCTCGCGCCGCGCCTCCTCGTCCGCGTCCGCGCCGCCGGAGGCGAAACCGAGGGTGGCGCCGCGCCGGGTGATCGCCTCGGAACCGAGGTTGCTGGTCATCACGATGACGGTGTTGGTGAAGTCCACCGTGCGGCCCTGGGAGTCGGTCAGCCGGCCGTCGTCCAGCACCTGCAGCAGGATGTTGAAGACATCCGGGTGGGCCTTCTCCACCTCGTCGAGCAGCAGCAGCGAGTACGGGTGCCGGCGCACCACCTCGGTCAGCTGCCCGGCCTCCTCGTGCCCCACGTAGCCGGGCGGGGCGCCCACCAGCCGGCTGACCGTGTGCCGCTCCTGGTACTCGCTCATGTCGAGCCGGACCATCCGGTCCTCACTGCCGAACAGCGCCTCGGCCAGCGCCCGCGCCAGCTCCGTCTTGCCGACGCCCGTCGGCCCGAGGAACAGGAAGCTGCCGATGGGCCGGTCGGGGCTGCCGAGCCCCGCGCGGGAGCGCAGTACGGCGTCCGAGACGACACGCACCGCCTCCTCCTGGCCCACGACCCGCTGGTGCAGGTGCTGCTCCAGGCCCAGCAGCCGGTCCTTCTCCTCCTCGGTGAGGCGGCTGACGGGGATGCCCGTCTGCCGGGCCACCACCTCGGCGATCGCCTCCGCGTCCACCCACAGGCTCTGGCCCTCGTCGACCTCGTCGTCGCCGCCGGCCTGGGCGATCCGCTCCTTCAGTTCCCCGATGCGGTCCCGCAGCTGCATGGCCTGCTCGTACTGCTCGTCGGCGACCGCCTGGTCCTTGTCGCAGGTCAGCTGCTCGACCTCGCGCTCCAGGGCCCGTACGTCCGTGCCCTTGGTCCGGGCCCGCAGCCGCACCCGGGCACCGGCCTGGTCGATCAGGTCGATGGCCTTGTCCGGCAGCCGGCGGTCGCTCAGATAGCGGTCGGACAGCTCCACGGCCGCCACCAGCGCCTCGTCGGTGTAACGGACCTGGTGGTGGGCCTCGTACCGGTCGCGCAGACCGCGCAGGATCTCGATCGCGTCCGCGGGAGTCGGCTCCGGCACCATGATCGGCTGGAAGCGGCGGGCCAGCGCGGCGTCCTTCTCGATCCGGCGGTACTCCTCCAGCGTCGTCGCGCCCACGATGTGCAGTTCGCCGCGGGCGAGGGCCGGCTTGAGGATGTTCCCGGCATCCATCGAGCCGCCCTCACCACCGCCCCCGGCGCCGACGACCGTGTGCAGTTCGTCGATGAAGATGATCAGCCGGTCGGAGTGGGAGCGGATCTCCTCGACGATGTTGTTCATCCGCTCCTCGAAGTCGCCGCGGTAGCGCGTCCCGGCGACGACCGCCGTGAGGTCCAGGGCGACCACCCGACGGCCGAGGAGCACGTCGGGCACGTCCCCCTCCGCGATCCGCTGCGCCAGCCCCTCCACGACGGCGGTCTTGCCGACCCCCGCGTCGCCGATCAGCACGGGGTTGTTCTTGCCGCGCCGGGAGAGCACCTCGACGGTCTGCTCGATCTCCTCGTCCCGGCCGATCACCGGGTCGACACGGCCCTCGCGGGCCATCGAGGTGAGGTCACGGCCGTACTTGTCCAGGGTGGGCGTGCCCGTCGCGGGGCGGGGCCGCTCGGCGCGGGACTGCTGGGCCTCCGGTGCCTCCGGCGGGCCGGAGGGGGAGAACCGGGCCGCGTTGAGGATGTGCCCGGCGGCCGAGTCGGGGTTGGCGGCGAGGGCGCTGAGCACATGCTCCGGGCCGATGTAGCCGGCGCCGTTCGCCCGGGCCATCTCGTGCGCGTCCAGGAGCGCCCGCTTGACGGCGGGCGTCAGCGAGAGCGAGGTCGGCGGCGGGGCGTCGCCCGGGGCGTGCTGGGCGGGGCCCGACCGGTCGTCGATCTGGGACGCCAGTGAGTCCGGGTCGGCGCCGGCCCGGCTGAGCAGACTCCGGGTCGGCTCGGCGGAGAGGGCGGCGCGCAGGAGGTGCTGGGTGTCCAGGTCCCGGCTGCCGTGCTCGGCGGCGTACTGGGCCGCGCCGCGGACCAGTTCGCGCGCGGGCTGGCTGAGGAGCCTGCCGATGTCGATCTGGCGGGGGCGCTGTCCGCCGAAGAAGCGGGCGAGGAATTCTGCGAACGGGTCACCCTCCGGGCCGGCGAAACCACTCGTCATCGTCATCCGTTCCTTCGCTGGGTCGACGTGCCGGGGCCGGGTAACCCGGTCTGGGCTCGCTCATGCCCACGATGGCACGATCCGTTGGGGTGGGCATGTTCAGCGTGCGGGTGCGGGTGGGTGCGTGTGCCGGTGTGAGCGCGGGTGCGGGTGCTGGGCGGGGGGTGTTGCGCAGCCCGGCGTTTGCGGGGTGCCGTCGCGCCCACCCGTGCCGCCCTGCGGCACGACTGCCCGCGGAAGGCGGAGGGGGTGGTCCGCGGAGGCGGGAGAGGGCTGGGGCTTGTTATGCCGTGAGGATGCGGGGGCCTGCTTCGGTGATGGCCACCGTGTGTTCCGCGTGGGCGGCTCGCGTGCCGTCGGTCGTGCGCAGGGTCCAGCCGTCCGGGTCGGCGTGCCAGGTGTCGCCGCCGCCGGCGATGAGCATCGGCTCGATCGCGAGCGCCATGCCGTGCCGCAGCGGCATCCCCCGGCCCGGCCGGCCCTCGTTCGGCACGGACGGGTCCTCGTGCATACGGCGGCCGATGCCGTGCCCCCCGAAGCCGTCCATGATCCCGTACCCGGCCTCGCGGCACACCGTGCCGATCGCGTGCGCGATGTCGCCGATGCGGTTGCCGACGACGGCCGCACCGATGCCCGCCGCGAGCGCCCGCTCCGTGGTCTCGATCAGCCGCAGGTCGGCCGGGCGCGGGGTGCCCACGACGAAGCTGATCGCCGAGTCCCCGGCCCAGCCTCCCAGTTGGGCGCCGCAGTCGATGGAGACGAGGTCCCCGTCGCGCAGCCGGTAGCCGTCCGGGATGCCGTGCACGATCGCGTCGTTGACGGAGGCGCAGATCACGGCGGGGAACGGGGTCGGTGCGAAGGAGGGCCGGTAGCCCAGGAAGGGCGAGGTCGCACCCGCCGCACGCAGCACGTCCCGCGCCACCTCGTCCAGCTCCAGCAGGGAGACGCCCACGCCGGCGGCCTTCCGTACGGCCGTCAGCGCGCTCGCGACGACCTGGCCGGCCTCGCGCATGGCCTCGATCGATGTGTCGGTCTTGAGTTCCACCATGCCAATTACTATACCGGTATTAGAATGGGTGCCATGGTGCGCACCCCCTTGACCCCCGAAGAGCGCGAACGCGGCGAGCGGCTCGGCCGGCTGCTGCGCGAGGCGCGCGGCAGCCGCAGCATGACCGAGGTGGCGGCGAGGGCCGGCCTCTCCGCGGAGACCCTCCGCAAGATCGAGACGGGGCGGGCCCCGACCCCGGCATTCTTCACGGTGGCCGCCCTGGCGGGTGAGCTCGGCCTGTCGATGGACGACCTGGTGGGGCGCTGCGCACCACCCAGCACGTCCGTCGCCGCCTGACCCCTGCCGGGGGCGGGCGGGGGGTGCCGTCACCCCTGCCCGGGTTCGCCCGCTCGCCGGCGGTGGGTTTCCGGCGTGGGGGAGGTGTGCGGCTGCCGTGGGCCGGCTTGTGTGGGGGCGGGGGTGGCCCTGTCGGGGGAGGGTGCCCGCCTGATCGGGCCGGGGGCGCACGCACCCGTGACTGTGGTCGCCCGCTCGCCGGCGGTTTCCGCCGCAGGGCGGCGTGCGGTTGTCGTGGGTTTCCGACGCATGGCCAGGCGGCCACGCTGTCCGCCGTCCGGCTGCTCGTTCCGGTTGCCCGCTCGGCGCGGTGGGGGTTCCGCCGTACCGCGGGGTGAGCCGCCGTGGGACGGCTTGTGTGCGGGCGGTTCGCGCCGGTCGTGGGTTTCCGGCGTCCCGCCCGTGCGGTTGCCAAGGGCCGGGTGCCGTGCGGGCATGGCGGCGTGAGGGGACGGGGGCCGGTCCCCGTGCGGGGTGGGTGGGGAGGCGGCCCCGCTGCCGCCCGGTCGGACCGGTTCGCTCCGGGGCGGGTGTCGGGCGGAGACCGCGTTGCCCTGGCAGACGGGAGCGGGCGCCCCTCGCGGCGCGGCGAGTCGTCCGGAGGTCCGGCCGACTCGCCCACAGGGGTGTCAAACGTGATCGACTCCGCGGCCTTGACGACGATGGTCTTGGCAAGGCCGTCCGAGGGGCTTACGTTCGTCCCTCTACGACCCGTTTCTACGGGCGTAGAGGCGCTGACGTCGCGTCGAAGGAGCAGCTCATGACCCACGTCGTACGTGCCGCTCTGGTCCAGGCGACCTGGACCGGCGACACCGAGTCCATGCTGGCGAAACACGAGGAGCACGCCCGTGAGGCGGCCCGGCGGGGCGCGAAGGTCATCGGGTTCCAGGAGGTGTTCAACGCCCCCTACTTCTGCCAGGTCCAGGACCCCGGGCACTACCGCTGGGCCGAACCGGTCCCCGACGGACCCACCACCCACCGGATGCGGGAGCTGGCCCGCGAGACCGGCATGGTGGTCGTCGTTCCGGTGTTCGAGGTCGAGCAGCCGGGCCACTACTACAACACCGCCGCCGTGATCGACGCCGACGGCACCGTCCTCGGCAAGTACCGCAAGCACCACATCCCCCAGGTCAAGGGCTTCTGGGAGAAGTTCTACTTCCGTCCCGGCAACCTCGGCTGGCCCGTCTTCGACACCGCCGTCGGCAAGGTCGGCGTCTACATCTGCTACGACCGCCACTTCCCCGAAGGCTGGCGGCAACTCGGTCTCAACGGCGCCCAGTTGGTCTACAACCCGTCCGCCACCCACCGGGGCCTGTCGTCGTACCTGTGGCGGCTGGAGCAGCCGGCCGCGGCCGTCGCCAACGAGTACTTCGTCGCCGCGATCAACCGCGTCGGCCAGGAGGAGTACGGGGACAACGACTTCTACGGCACCAGCTACTTCGTCGACCCGCGCGGACAGTTCGTCGGTGACGTCGCCAGCGACAGCAAGGAGGAACTCGTGGTCCGCGACCTCGACTTCGGCCTCATCGACGAGGTGCGGCAGCAGTGGGCCTTCTACCGCGACCGCCGCCCCGACGCCTACGAAGGGCTGGTACGGCCGTGACCGACGACCTGCTGGGCCGCCACCGCTCCGTGCTCCCCGACTGGCTCGCCCTCTACTACGAGGAGCCCCTCGAGATCACCCACGGCGAGGGACGCCACGTCTGGGACTCACGGGGCAAGCGCTACCTCGACTTCTTCGGCGGCATCCTCACCACCATGACCGCCCACGCCCTGCCCGAGATCACCAAGGCGGTGAGCGAGCAGGCCGACCGGATCGTCCACTCCTCCACCCTCTACCTCAACCGGCCGATGGTGGAACTCGCCGAACGCATCGCCACGTTGAGCGGCATCCCGGACGCCCGGGTCTTCTTCACCACCTCCGGCACCGAGGCCAACGACACCGCCCTGCTGCTCGCCACCACCTACCGGCGCAGCAACACGGTCCTGGCGATGCGCAACAGCTACCACGGCCGCTCCTTCAGCTCGGTCGGCATCACCGGCAACCGCGGCTGGTCCCCCACCTCCCTCTCCCCGCTCCAGACGCTCTACGTCCACGGCGGCGTGCGCACCCGGGGCCCGTTCGCCGCGCTCGACGACTACGACTACGTCGCGGCCTGCGTCGACGACCTCAAGGACCTCCTCGGCCACACCCGCCCGCCCGCCGCGCTGATCGCCGAACCGATCCAGGGCGTCGGCGGCTTCACCTCGCCCCCCGACGGGCTCTACGCGGCCTTCCGCGAGGTGCTGCACGAGCGGGGCATCCTGTGGATCGCCGACGAGGTGCAGACCGGCTGGGGCCGTACCGGCGAGCACTTCTGGGGCTGGCAGGCGCACAGCCGCAGCGGGCCGCCCGACATGCTCACCTTCGCCAAGGGCATCGGCAACGGCATGTCCATCGGCGGGGTCGTCGCCCGCGCCGAGATCATGAACTGCCTGGACGCCAACAGCATCTCGACGTTCGGCGGCACCCAGATCACCATGGCGGCGGGCCTGGCCAACCTCACCTACCTGCTCGATCACGACCTGCAGGGCAACGCCCGCCGGGTCGGCGGACTGCTCATCGAGCGGCTGCGGGCCGCCGCCGCCCACGTCCCGGCCGTCCGGGAGGTGCGCGGACGCGGGCTGATGATCGGCATCGAACTGAGCCGGCCCGGCACCGACGAGGCCGACCCCGAGGCGGCGTCCGCCGTCCTGGAGGCGGCCCGCGAGGGCGGCCTGCTCATCGGCAAGGGCGGCGGACACGACACCAGCGCCCTGCGCGTCGCCCCGCCGCTGTCCCTCAACGTCGCCGAGGCCGAGGAAGGCGCCGACATCCTCGAACACGCGCTGCGCAGCATCCGGTAGGAGCGGTACCCGAGCGGGAGGACGCTGCCATGACCACCTGGGAGCCACCGGCACCGGCCCTCTCGGTCCGGCAGGTCCTCGCCCTGGAGCGGGTGCTCGCCGGGGAGCCCGAGGTGGTGGCCGGCGCGGGCCGGCTGGACCGGCCGGTGCGCTGGGTGCACGTCGCCGAGGCGGCCGACGTCGGGGTGATGCTCAGCGGCGGCGAGATGGTGCTCACCACCGGGGTGCTGCTCGCCGGTGACGAGGTCAAACAGGCCGAGTACGTCCGTTCCATGCACCGCGCCGAGGCGTCCGCCGTGGTCCTCGGACTCGGCCGGGCCTTCCCGGCCCCGCCGGAGGCGATGCGGCGCGTGGCGGAGCGGTGCGGACTGCCGCTGGTGGTGCTCCACCGCCCCTTCCCCTTCGCCCAGTTGACCGAGGAGGTGCAGTCCCGGCTGGTGCGGCGCAAGTTCGCCGCCGTCAGCCTCTCCGAGGCCGTCCGCACCGAACTCACCGCCCTGATCACCACCGGCGCCCCGCTGCAGCGCCTGCTCGACGAGGTCGCCCGGCACAGCGGCTGCCCCGTCGTCGTCGCCAACCTCGCCCACCGCGTCCTCGGCACGGCGGGGGAGCGGCCGGCCGTGGACGACGTCCTGCGCGACTGGGAACGCGTCGCCCGGCAGGCCGGCGGCAGCGAGGGCGACGGCTGGATCCGCGCCGAACTCGGCGGGCGGGGCGAGCGGTGGGGCCGGATCGTACTGTGCGGCTACCGGGGCGACACCGCCACCGGACGGCTGCTCGCCGACCGGGCCGCCGAGGCCCTCGTCCTGCACCGCATGCTCGGCGGCGGCGCCGCCCGCTCCTGGGAGGAACAGTCCGCGCGGAGCCTGCTCACCGACCTGGTCGGCGGTGTCGTACCGGCCCGGCAACTGCTGCCCAGGGCGCGCGCGGCCGGGCTTCCGGTGAACCGGCGCACCTTCGTGCCGCTCGTCGTACGCGGCCGGGACGCGGCCCGGCTGGACCGCGTACTGCGTCTGCTGGGACTGCCCGGGATCGCCGCCGAACTGGGCGACACCGCGACCGCCGTCCTGCTCAGCCTCGCCCGCGACCAGGACGCCGACGCCCTCACCGGCCACTTCGCGGCCCGGCTGCGCGCCGAGCCGGGAGCCGGGCCCGCCGTGGTGGCGGCGGCCGCCGCCCGCGTCTCCTTCGACGACGTGCCCGCCGGGCTGCGCGAGGCCCGGCACGTCGCCGACGCCGTGGCGGACTCCGCCGCCGCGCTCGACCTGCCGCCCGTGGTCCGTCTGCGCGACGTCCATCTGCGGGGGCTGATCCGGCTGTTGCGGGACGACCCCCAGGTGCAGTCCTTCGCGGAACGGGAGCTGGACGGCCTGCTCCGCGACCCGGACGAGGACCTGCTGTCCGTGCTGCGCACCTACCTCGCCACCGGCCGCAACAAGTCCCGCACCGCCCAGCTCCACCACGTCTCCCGGCCCGCGCTCTACCGCCGGCTGGAAGCGATACAGGCCCGGCTGGGCGTGGACCTCGACGACTTCGAGCAGGCCGCCTCGGTACACATCGCGCTCCTCGCGCACGACGCGCAACAGCGCTGAAACAAGCGACCCACCAGCGACAACGGCGGTGACACATGGGCTCGTCGACGGGTGACACGGTGACACGCCGCACCCCCGCGGACGTGACACGGTGCAACTCACGGCAGGCTCGTCCCCTCCCTAGGCTCACCGCACACCGAGCGACCGGAGGTCCCGATGAGCCGAGTGATCCGTGCCGCCGTCTTCCAGACCGCCTGGACCGGCGACAAGGAGTCGATGATCCAGGTCCACGAGCAGGCCGCCCGCGACGCCGCCGCCCAGGGCGCCCAAGTGCTCTGCTTCCAGGAGCTGTTCTACGGGCCGTACTTCTGCCAGGTGCAGGACCCGGCGTTCTACGAGTACGCCGAACGCATCCCCGACGGGCCGATCGTCCAGCGCTTCCAGTCCCTCGCCCGGGAGTTGGGAATCGTCCTGGTCCTGCCGATGTACGAGGAGGAACAGCCCGGCGTCCTCTACAACACGGCCGCAGTGATCGACGCGGACGGCTCCTACCTCGGCAAGTACCGCAAGACGCACATCCCCCAAGTGAGGGGGTTCTGGGAGAAGTTCTACTTCCGCCCGGGCAACAGCGGCTGGCTCGTCTTCGACACCGCGGCCGGCAGGGTCGGCGTCTACATCTGCTACGACCGCCACTTCCCCGAGGGCTGGCGCGCCCTCGGGCTCGCGGGCGCCGAGATCGTCTTCAACCCCTCGGCCACCTCACGCGGCCTGTCCGGCTACCTCTGGCAACTGGAGCAGCCCGCCGCGGCCGTCGCCAACGAGTACTTCGTCGGCGCCATCAACCGGGTGGGCGTCGAGGAGTACGGCGACAACGACTTCTACGGCACGAGCTACTTCGTCGACCCGGAGGCCCGGTTCGTCGGCGACGTCGCGAGCGACAAGGAGACCGAACTCGTCGTCCGCGACCTGGACATGGCCAAACTCAGGGAGGTCCGCGACCGCTGGCAGTTCTACCGGGACCGCGCCCCGGGCACGTACGGCCCCCTGACAGCGCCCTGAAGAGCGGCACACCCCCAGGAGCGCGGGACCGTATCCCCTGTGCGGCTGCCGCCGCGCGGGCGCGACCAGCCACCCACCACCCGCCCCCGACACCGCGAGGAGCGACATGAGCACCCGCACAGTCATCCGCGGAGGCCTCGTCATCACCGCCTCCGACGAGATCCACGCCGACGTCCTGATCGAGGACGGCCGCATCACAGCCCTCGCCGCCGCAGGCGTCCTCACCGCCGACCCCGACCGCACCATCGACGCCACCGGCAAGTACGTCATCCCGGGCGGCGTGGACGCCCACACCCACATGGAGCTGCCCTTCGGCGGCACCTTCGCCTCCGACACCTTCGAGACGGGCACCCGGGCCGCCGCCTGGGGCGGTACGACCACCATCGTCGACTTCGCCGTGCAGAGCGTCGGCCGCTCCCTGCGCGAGGGCCTGGACGCCTGGCATGCCAAGGCGGAGGGCAACTGCGCGATCGACTACGGCTTCCACATGATCGTCTCCGATGTGAACCAGGAGACGCTGAAGGAGATGGACCTGCTGGTCGAGGAGGGCGTGACCAGCTTCAAGCAGTTCATGGCGTACCCGGGCGTCTTCTACTCCGACGACGGCCAGATCCTGCGCGCCATGCAGCGCTCCGCCGAGAACGGCGGGCTGATCATGATGCACGCCGAGAACGGCATTGCCATCGACGTGCTCGTCGAACAGGCCCTCGCCCGCGGGGAGACCGATCCCCGCTACCACGGCGAGGTCCGCAAGGCGCTCCTGGAGGCCGAGGCCACCCACCGGGCCATCCGGCTCGCCCAGGTCGCCGGCGCCCCGCTGTACGTCGTGCACGTCTCCGCCACCGAGGCGGTCGCCGAACTGGCCCGCGCCCGCGACGAGGGCCTCAACGTGTTCGGCGAGACCTGCCCGCAGTACCTGTTCCTGTCCACCGACAACCTCGCCGAGCCCGACTTCGAGGGCGCCAAGTACGTGTGCAGCACCCCGCTCCGGCCGAAGGACCACCAGGCGGCACTCTGGCGGGGCCTGCGCACCAACGACCTCCAGGTGGTCTCCACCGACCACTGCCCCTTCTGCTTCGCCGGCCAGAAGGAACTCGGCCGCGGCGACTTCTCCAGGATCCCGAACGGGCTGCCGGGCGTGGAGAACCGGATGGACCTGCTCCACCAGGCCGTCGTCGACGGGCACATCTCCCGCCGCCGCTGGATCGAGATCGCCTGCGCCACCCCTGCCCGGATGTTCGGCCTCTACCCGAAGAAGGGCACCATCGCCCCGGGCGCCGACGCCGATGTCGTGATCTACGACCCGGCCGCCGAACAGGTCATCTCCGCCGACACCCACCACATGAACGTCGACTACTCGGCCTACGAGGGCAGGCGGATCACCGGCCGGGTCGAGACCGTCCTCTCCCGCGGGGTCCCCGTCATCACCGGGCGGGAGTACACCGGGCGTGCCGGACACGGCGTCTACACCCCGCGTTCCACCTGCCAGTACCTCACCTAGGAGCCCCGCGCATGGACTTCGGACTCGTCCTCCAGACCGACCCGCCGGCCTCGCGGGTGGTCAGCCTGATGAAGCGCGCCGAGCGCAACGGCTTCAGCCACGGCTGGACCTTCGACTCCGCCGTGCTGTGGCAGGAACCCTTCGTCGTCTACAGCCAGATCCTGGCCAACACCACGAAACTGAAGGTCGGCCCGATGGTCACCAACCCGGGCACCCGCACCTGGGAGGTCACCGCCTCCACCTTCGCCACCCTCAACGACATGTTCGGCAACCGCACCGTCTGCGGTATCGGCCGCGGGGACTCCGCGATGCGGGTCGCCGGACGCAGGCCCAACACCCTGGCCCGCCTCGGTGAGGCGATCGACACGATCCGCGACCTCGCCGAGGGACGCGAGGCCGAGGTCGACGGGCAGCGGCTGCGCATCCCGTGGGTGAAGGAGGGCAGCCTGCCCGTCTGGATGGCCGCGTACGGGCCGAAGGCGCTCGCCCTCACCGGACGGAAGGCCGACGGCTTCATCCTCCAGCTCGCCGACCCGTACCTGACCGAGTGGATGGTGAAGGCCGTACGTGCCGCCGCCGAGGAGGCGGGACGCGACCCCGCCTCCGTCACCGTCTGCGTCGCCGCTCCCGCCTACGTCGGTGACGACCTGGCGCACGCCCGGGAGCAGTGCCGCTGGTTCGGCGGCATGGTCGGCAACCACGTCGCCGACCTGGTCTCCCGCTACGGCGAGCACTCCGGCATGGTCCCCGAGGCGCTGACCGCGTACATCAAGGAACGGCACGGCTACGACTACAGCCACCACGGGCGGGCCGGCAACCCGTCCACCGACTTCGTGCCCGACGAGATCGTCGACCGGTTCTGTCTGCTGGGCCCGGCCGAGGCGCACATCGAGAAGCTGAGGACACTGCGCGAACTGGGCGTGGACCAGTTCGCCGTCTACGACATGCACGACGCGCAGGAGACGACGATCGACGCCTACGGCGCGGAGATCATCCCGGCACTCAGCCGCTGAACCCGTACCTCCGCCTCCGCCGAAGGGCACGCCCATGACCGCGACCGTCCCGCCCACGCCGTCCGACAGACCGATACCCGACCCGGCGGGACGCGTCGAGCTCCCGCCGGGCACCACCCTCACCGACAGCCGCTTCGTCAACGACGACCTGCTGCCCGTGCCGCTGGCCCGGCGCCGCTGGACGACGTACAACTTCACCGCCCTGTGGGTGGGGATGGCACACAACATCCCCTCGTGGCTGGGCGGTGGGTCTCGCCGCGTCGCTCGTGGTGTACGTGGCGCTGATGGCGGGGCGGCGGCGGGCGTGAGCCCGCGGTCGGCTACCGGGACGTGCCGAAGTCCTGGGTCCAGTAGTCGCCGGGCTGCGCGTGGCCGACGCCGATCTCCTTGAACGCGCAGTTGAGGATGTTCGCCTTGTGGCCGGGGCTGGTCATCCAGCCCTGCATCACCCGCTCGGGCGTGGAGTAGCCGTAGGCGACGTTCTCGCCGTAGGTGCTCCAGGTGTAGCCGGCGCGGGTGATGCGGTCACCGGGGGAGGAGCCGTCGGAGCCGGTGTGCGACATGGTGCCGCTCGCCGCCATGTCCTCGCTGTGGTCCTGCGCGGCCTTCGTCAGGGTGGAGTTCACCTTCACCGGGGAGCAACCGGCCTTGCCGCGCTCGGCGTTGACGAGTTCCACCACCCGGGCGACGGCGCCGGACGCGGCGGGACCCGGGGCGGTGGTGGTGGGCTCGGGAGCCGCCGTGGTGGGCTTCGGGGCGGGAGTGCTGGGCTCGGGAGCCGCCGTGGTCGGCTTCGGGGCGGGGGTGGTGGGCTTCGGGGCGGCCGTGGTGGGCTTCGGGGCGGCCGTGGTGGCGGGCCGGGAGGGGGAAGCCCCGGGGGCCTTCTTCGTCGGCTTGTGCGACGGCTCGGTGCTGCCCGGCTTCGGCGCGCCGGGCTTCGACGGGCCCGGCGTGGCGGCCGGGGTGTCCGACGGTGCCGGCGAGGGCGTGCCGTGCTGCTGGCCGCTCCACTCGCGGTACCAGCCCGGACCGCCCCACCGGTCGTGGTCCAGGGCCGGCGCGGCGCCGTCCCTGCCCTGCCGTTCCCCGCCGCCGGGCCAGTCGGTACAGGCCATGGCGACCGAGGGTATGCCTATGACGCCGATGGCGACTGCCGCGACGACCGTCCGGCGGTACTGCTGCTGATGGCGGTGCTTTCCCATGCGTGACCTCACCCCTGCTGTCCGGAGGCTGGTCATTCTTGGGACGGCCCGGCACCGGGCGCAAAGAGCCTTCCTACTACCTCGCCTCGTAGGTCCCCGGGGGTCTTGCGGCGGGCGGAAGAGCGTGCCGACCCCCTGGTGAGGGGCGGCCCGGACGGCCTGCCGCCCCGTCAGAATCGCCCGCACCGCGAAGAAGACCCGATGCCCGGCCCCCGGCCGCACCGCCCCTCCTCCCCGCCCGGGCCGGTTTCACGGCAAGACGGACAAGTCCCCCATGTCGTCGGGGCGGTTCCTACTAAGCGACCCGCACAGATCGGAAACGCGGTGTGACAGATGTCACGGAACCGTCAATTCCGGATCACTTCGGAGCGTTCCCCAGGGCGGCGACCGCCTCCTTCGCGGCCTTGATCGCCCCCTTGTTGATCTCGTCCGTGCCCGGCGCCTTCTTCGACTCGAAGTCGCTGCCGTTGTACGTCACGATCACCAGCGCGTTGGCGGCGCGCGCCAGCACCACGCCCTCGCGCGTCTGCTGCTTGTCCTCGGTGGTGAGGTTCACGACGGAGTACGCCGCGTCCCCGAGCCCGGGCACCTCGCCCCCGCCGCTCTTCTCCCCCAGCCGCCCCTGGTACGACTCCTCCGCCGCCTGGTCCGACTCCAGCACCTCGTAGGAGACGTCGAGCCAGCGGTACTCGTAGCCCTTGAGCGCGTTCCAGGAGCAGGTGCGGCGCAGCTCGGAGTCGGTGGACGGTATCTCCTTGCCGGCCGTCTTGGCCCCCGGCACAAGGGACTTGACACTCTTCTCGGCGATGCTGTCGCACGGCGCCGGCGCGGCGGCGTACGTCTTCACCGCCTGGGTCTCCGAAGGGGCGGAGGCGGACTGGGTCTTCGTCTTCCGGGCCGGCTCGTTCTCGGCGGCCTGGGGCGCGGCCAGCGGGCCGGACGACAGCGCCCAACCCGCCGCGGCGAGGACGACCACCGGGGACAGGCGCGCGGTCAGGGCGATCGGCAGAGGAAAGGAACGCACGGCGCACTTCTCGTGGGGTTGGTGCGGAAGGGGCCCGCACTGCGGACGGGACGCCAGTGTCACACGCATTGTTGTGGCGCGGAAGGGTCAACTCGCTCCGTAGGCGCGTGGTGACGGGGGCGTACCGCCCGGGCGGGCCGGTTGCTCGGATTCCTCTGGGAAACAGCGGATTTGGACGCGCGTCAGGGCACGCGCGCGATCCACTCCGGCGAGGTGAACTTCGTCCGCGCCAACTCCCGCGCGCGGGACAGCTCCTCGTCGGTGACCTTGCCGGAGGCGAGCCCGTACCGGGCGCGGAAGGAGTCGATCATCCGGTCGATGACCGCCTCGCGCGGCAGACCGGTCTGCCGGCGCAGCGGGTCCACCCGCTTCTTCGCGCTCCGGGTGCCCTTGTCGGACAGCTTCTCCCGCCCGATGCGCAGCACTTGGACCATCTTGTCGGCGTCGATGTCGTACGCCATCGTCACGTGGTGCAGCACCGCGCCGGGGCCGCCGTCCTGACCGACGAGCCGCTTCTGCGCCGCGCCGGCGATCTTGCCCTGGTCGGTGGCGATGTCGTTCAGCGGCTGGTACCAGGCGCGGATCCCCAGCTCACCGAGCGCGCCGAGCACCCAGTCGTCGAGGTAGGCGTAACTGTCCTGGAACGACAGCCCCTGCACCAGCGACTCCGGCACCGACAGCGAGTACGTGATCGTGTTGCCGGGCTCCACGAACATCGCGCCGCCGCCGGAGATCCGGCGCACGACCTCGACGCCGTGCCGTCCGGCGCCCTCCGCGTCGACCTCGTTGCGCAGCGACTGGAAGCTGCCGATGATCACCGCCGGGGCGCCCCACTCCCACACCCGCAGCGTCGGCGGACGCCGGCCCGCGGCGACCTCGGCGGTCAGCACCTCGTCGAGGGCCATGTGCAGCGCGGGGGGCTGCGGGCCCTCGTGGACGAGCTGCCAGTCGTAGTCGGTCCAGTCGGTGGCACGGGCCAGCGCGCGGCGGACCGCGACGCCGACGCCCTCCGAGGTGAGCCCGTACATCACGGTCCCCTCCGGCAGGGCCGCGTCGATCCGCGCCGCCAGACCGGCGGCGTCGGTGTCGGCGGGGGCGCCCTCCAGGGCGCGGTTCACGGCGTCCAGCGCCTCATCGGGTTCCAGGAAGAAGTCCCCCGCCACGCGCACGCGGCGCAGCGCCCCGTCCTCCACATCCACGTCCACGACGACCAGCTTGCCGCCGGGAACCTTGTACTCACCGTGCACCGCTCCGCCTTTCCCTCAACTCCGCACCCGGAAACACCGGCGGGGGCGGGAATGTTCCCCGCCCCCGTTCCGGTCCCCGTTCCCGGACCCGCGTACCGGCAGGTCAGACGGCGGCCGGCACCGCTCCCTCCTGCGGGTGCACGCAGTGCCAGCGGTGTCCGTCCGGGCCCTCGGAGGCGGCCGGGAACGCGGTGGCGCACGCGTCGTCCGCCTTCCAGCAGCGGGTGCGGAACGGGCAGCCGGAGGGCGGGTTGGTCGCCGAGGGCACCGGGCCGTGCAGCACGATCCGCTCGGGACGCTCCAGCAGGCTGGGCGTGGCCGACAGCAGCGCCTCGGTGTACGGGTGGCGGGAGTCCCCGGAGACCTGGGCGGCCCGGCCCTCCTCCACCACCCGGCCCAGGTACAGCACCGCGATGCGGTCGGCCAGGTAACGCACGGTCTGCACGTCGTGGGAGATGAAGACCATGCCGAGACCGAGCCGGGAGCGCAGGTCGACCAGGAGGTTGAGGATCTGCGCGCGCACCGACACGTCCAGGGCGCTGGTCGGCTCGTCGGCGACGATCAGCTCCGGCTCCAGGGCCAGCGCGCGGGCGATCGCCACCCGCTGGCGCTGGCCGCCGGAGAGCTGGCCGGGCAGCGCCCCCAGGGTGTGCCCGGGCAGGCCGACAAGGTCCAGCAGCTCCTCGACGCGCTGCTCGCGCTCCGCCCGGGTGCCGCGGCCGTGCACGTCCAGCGGGTCGCGCAGGATCCGCCGTACGGGCAGGCGCGGGTTGAGGGCGGTGGACGGGTCCTGGAAGACCACGCCGACACTGGCCCCGAAGCGGGTGCGGCGTTCCGCGGCCGGCATCTCCCACAGGTCCTGGCCCTTGAAGTACACCCGGCCCTCGGTCGGCCGCTGGAGCCCGGTGACCACGCGGGCCAGGGTGGACTTTCCGCACCCCGACTCGCCGACCAGGCCGAGGATCTCGCCGCGCCGGACCTCCAGCGAGGCGTCGGTCAGGGCGTGCACCGCGTCCCGGCGCAGGATGCCGCCGCTGCGCGCCTTGTGCCGGACGTGGATGCGGTCGAGCCGGACGAGCGGGTCCGCCGCGGTGGCCGGGGAGCCCGCCGTACGGTCCAGGGGGTCCTTCGTGGTGGCCGGCTGGTCCATCGTGGTGTCCTTCGGGGCGGTCATCGGGCACCCTCCAGCGACTTCGCCGACGGGCGCACGGGCGCCGGGTGGTGGCAGGCGAACAGGTGGTCCGGCGCGCCGTCGCGGTCGGCGGCGGGCGGCGGGGTGGTGGCGCACAGCTCGGTCGCGGCGGCGCAGCGGGAGGCGAACCGGCAGCCGGCGCCGAACGCCTTGGGCGCCGGCACCACACCGCGGATCTGGTGCAGCCGCCGCGCGCCCGCCTCCAGCGAGACGACGGAGCCGAGCAGGCCCCGGCTGTAGTGGTGCGCCGGGTCCGTCAGCAGGGCCCGGGTGTCGCCGGCCTCGGCGACCTGGCCGGCGTACATCACCGCGACCCGGTGGGCGAGGTCGCCGACCAGGGCCAGGTCGTGCGAGACCAGGACCATGGCGAAGCCGAGCTCGTCGCGCAGCTTCACCAGCAGTTCGACGACCTGGGCCTGCACGGTCACGTCGAGCGCGGTCGTCGGCTCGTCGGCGATGAGCAGCCGCGGGCTGCGGGAGAGCGCCATCGCGATGAGCACGCGCTGGCGCTGGCCGCCGGAGAGCTCGTGCGGGTAGCTGCGCAGGGTGCGCTCGGGGGAGAGGCCGACCAGTTCGAGCAGTTCGGACGGGGTGCGGGTGCCGCCCCGGGAGGTGAGCCGCTTGAGCTGGGTGCCGATCAGCACCGACGGGTTCAGCGACGACATGGCGTCCTGGTAGACCATCGCGATCTCCGGGCCCATGAGCGCCCGGCGCTCCTTCGGCGACAGTTTCAGCAGGTCGCGGCCCCGGTAGAGGATCTCGCCCGCGGCCTCGGCGTTGCGGGCCAGCAGGCCCATGATCGCGAGGCTGGTGATGGACTTGCCGCAGCCGGACTCGCCGACCAGGCCCAGGGTCTCGCCCTCGCGGACGGTGAAGGAGATGCCGTCGACGACGCGGATGTCGCCGTAGCGGTCGGGGAAGCGGATCGCCAGGTCGCGGACGACGAGCAGGTCGGGGGCGTCCTCGGCCAGCGGCGGCACCGCGGGCTCCATGGCCTCCAGGCGGGTGGCGAGACGGGTGAGCGCGGCGTCCACGTCGGCGCGGTCGGCGGCCGGCGCGGCCTCGGCGGCGGTCTTCACGGCGGGGTCGCCGCCGTCGGCGCGGGCCTTGTCCGGGGAGGCGGCGGCGTCCGTCATGCCCTCGGACAGGACGTTCAGCGCGAGCACCGTGATCAGCAGGCACAGACCGGGGAAGAGGGTCGCCCACCAGCCGCCCGAGAGCAGGATCTGCCGGCCGTACGCCAGCACGCTGCCCCAGCTGGGGTCGGGGTCCTGCACACCGGCGCCGATGAAGGACAGGCTCGCCTCGAAGATGATGGAATCGGCCACCATCACGGTCGCGAACACCAGCACCGGAGCGGCGCAGTTGAGGGCGACGTGCCGGGCCACGATGTAGTGGCGGCGGGCGCCGATGACCTGCTCGGCGGCGACGTAGTCCTCGCCGTACTGCTCCAGCACGTTGGCCCGTACGACACGGGCGAGCGAGGGCGAGTAGACGAAGGCGATGGTGAAGATGATGACCGGGACGCTGGGACCGAACACGGCGACCAGCACGGCGGCCAGCGCGATCGGCGGGAACGACATCACGACGTCGAGCGTGCGCATCACCGACTCGTCGGCGAACTTGCGCGAGGTGGCCGCGAGGGCGCCGAGCACCGAGCCGATGACCAGCGCGAGCAGGGTCGCGCCGAGGCCGATGACGAGGGAGTAGCGGGCGCCGTGGACGACCCGCGCGAACACGTCGCGGCCCGCCCGGTCGGTGCCGAACCAGTGCTCGGAGCTCGGCGGCAGGGCGGGCGTGCCGGTGGTGAGCGGGTCCTGGGTGAGCAGCGGCGCGAAGACCGCTCCCAGCACCACGACGAGGAGGATCCCGAGGGCGATCCGGGAGGGCACGGGCAGGCGGCGCAGGCGGGTGCCGGGCTTCAGCCGCTCGGCGAGGGAGCGTGGGGCGAACATCACACCGTCCTGATGCGCGGGTTGACGAGCAGGTAGAGCAGGTCGACGACGACGTTGACCACGAGGAACGCGATGGCGATGGTGAGCACCGTGCCCTGGACCAGCCCGACGTCGCCCCCGTTGACGCCTTCGAGGATCAGCTTGCCCATGCCGGGCAGGTCGAAGATCGCCTCGATGACGACGGCGCCGCTGAGCATGTAGCCGACCTTGACGCCGAGCACGGTCAGCGGGGTGACCAGGGCGTTGCGCAGCACCGACCGGATGATCAGGAACGGCGGCAGGCCGCTGCCCCGGGCGGTGCGCACGTAGTCCCGGTCGAGTTCGGCGACCATCGCGGTGCGGATCAGCCGGGCCAGCGAGGAGGCGACGGGCAGGGCGAGGGCGACCGCGGGCAGGGTCATGCTCTCCAGCCAGCCGCCGAAGGAGTCGGCCGGATTGACGTAACCGCCTGTCGGGAACAGCGGCATGTTCAGCGCGAACTGCTGGATGAGCAGCACACCGAGCCAGAACGAGGGCAGGGCGATGCCGGCCATGGACAGCACGCGGAAGACCTGGTCGGGCCAGCGGTCCCGGTACATGGCGCTGGTGACGCCGAGGACCAGGGCCAGCACGACGGCCAGCGTGAGACCGAGCAGCGTCAGCTGAAGGGTGAGCGGGAACGCGGTGGCGATCCGGTCGGCGACGGGCTGGCTGGGGGGCACGGTGACCCCGAGGTCTCCCTGGACCAGATCGGTCAGGAAGGCGAAGTAGCGCACCGGCAGCGGGTCGTTGAGACCGTGCGCCTCGGCGAACGCGGCACGCGCCTCGGGGCTCGCGCTGTCCCCGAGCGCGTTGTACGCGGGGTCGACCGGTGAGAACTGCAGCACCACGAAGACCAGCAGCGCGATGCCGAGCACCATCACCGGCATCATCGCGACGCGGCGCAGCGCGAGCCGGAGGAATGCAACCATCGTGAGGTTCCTAGGGGTTGTGGCCGGTCCGCCGCCGCCCCCGTGGCGCGGCGGCGGACCGGCGACCTGTGCGGGTGGGGCTCAGGCGCGGCCGACGTCGACGAAGGACAGACCGGTCGTGGGCAGTGGCTTGAAGCCCTGCAGCGCTCCGTCCCGCCAGGCGGTGGGCAGCTTGCGGTGCAGCACCGGGTAGAGGGCCGCCTCGTCGGAGACGAGGTCGGTGACCTGGCCCCACAGCTCCTTGCGCCGCTCGGCGTCGGCCTCCGAAGCGGCCTTGTCCAGGAGGGACTTGACCTGCTTGTAGGCGGGGGTGCCGGTCCAGCCGTACCGCTTCTCCGGCCAGAAGCCGTAGTAGAACCAGCGCAGCAGCAGGTCGGCGTCGTTGCCGAAGACCGACGGGTCGCCGGGCGCGGCCAGCACCTCGAAGTCGCCCTTGTCGACCTTGGCGTACTGGGCGGGGGACTGGGCGATGTCCAGCTCGGCGTCGATACCGGCCGCCGCCCAGCTCTCCTTGATCAGCGGCGCGATGTCCTTGACCCAGCCGGTGTCCGTGACCAGGAGGGTGAAGGAGAGCTTGCCGACGCCCGCCTCGTCGAGCAGCTTCTTGGCCTTGGCGAGGTCGTGGCCGTACACGGTGGCGGCCTTGCGGTAGTCGGGGTGCGTGGCCTGGACGTACCCGGTGGCCGGCTCGGCGTTGCCCAGCAGAGCCGTGGAGATGATCTTCTCGGTGTCCAGCGCGTAGTGCAGCGCCTGGCGCACCCGCTTGTCCGCGAAGCGCTTGTCCTTGCAGTTGAACATCAGGAAGAGCAGGCCGAAGGACTGGACGGACTCCACCTTGTCCTGGCCCGTGAAGCCCTTGACGTCGATGTAGGGCACGTCCTCGATGGCCTGGACGCGGCCGGACTTGAGCGCGCTGACCCGGGCCGACGGGTCGGACATCAGGTACCAGACCATCTTCTTGGCCTTGGCCGGGTGCGGCCCGTTGTACTTGTCGTACGCCTCCATCACGATCTTGTCCTCGCGGACCGCCGAGACGAAGCGGTACGGGCCCGAGCCGACCGGCTTGGCGTCGAAGGCCTTGGCGTCGGCGCCGGCGATCTTCTTCGGCACGATCCGCACCACGGCTATCCGCGACGGGAAGAGCGCGAAGGGGTGCTTCAGCCTGAACTCGACCGTCGAGGTGTCGACCGCCGTCACCTGGTCGATGAAGGGCACGAACTGCGCCATCAGCGAGGCGTTCTTCGGGTCGAGGACCCGCTCGAAGCTGAAGACCACGTCCTCGGCGGTGACCGGGGAGCCGTCGTGGAAGGTGGCATCCTTGCGGAGCGTGGCCCGGTAGGTGGTCGCGTTGATCTTCTTCGGCATCTCGGTGGCCAGCGTCGGCCGGGCGACGAGCGTGGCCGGGTCGAGGTCCACCAGTCCCTCGAAGATGTGCATGTTGGCGGCGAACGGGGTCGCGCCGGAGGTGATCATGGGGTCGAAGCCCGTGGACAGCGGGTACGAGAGCCCGGCTTCGATGGTGTCGGTGCCGCCGCCGGAACCGCCGGAGTCGTCACCGGTGCTGCTCGGGCCGCCGCAGGCGGACAGGCCCGCGGTGATCGCGGTCGCCACACCGATGGCACTGGTGTATCTCATGAAGGTGCGGCGGTCGACGCCGGCTGCGCTGCGCGGTGACAAGGAACCCTCCTGGCGGGGAGTCTGACGGGCGAGGAAGCGGAATGGCTGGTTCTTTACGAAGGGGCTGGCGCGAACGTATCTCGTTCAGGATGCATCAGACGTCTGATGTCTGATGCTTGATAGCGTGGGAACGTAGTCGGGCAAGGGAGAGGGGTCAAGAGGTGGCGGTGGGACAAAGGGCGATTCGGGGTGCTGCACCGGAGCCCAGAGCGGCACGACAACCGCTGCGGCAGGAGGTCGTCGACGGGATCAAGTCGTACATTCTCCGCAATGAGCTGCGCCCGGGGGATCCGCTGCCGACCGAGCCCGCCCTGTGCGAGGCGCTCGGCGCCAGCCGTTCCAGCGTGCGGGAGGCCATCCGGATCCTCACCGCGCTCGACATCGTCGAGGTGCGGCACGGCCACGGCACCTATGTCGGCCGGCTGAGCCTGTCCGCCCTGGTGGAGAGCCTGGCCTTCCGCGGTCTGCTCAGCCCCGACGACGACTTCCAGGTGATGAGCGACCTCATCGAGGTGCGCGAACTGTTCGAGCGCGGCATGGCGGAGCGGCTCGTGGAGTCCCTCAGCGGCGAGCAGATCGACCGCCTGGCCGCGCTCGTCGACGACATGCGCCGGGCGGGCGCCGGGGAGGGGCACGGCTTCGTCGAAGCGGACCGGGCCTTCCACACGCTGCTCCTCGCCCCTCTCGGCAACGACCTCATCGGGCAGCTGTCCTCGGCGTTCTGGGACGTCTACGTCATCGTCGCGCCGCACCTCGACGTCTTCACCCACGAACACGAGGCCGCCACCATCGCCAACCACCAGCGCATCGTGGACGCCGTGCGCGACCGCGACCCCGCCGAGTTCGCGGCCGCCCTCACCGAGCACTACGCGCCCGTACGGCACCGGATCGCGGAGGCGCGGGCCCGGCGCTGACCAGGCACTTCCACGGCGGAGGCAGCCCCGGTGCGGGGGTGCCTCCGCCGTGTCGTACCGGCGTCCGGCGGCCGGCCGGACCGGCGGGCGGGGGCACTTGACGGTCGTCTTCCGGATCTCTAGGGTCCCAGGACAACAGACATCAGACGTCTGCTCTTGACCCGATTCGCTGCGCTGCGCCGCGCGCACGCCTCACCCACCGGGGCCCTCTCCATGCCACTGACGGACCTCACCCTCGCCGAGTGCCTCGCCCTCCGGCCCGACCTCGACGAACCCGCCGACCTCGACGCGTTCTGGGACCGGACCCTGCGAACGGCCCGCGCGACCGGCGCGGCCCCCCGCTTCACCCCCGTCGACACGGGCCTGACCCAGGTCACCACCTACGACGTCACCGTCCCCGGCTTCGCGGGCGAACCCGTCCGGGGCTGGCTGCACCTGCCCGCCGGGGCGGACGGACCGCTCGGCTGCGTCGTGGAGTTCCTCGGCTACGGACGCGGCCGCGGCCTGCCGCACGAGCAGGTGCTCTGGGCGAACGCCGGCTACGCGCACTTCATCATGGACACCCGCGGCCAGGGCTGGTCCACCGCCGGGGGCGACACCCCCGACACGGTCTCCCTCAACGGCGACGTCCCCGGCTTCCTGACCCGGGGCGTCGACAGCCCCGACAACCACTACTACCGGCGCGTCTACACCGACGCCGTGCGCTTCGTCGAGGCCGCCCGCGCCCACCCGGCCGTCGACCCGGACCGCATCGTCGTGACCGGACACAGCCAGGGCGGCGGCATCTCGCTCGCGGTCGCCGGACTCGTCCCGGGCCTCGCCGGCGTCATGCCCGACACCCCGTTCCTGTGCGACATCCGCCGCGGGGCACTGATCGCCGGCGCGCCCCCCTACACCGAGATCGCCGAGTACCTGAGCCTGTACCGCGACCGGACCGAGACCGTCCTCACCACCCTGTCCTACGTCGACGCGGCCCTGCTGGCCTCCCGCGCCACGGCACCCTCGCTCTTCTCCATCGCCATGATGGACGACATCTGCCCGCCCTCCACCTGCTTCGCCGCCTACCACCGCTACGGCGGCGCCAAGGACCTGCGGGTCTACGAGTTCAACGGCCACGAAGGCGGCGGCGGCCACCACCGCCGCGAGCAACTCACCTGGGTCCGGGAGCGGTTCACCGCCACCCGGTCCCTGGACGACCCCGGAATCTCCACCCTGCACGATCCCCAGCTCGCCTGACCCCTCACCCGAGAAGAGGCCCGTTCATGCAGCGTAGAGTCACCCTGGCCACCGTCACCGCGGGCGCCACCCTGGCCCTGCTGGCCGCCGGCACCCCCGCCGCGCACACGGCCGGCCGGCAGGCCGCCCCCGCTCCCGGCACCCTGGTCTCCCAGAACATCGCCACCGCCGGCACGGGCTCCCCGTACTACCGCATCCCCGCCTTGACCCGCACCACCAAGGGCACCCTGCTCGCCGCATACGACGCCCGCCCCACCCTCGGCGACCTGCCCGGCAACCTGGGCGTGGTGCTGCGCCGCAGCACCGACGGCGGTGCCACCTGGCAGGCCCAGCAGGTGATCCGCAAGGAGGCCGCCCCCAAGGGCTTCGGCGACCCGAGCCTCCTCGTCGACCGGGAGACCGGCCGCGTCTTCGTCTTCTACGCCGCCTCCGTGAACCAGGGCTTCTTCGGCTCGGCCACCGGCAACGACGAGAACGACCCGGACGTCCTGCAGGCCGACTACAGCTACTCCGACGACGACGGCGTGACCTGGAAGCACGAACGGATCACCGCCGAGATCAAGAACCCGGCCTGGGCCGGCATCTTCGCCGCCTCCGGCGAGGGCATCCAGCTGCGGCACGGCACCTACAAGGGCCGGCTCATCCAGCAGTACGCCATCCGCAACAACGGCGCCAACTACGCGGTCAGCGCCTACAGCGACGACCACGGTGCCACCTGGCGGATGGGCACCCCCGTCGGCCCCGGCGGCGACGAGAACAAGACCGTCGAACTGTCCGACGGCCGCGTCATGCTCAACAACCGCTCCAAGCCGTACCGCACCGTCGCCTACTCCACCGACGGCGGTGTCACCTACACCCCGTTCCAGCAGGACACCGAACTGCCCGACCCGGCCAACAACGGCTCCGTCATGCGTTTCGCGCCGGACGTGCCCGCCTCGCATCCGCGGGCCTCCTGGCTGATGTTCAGCAACACCGCGAACTCGGGCGGCCGCAGCAACCTCACCGTCCGGCTCTCCTGCGACAACGGACGGAACTGGCCCGTGCGCAAGACCGTCGAGCCGGGCGGAGCCGCCTACTCGACACTCACGCAGCTCAGCGACGGCACCGGCGCCAACCCCCGCGTGGGCATGCTGTGGGAGCGGGGCGGCGTCAGCCACATCACCTACTCCTCCTTCGACCTCCAGTGGCTCGGCGGGGTCTGCGCGCCGGTCACCGTCACCCCGCCCGCCTCCCTGCCCGCCGGGAAGACCACCACCGTCACCGTCCGCGTCGTCAGCCAGAACGACGTCACCCTCCCCGGCGGAACGGTCTCCCTCGCCCTGCCGGCCGGCTGGAGCGCCCCCGAGGTGGCCGTCCCCGCCCTCAACCCGGGCCAGGGCGCCAACATGAAGATCCCCGTCACCGTCCCCGCGAACACCGCCGCGGGCAGTGTGAAGGCCACCGCGGAATACGAAGTCCGCGGCCGGCAGCACTCCTACGGCGACACGACGTTCACCGTCACCGCGTCGTAGGGCCACGGGCCGCCCGGCGCCGGCAACCCCGGCGCCGGGCGGCCCGTCCACCCCGTACCACCACTCGCAAGCCCCAGGAGACACCATGTCCTCGTCCCAGCCCCTGCGCGGCGTCGTCCCGCCCGTCTGCACCCCCCTGGACGCGTCCGGAGAGGTCGACACCGCCTCGCTCACCCGGCTCGTCGAGCACCTCGTCGGCGGGGGAGTGCACGGGCTGTTCGCCCTGGGCTCCAGCAGCGAGGTCGCCTTCCTCACCGAACGGCAGCGCGCCGTGGCACTGGAGACGGTCGTCGAGGCCGCCGCCGGCCGCGTCCCCGTGCTCGCCGGGGTCATCGACATGACCACCCCCCGCGTCCTCGTCCACGCCGAGGCCGCCCGCAAGGCGGGCGCCGACGCCCTGGTGGCGACCGCCCCCTTCTACGCCCGCACCCACCCCCGCGAGATCGCCCTCCACTTCCGCACCGTCCGCGAGCGGTCCGGCCTGCCGCTGTACGCCTACGACCTCCCCGTCTCGGTGCACAGCAAGCTCTCGCCCGCCCTGGTGCGCGAACTCGCCGAGGACGGCACACTGGCCGGCCTCAAGGACAGCAGCGGCGACGAGGGCGGCCTGCGCCGGCTCATCGTCGCACTCGGCGGACGCCACGGCCGTGCCGACGGCCCCGCCCCCGCCTTCAGCATCCTCACCGGCTCCGAACTCACCGTGGACGCCGCCCTGCTGGCCGGCGCCGACGGCGTCGTGCCCGGCCTCGGCAACGTCGACCCGGCCGGTTACGTACGCCTCTACGAGGCCGTCCGCGGCGGCGACTTCGACGGCGCCGTCAAGGAACAGGAGCGGCTCGTCGAGCTGTTCGGCATGGTCGACGCCGGACCGGAGAACGAGATGGGCCGCAACTCCTCCGCGATCGGCGCCTTCAAGCACGCCCTGCGGCTGCTCGGGGTGTTCACCGAGGGCACCACCGCCGCCCCGCAGATCCAGCTGGGCGACGCCTCGGTCGCCCTCGTCGAGGAGCGGCTGCGCGGCGCCGGCCTGCTCCCGGTCCGATGACGGCACCGCACCCGGACGACGCCGGCCCGGTGATCGGCCTCGACCTCGGCGGTACGAAGATCGCCGCCGCCCTCGTCGCGGCCGACGGCACCGTCCTGGCCCGCCACTCCCTGCCCACCCCGGCGACCGAGGGCGCGGAGGCGGTGCTCGACGCGCTCGCCGAGGCCGCCCGGACGGTGTGGACACCGGGTACCACGGCCATCGGCGTCGCCGCCGCCGGGGTCGTCGACCCCGCCACCGGCACCGTCACCAGCGCCACCGACACCATCCGGGGCTGGGCCGGCACCGCCCTGGCCACCGGCCTCGCCGGGCGCACCGGCCTGCCGGTCGCCTGCGACAACGACGTCCGCGCGGCGGCGGCGACGGAACTGGCAGGCCCGCACGGGGACGCCGACGGGCCCGGGATCACCATGATCTACGCCGCCGTCGGCACCGGCGTGGGCGGTGCCGTCGCCGTGGACGGCCGGATGCTGCACGGGGCGGCCGGGATCGCCGGACACCTCGGACACCTGCCCAGCCCCGAGGCCGACGGACTGCCCTGCACCTGCGGCGCCACCGGGCACCTGGAGGCCATCGCGGCGGGCCCCGGCATCACCGCCCACTACACACGGATGAGCGGAGTCCCGGCCGACCGCCTGGAGACCGTGGCCGCCCGGGCCGCCGAGGGCGAACCGCACGCCACCGCCGCCATCGTCCTCGGCGCCCGGGCCACCGGCCGCGCCCTCGGCGGCCTCGCCAACACCCTCGGGGCCGACCGCGTGGTCGTCGGCGGCGGCGTGCCGCGCATCGGCGCGCTGTACACGGACGCCCTGAACGCGGGATTCGCCGCCGAACTCATGGCCCCCCTGCGCACGTTGCGCCCCGTGCCGCCGCGCGGCGGACCCGACGCCGCGGTCCTCGGCGCGGCCGCGCTGACCCGCACCCTGCCCCTGCACCACCCCCACACCACCACCGGAGCCCCACGATGACCCCGCCCCTGGCCGACGCCCTCGAGGGCCGACTGATCGTGTCCTGCCAGGCCCCGCCCGGCGACCCGATGCGGCACACCGACACCCTGGTCCGCATGACCCTCGCGGCACAGGCCGGCGGCGCGGCGGCCGTCCGCGTCAACGACCCCGACGTCGTCGCGGCCACCGTCGCGGCCGTCGCCCTCCCCGTGATCGGCCTGTGGAAGGACGGCGACAGCGGCGTCTTCATCACCCCGACCGTGCGCCACGCCCTCGCCCTCGTGGACGCCGGCGCCACGGTCGTCGCGGCCGACGCCACCGCCCGCCCGCGCCCCGACGGCAGCACCTTCGCCGAACTCGTCGAGGCCGTCCACGCCGCCGGCGCCCTCGTCATGGCCGACGTGTCGACCTTCGACGAGGGCCGTACGGCCGCCGAGCAGGGCGCCGACTTCGTGGGGACGACGCTCTCCGGCTATGTGCCGGGCTCGCCGGTGCAGACCGCCCCGGACCTCGCCCTCGTCGCCGACCTCGCCGCCGCGCTCACCGTCCCGGTGATCGCCGAGGGCCGCATCGCCACCCCGGAGCAGGCCGCCCAGGCCCTCGCGGCGGGCGCCTCGAGCGTCGTCGTGGGCACCGCCATCACGGCCCCGACCGCCCTGACCAAGGCGTTCGTGAACGGTCTCGGACGGCCCTGACCGACCCCGGCCCGGGGCCGCCCTCCTCAGTACCCGTGGGGCGTGGCACGGGGCTCGCCGCAGCGTTCGTACAGCGCGCGCACGACCGCCAGCCATGCCGCTCCGGGCAGCTCGGGGATCCGGTCGTGGCGGGCGTAGACGAGGAGCTCCTGGAGGATCCGCTGGGCACCGTCCTCCGCGTCCGACGCGACCGTCCGCAGATAGTGGGCGATCGCGTCGGCGTGGGCGTCGGCGCGCGGCTCGACGAGCCAGTGGAAGAACCAGCCGACCATGTGGGCGACCCGCTGCGCGTGCAGTTGCCGCAGGGACTCCTCCTCGGGCGCCGGGGCGACCTCGAACCCGCTGGCGAGCAGCCGGCGCAGCAGGTCGTGCGCGGCGTCGTCCGAGCGTACCGCTCCGGGGAGCCGTGACAGGACGATGTTCTGCGCCGCGTACGGCATGCGCTGGGCCAGCAGGTCCAGCAGGTCCTCGTGGTGGACCCGGTCCAGGCGTTCCTCGACCGCGCGACGGAGGTCCTCGTGGTGCCCCGAGGGGTTCACCGCGCAGGTCAGGTCGTCCACCAGGCGCCGGATCTCCGCCGTGCCGGCGCGCTCCCGTCGCTCCCTGCGACCCAGGGAACGGCGCTTGGGGACGGACCGCTCCGTGTTGTGCCCGTCGAGGAACGCCGGCAGCGCGTCCATTTCCAGCAGGGACCGGTGCGCCGAGGTCAGCCGGTCCGCGGGTACCCCCTCCGGCTGCCGCACGTCCATGCCGCCGTCGGCGGACCGCGGCATGGACGCCGGCGGCGCGGCGGGAGGCGGCGGGTACACGGCCGGGTCCGACGCGGACGCCCAGGGCGGGGGAGCGGGGTACGCGTCCGGCGGTGGCGGCGGAGGTGGCGGTGGCGGTGGCGGTGGTCCCTCGACGGGGGGTGGAGTGCCGGGGTGTCGTCCACCGACGTGTGGCGTGCCGCCGTGGTGCCCGCCGAGGTGTTGGGCGCCGTCATGGTGCCCACCTGTGTGTGGTGTGCCCCCGTGTTGCCCGCCGACGTGTGGGGCGGCGCCGTGT
>NZ_JBVIFC010000003.1:183837-323740 GCF_055571535.1 Streptomyces sp. NPDC030893 | reverse complement strand
ACGTTGCCCGCCGAGGTGTGGGGCGCCGTCATGGTGCCCACCTGTGTGTGGTGTGCCCCCGTGTTGCCCGCCGACGTGTGGGGCGGTGCCGTGTTGCCCGCCGAGGTGTGGGGCGCCGTCATGGTGCCCACCTGTGTGTGGTGTGCCCCCGTGTTGCCCGCCGACGTGTGGGGCGGTGCCGTGTTGCCCACCTGTGTGTGGTGTGCCGCCGCGTTGCTCGCCGATATGTGGGGCGGTGCCGTGTTGCCCACCGTCGTGTGACGTGCCGTCGTGAGGGCCGTCCGCGTGTGGTGTGCCGCCGTGTTGCCCGCCGACGTGTGGGGCGGTGCCATGGTGCCCGCCTGTGTGTGGCGTGCCGCCGCGTTGCTCGCCGATATGTGGGGCGGTGCCATGGTGCCCACCGCCGTGTGACGTGCCGGCACGAGGCCCGTCCCCGTGTGGTGTGCCGCCGTGTTGCCCAGCCACGTGTGGCGTGCCGACATGTGGTCCACCTGCATGCCCTACTCCGCCGTGCGTGGGCGGGTGACCGGTCGGCCAGGAGGACTCCCCGTTCCCGTCCGCTCCGGCCGGGGTCCCTTGGGGCGGCCATGTCCCGTTGCGATCCGGCGGCGGGCCCGTGGGCGGACGCGTGGACGGGTGCATGGGCATCTGGTCGTGCTGTCCGACCACCTGCTCCACCGCGGGACCGGTACCGGACGCCTCCGGGTCCTCGCCCGCGCCCGTCTCCCAACCGCCCGCCGGGTCGGGCCCGTCGGGTGCCGGCGTCGCGGGGTACGCCTCGGCCGTGGGAGCGCCGCCGGCCCGTACGCCGTCGCTCCGCCCACCCGTGTACGACGGCCCAGTGTCCGTTAACGGCGTACGCCCGTCGCGGACCACGGCCGGCCCGCCATCCACCGCCGCCCCGGCACCGGCGCCCCCCTCCGGCCCCGCCGCCACGGCATCGGAGGGCCCGGGTCCCGGCGGCGGCGCGGGCGCCGAGGACGTCGTGCGGCCGGCCGCTGACGGGAAGAGGCGGCTCGTGATGAGGTCGATCCGCTGGTGGTCGGGGGCGTTCGCCGCCTCCGGCACCCGGTCCAGCGGGCGGCGGTAGGCGTCCGAGCCCGGAGACCAGCTCAGGTAGTGGTCCACCAGAACCGTCGCGAGGCGGGCCGCCTCGTCCGTGCCGGGGTCCAGCAGATCGATCCGCCGCAGCCGGTTGTCCTGCTCCGCCGAACCACGCCAGGAGGGGACGAACACGACCCGGTGCGGATGGTCGTCCACCGTGTCGAAGGTGGCGAACGTCCAGCTGTCCGCGCTCCCCAGCCAGGCCCCGAACACCCGGTACAGGCCCCACAGCGCCAGGAACGCCGGATCCGGCGGCTCCGCCTCCGTCGGCGCGCCCGCGCGTGCCTCCGCGAAGGCCCGGTCGAGCTCACCGGCGGGCGCCGACACCCGCCCTCCCGGCGTGCGCAGGAACTGCGCCACCAGGCAGCGCAGCGGCTGCTCGACCAGTCGTACGCCGTCCTCCACCCTGTCCCTCATCCGGGTGGCCAGCGCCCGCGTCCGCTGCCAGGGCAGCGGGTCGATACCGCCGGAGATCCGGTCGGCCCAGCCGTCCTCCGCCCAGGGCGCCGTCCCCAGACTCAGGCAGAGCAGCGGGCTCAGCAGCTGGGGCGGCCCCAGCAGGGCGTGGCAGACGGTGTTGTCGCGGCCCCGGTCGTCGAAGCCGGGGGTACGGCGCAACAGCACCGCCCGGTCGCGGTGGTGGCGCCGGACGATGCTGGGCCGCTGCTCGCTCCCGCGCACCACCCGCAGCACCGGGCCCAGTTCCTCGGCGAGTTCGCGTGCCTCGCGCTCCGGGCAGGAGAAGGCGACCGCCGCGATGCCGGCGCCGCGCGACCCCCGGTTGCCGGCCCAGCGGAAGACCACCTGGTCGAGAACGGCCGCCCGGCCGGTCTCCTGCGGACCGGACGGCCGGGCGGCGGTGCCGTGCGGCGCCGCGTGTTCCTCGGGGCGGGGATGGGATTCCACGGTGTCCGTCACATCCCCACCGCGGCCGGCCCGTCCCCGGCCTCGCCGCCGAGCAGACCGCACATGGAGAGCACCGACACCAGCGGTTCCAGGACCCGCAGCGGCCGGGTGCCGTGCGGGAAGGTGCCCAGGTGGTCGTGGCTGCCGGTGGCCGAGGCGAAGTGCAGGGTGCAGCGCAGGACGCTGTCGAAGGGCCTGACCCAGGCAGGGCCGGAGTGGGCCCGCAGATACGCGTAGGCGTCCCGGCTCTCCGCCTGGAACCGGGCGGCGGAGACCCGCTCGGGCGGCGGCTCGCCGAGCCAGCGGTCCACGGGATGCTCGAACCGCAGCAGATCGCTCTTGTTGATCACGACGGCCGCGGCCACGCCCAGATAGGGGCTGCCGGTGCGCGGCAGCCGGTCCAGCACCGTCTGGAACGCCGGGTCGCCGCCCCGGCTGAACCCCAGCTCGCCGCGCAGGGGGTCCAGATGGGCCATGGGCAGGGCCCGCAGCGGGTCGACCACGAAGATCAGCGCGTCGACGCCCACCATGAAGCGCAGTACCCCGTCGGTGCGGCGCAGGTCCTCACCACTGAGGTCGAAGAACGCCACGGGCCGGGTGGTCCCGTCCGGACCGGTCAGCAGCAGGGCGTCGACGAACGCGGCGAAGGACCGGGACGGGGTGTGCTCGAGCATCATCCCGGAACGCAGCACGTCGACCCGCTCGTCCATGAACGTCTTGTGGTCCTGCGGATTGACGGACTGCCAGGTCACCCCGTAGCGGTCCAGCCCGCCGTCGGTGATCTCGGCGATCATCTGGGTCAGCAGATGCGTCTTGCCCGTCGCGGAGTCCCCGACCATGGCGACGGTCAGCGGGCTCCCGTGGGTGAGGTACGGAACGGGGATGTAGTGGGCCTGCACGTCGTCGGCGTTGCTGCAGCGCTGGTAAGCGGAGCGGAGGGTGTCCGCGAGGCGCAGCGGGCTGGTCTGCCCGTCCAGCAGCAGCTGTTCGTACTGCTGCTTGTCGTCGCGCACGAACAGCTGCCGCTCGTCGTAGGCGACGACCTCCAGGCAGTACGGGCAGAGGATCTCCTGGGCGGTGACGCCCGGCACGGGTGCGGTCATCGGCGGCTGTCTCCTTCGGGTCGGTCCCGGTAGGGACCCGTGGTGCCGGAGGTGCGTCCTCCGCTGATCCAGGTGCGCAGCCTGCTGCGGTCGGGCCGGGTCGGATACTCGTAGCCGGTGAACTGCGCGGGCGGGGCGTCGGGACGGGCGGGCGCCTGCGGCCCGGGGTCGTAGCCGTCGCCCGCCCCGGGGCGTCCGCCGTCGGGCACGTAGGGCCCGGGGACGGGGGCGGCCGGAGCGAGGGTGGCGTGCTTGCGCCGCCTGGTGTCGTCGAACTCGCGGCGGAACTGTTCCAGCGGGTCCGGGAGCAGGGCCCCGGCCACCTCCGCCGCGATCTCGGGCGCCAGGGCGCGCAGCAGGGCGTCCGGTGTCGGCCGGTCCTGCGCGTGCCGGGCGAAGAGCGCGCCCAGGGTGTCGGCGATCGACCGGTGCGAGGGGAGGTCGGCCGGAGGGCCGTCGGGGTTCCCGGGGCGGCCGGTCACCAGCTGGTGCATCACCTGGGCCACGCTCCACAGCGCGTCCCGGGCGTCGGCCGCCCCGAGGCCCGCCCGCTGCTCCGGCGAGGCGAACGGCGGGATGCCGTACGGGACGCGGGGCCGGCCCGCCCGGACCACCGACCCCAGGTCCCACACCTGTACGCCGTGCGCGTCCCAGCGCACGGCCCCGGGGACGATCCCGCGGTGTACCAGACCGATCTGCTCCATCAGCCGCACCACCAGCACCAGGTCCCGCTCGATGACCCGCTGGTCGGCGAGGGACACCCGCTCGGTCGGCCCGGACAGCGGACGGCCCCGTGGGACGGCGTAGAGGACGAACGGCGCGAGGGTGTTCATGTCGTGGCCGACCGGGGTGGGGAAGAGACCGCCGAAACGCGTCCCCGCGTAGGCGCGGTGCAGCGCCGACGCGGCGGTGATCTCCGCCTCCAGCAGGGCGTACGCGGTCCGGTCGGCGGCGGCCTCCTCCGGCAGCCGCACCTGGAAGCCCTGCCAGCCGTCCTCGAAACGGACCGGCCGGGCCACGGCGGGCGGCCGGACCAGCCGCGGGCGGTCCGGACCGAAATGGGCGCGGACCCGGTGCGTGGTGCCCTGCGGGGAGACGAACCCGAACTCCTCGGCGGGTCCCGGCGGCGCGGACTCCCGGCGCCGCGCCCGCTCCTCGTGCCCCGCGTGCTCGCCGCGCGCTTCCCGTTCCCCGCGTTCGCCGCGATCCCCGTCGCCCCCGCGTTCGCCGGGCGAGGGCGGTTGCGGCAGGTGCACCGCGGGCACCGGGACCCGGTCCTGCTCGTGCGGTACGGGCCGGTGGTCGTTCACCATGAGATCCCCACTGCGTTCGTCGTCCGGGCGCCCGAGGCGCGCTCCTTGCTCGTGCGGGCGCGGGTCACCGCTGTGCCCGTTCCTGCCCCTGGTCCGGGGCGCTCCCCCGGTCCCCGCCCGGGTACGTCGTGTCGTCGGCCCAGGTGCGCACGCGGACGCTCTCCACCACTCCCGCACGCAGCGGGATGAGCCGCAACGTGCCCGCGAAGCGGCCGGAGGCCGTCCACACCATGGGGCCCGGCACGGCCCCGTGGGCGTAACCGCCCGGCCGGACGTCGACCACCGTGCGCACGGCCTGCGGGGCGAACGCGATGGACCGGGCCTCGGCCGGATCCCGGCTGAGCAGCGAGAGCTGGGCCGGGGGGCACAGCAGCAGGGGCCGGCCCTGCTCGGTCCCGGTGCCGAGCACCTCGCGCACCCGCTGCGCCCCGATGCCCAGCAGCGTCGTCGGGTCACCGCGCAACCGGTCCCGCCGGGCGAACGACGGGGCGGGCACCACCCCGTTGTCCCGCAGGTGCAGCCGCGCGGCGGCGATGGCCCGGCCCACCGCCGTCTCCAGCGTGGTGGGCGCGCCGCCCGGGCCCGGCGTGCCGTCGGCCGTGCCGGCGTAGCGGCGCAGCGCGTCCACGGTGGCGTCGGCCAGGTCGGCGACGAGCGTGGGCACCAGGTCCGGCCCGCCGTCACCCGCGCCCCGGTCGAGCCACGGCGGGTCCGCCGTCGGCGCGCTCCGGGGCCGCGCGGACGGTCCGGGACCTCCCCCCGCCGCCGGCCGGCCGGCCGGTGACGCGTCGGGCGGGCCGGCCGCCGCCCAGGGCCGGTCCGTCCGGGCGGCGGCGCCCCACCGGTCGCCGTCCTCCGTACCGTCGTCCCAGGACGCCTCCGTCCACGACGTGTCCCAGTCGGGGTCCGCCCAGTCCTCCCGCGCGGCCGGTCCGCCGTCGTGGCCCCGCGGCACGTCCGCGGCGGTCCGGCCGCCCTCCGCCTCGAGCGCCGCACCCCGCAGCACGGCCGCCAGGGTCCTGGCGCCGTCGGCGCAGCGGGTGCGTTCCTCCGCGGCCCACCACTGCCGGCGCAGCGCGTCCGCCAGGACGGCGTCGACGCCCGCCAGGTGGGCGGAGAGCTCCGCCGTACCGGTTGCGTCCCACCAGGCGGCCATCCCGCGGCGCCACCAGGCGGCGACGCACAGGGCGGAGCCCGCGACGCCGAGCAGCACCCCGGCGAGCGCCGCCTCGCGCGGTACGGTGACCAGCCGGCCGAGGCCCACCGCCGCCGCCGTACCGAGTAACAGAGCGGCCGCCCGCGCGGTGTCCGCCCGGTGGGTCCGGCCACCGGCCGTTCGGCCCGGGTGGGCGGCCGTCGCCAGCGCGCCGCCGAGGAAGAACACGGCCGCCGTCGCCAGCACCAGCAGGGTGCCGGGCCAGGGCCACAGCGCGGACAGGAAGGCCGCGGCGGCGGTCAGGCCCAGATCGCCCGCACGGGCACGCGCGAAGTACAGGGGCGCCCCGGTCGACACCCGCCGCAGCGACGCGTCCGGACAGACGCGTTCGAGGTCGCGCAGCCCGGCGGCGGCGGGCACCGGCGCCACCCGCTCCGCCAGCGCGGACAGCCGGGCCGCCACCGCACGCAGCGGCAGCCCGGCGCCGAGCAGCTCCGCCGTGCAGCGCTGGAGCCCCTCGTCCGTACCGCCGGCGGACCGGTGGTCCGGTGCCGGGAGTTCCACGCCCGCGTCGGCGAGGCGGGCGAGCGCGTCACCCGGCGGGACCCCGGGCGAGCCGCTGTCGCGCAGCACCCCGGCCACCCCCTCCCGGTAGCGGCGCAGGGCGTCCACCGCCCGCTCGACGGCCCGCGGCACCCGGCCCGCCGTCCGGCGTCCCGTCAGCAGGGCCGCGGGCGCGTCGAGCCGTGTGCGCGCCTCGTCGAGCTCCGCCAGCGCCCGGACACCGGCCGCGCGGGCGGCGTCCGTCGGGCCGCCGGACCGCAGCAGGGACGCCACGGACTGTTCGGGAGCGGGACCGAGCAGCGCGGCGATGCCCGCGGGCAGGTCCTGCGCGGCGGGAGGGGCGGCCACCGGTGCCTCGCCGCCCGCGAAGCGGGCCAGCGCGGCACTCCACGCGCTGTCCCGCACGGCGGCCGACAGATCGTGCTCCAGGACCCGCAGCGAGAGCGCGGCGGCCGGGACCGGCGCGTCGCGCAGCTCCGACAGCACCTCGTCGAAGATCTCGGGCACGCGCAGCAGATCGGTCAGTGAGGCGAGCGCCGCCTCCGTCTCCGCGGCCGGGTCGGCCGTCCGGGGGTCGTGCCCCGCGAGCGGGTCCGCCGCCCACAGCACCCCGGTGCCGGAGGACTGGAGGGCCGACGCCAGCCGCAGCCGGCGGCCGGCGCCGTCCACGGGAGCGTCCGCCGGACCGGCGGTCCGCTGCGGCTGCGACAGGTCGCCCACCACCAGACAGAGCAGGCGCACCGAGCCGAGGGTGGGAGTGGCGGTCACCAGCTCGTACGCCTCCGCGTGCGCCGTCAGCCCGTCCGGCTCGTCGATCACCAGGAAGCGCAGGTCACCGGCGTCGGCGCGGCCACTGTCGGGCAGGCGCTCACCGATCCTGCGGCGCAGCCCCGCGCCGTCGGCGGGTACGTCCCCGTCGTCCCGGAAGTCGAGCACGACCACGGGTACCCCTGTCAGGCTCACGCGTGGTTCTCCCAGTTCTCTCGTCCCCCGTCACCGCTGGGGGCGTCCTCGTCGGGCCAGTCGACCTCGCCGTCGGTGTCCGCGATGCCCCACGGCGTCGCGGGCCCGGTGCCCGGCCACCCGGGGTCGGGCTCCGTCTCGCGCGGATAGGCCGGGTACTCGGGCGCGCGTGCCGCGACCGGTCCGGGCGCCGGGCGCCCGGCGGGGGCGGGCCGGCCGGCGGGCGGGGCCGCCGGTGCCACCCCGCCCGGGTCCGGGTGCGAGGGGTCCGCGACGCCGCCGAAGCCGGCGGCCTCGGCGCGGACCCGGTGCCCGGCCGGGTCGCCCGTGCGGCCGGGCCCCGTCCCCACCGGGTCCGGCCACGCGTGCGGCGGTGCGCCCTCCGGCGGAGCGGACCGGCGCCCGGTACCCGGGTCGTCGTGCGGCCGGGCGGCGGACGGGCCGTCCGCGGTGTGCCGGGCGCCGGGGCCGGAGTACGCGGTGCGGCCGGTGCCCGGCGCGGGCTGCGCGGGGGCGCCGAAGGAGCCCGCCCGGGGTGCGGATCCGGTCGCCGGGCTCCACGCCCCGCCTCCCTGTTCGGGCACCTGCGGCCGCCGTGACCCGGGCTCCCTGCGCCCCCACTCCTCCTGCTCACGGGACCGGTCGTGCTCCCACTCGCCCCGGGCCCCGTACCCCCGGTCGTCGTACGGCGCGGCCCCCTCCATGGCACGGCCCTCGCGCACCCACTCCTCCAGCTCCCGCAGGGTGGGGTGGGCGGCCTGCTCGCTCTCCGGGAAGGGCAGGTCGAGCGCCCCGGGCAGGGTCTCGGCCCAGAACTCCCGCAGCCGGCGGGCCCAGTCGGCCACCCGGTCGCCGTAGCGGCGCTCGCGCTCGTCCAGCAGCGCCAGCTGACGGGGCGCCACCTCGTGGACGAGCTTGAGGTACAGCTCCGAAGGCTCACTGCCGGAGGTCCCCAGGCCGTGCGGCAGGGTGTTCATCACCACCTGGCAGTAGCTCTGCACGATGTTCTCCTCCGCCAGCAGCGCCCAGCGCTCGTACGCCCGCAGCAGCCCCGCCCAGCTGGAGACGCCGTCCTGGTACTCGTCGAGCCGCAGCTGGATGCCGGGCGCGTCCGGGCTCCGGTCGTCGTGCAGCCGGATCCGCAGCCGCAGCGGCGACGCGGCGTCGCCCTGGTAGTCGATCTGCCCGTTCCACAGGGCGCACAGCAGCCGGTTCAGGATGTGCGTACGGTCGTCGGGGGTGCTGGCCAGCCAGTCGTCGCGGTAGCCGAGCCGCTGACGCCAGCGCAGCACGTCCTCGTCACGGCGGCCCTCCTGCGCCTTGGCCCACTGGCGCAGCACCTTGCGCGCCTCCGGCACCTCGGTGAGGCTCATCTCGCTGCGGAACAGCACCACGGTGATCGAGTCGGTGTCCACGGCCCGGAACTCGATGGTGCGGCGGCTGTCGGCGGGCAGCCGCAACTGCTTCTCCAGATACGTGTCGACGGCCACCCGGCGCGTCCCCGGGTAGGTGATCAGCACCTTCAGCCGGCCGTTGCCCTCCGGTGTGAACGCGGCCGGCAGCAGCCCGGCGAGCTTGTAGCGGAACTGCTCCAGCGCCTTGGTGCTGACCTGGTCGGCGGCCTCGCGGTCGCCCGCCGCCGCGGCCAGGAGGGTGCTCATCCGCGGCAGCAGGGCACGCGCCCGGTGTCCGTCGGGACGTTCGGCGAAGAGCCGCTGCACGCGGTGCTTGAGAGCCGCCTTGACCTCGGCCACCACGGCGTCGGAGGAGTGCCGGCCGGAGGCGAAGGCGGACCGCCGCAGATCCGCGTCGACCAGTTTGAGCATCAGGGCCGCCTCGTCGCCGTTGGGCCCGAGCTGGTCGCTCTCCACCAGGCGCTCCATCAGCGTCTGGTAGAAGCGCCCCAGGTTGCCCTGCGGCGGGAGCAGGTACGACACACCGGTCCGGTCGTCGTACAGCTCCTTGACCTGCGCGGCGTGGGCGCGCGGCTGGTCGTCCACGTGCTTGCGGAACGACTCGGCGACGACCTGGACGTCCCGCTGCAACAGGCTCGCGGCCTGCCGCCAGCGGGGCTCCTGCTCGCTCCACGCGCGGTGCCAGACGGTGCGGGCCCGCCACTTGTACCACCGGTCCTGCGCGCTGACGACGGCCGCCACCTCGTCGTCGGCCCAGCGCGGCCGGGGCCCCACCACGCGGCCCTTGATCCGCGGCACCGGCGGGGGCTGCACGTCCACCCCGGCGGGCCGCGCGGGATCCTGCCGGCGGTTGTCGAGCATGCCGAGGAAACCGAGCCGGGCCACCGGGTCGGCGTCGCCGGGCACCCCCGTCACCACCCGGCCGAGGGTGAACAGGTCGGTCTTGTGCAGCAGTTGCTCGGCCGCGCTGCGCGGCGAGAAACCCTCCACCAGCGTGGGCATGCGGTGGGCCACCCGCCGTTCGAGGTCCGCCAGCAGCCGCCGCATCTGCTCGACGCGGTCGCGCAGGGCGGTCTCGATGTCGCCGCTGCCCCGCGGCAGCGGATCGGGCTCGGTCACCTCCAGCGGGTCGCGCCGCCACAGTTCGCCCAGCCCGGCGGCGGTGAACATCTCCCGCACCAGCGGGGCCGTCTCGTGCGACGCCGGCGCCGAGGTGTCGGTCAGCCGCTCCACCGCCTGGGTCAGCATCTTCGCGGCGACCAGCTCCGCCAGTTCGTCCAGCGGCGCCGTCATCGACGCCACCAGGCTGGTGGAGATGCCCTGGCGGCCGATGCCGGTGGCGGAGCGGGTACGGCGGCTGATGTCGCCGTTGACGAAGTTGCTGGCGAAGGTCTGGTAGTCGTCGTCGCGTCCGCCGCCCCCGGCCTCCCCGAGGTCCAGGTCGGTGCCCACCAGGGACATGACGAGGGAGACGATGGAGCGCCGCAGGTCGTCCGGGCGGACGCCCGCCGTGGGGCTGAACAGGAAGGCCGTGGGGACGGTGCCGGGCCGCAGGGACACCGGGTGGACCTGCGGGTAGCGGATGGTCAGGGACTCCTGGAGTTCGACGTCGCCCAGTTCCGTCTCGGCGTCGGGCGCGTTCTGCTCGTCCACCAGCCGGGAGAGGTCCACCACCGCGCGGGCGGCGTTCAGCTCCGCCTCCCGGCCCCCGCCCTTCGCCTCCGGGAAGGCCGACGGCATGACCACCAGGGGGTAGATCCGCGCGCCCCGGAACTTCTTGTCCTTGAACGCCTGCCCGATCAGATGCAGGTAGTCGAGGAAGATGCCCGCTCCGGTGCCGCCGGCGACCGAGAACGCCACGAAGACGTCGCAGCCGTTGATCGAGTCGCCCCCCACCTCCTGCAGCTCCCCGCCGGAGCCGGCGATCGCGTCGATGGCGCGGTGCAGCGGCCGCAGCACCGGGGCGGGGCCGTCGGCCAGGGTGGCGAACAGCGCGGCACGGCCCACCGTGGGCAGCTGGCCCGCGCCGTTGCGCAAGGGGTTGATCTTGGGCTCGCCGGTGTGCGGGGGCAGCCAGTCGGCGACCTCCTCGCGCAGCAGGGCCCGCAGCATCCGCGTCACTTCCGGAGAGCTGTCGAAGTCGGCGGGCAGCAGGTCGTGGGTGGCCCGCGAGGTGCGGCTGTACGCCTGGCGCAGCGCGGCGTCGGCGCTCAGGTGCGGCAGCCGGGCCAGCTCGCCCTCGCTGTAGTCGGCGTAGACGAACTGCAGGCAGCCGGGCAGCTCGTAGGGCAGACGCCCGCCGCCGCTGCCGGTGAGGGCGGTGCCGTCGGGTCCGCAGAGTTCGGCGCGCAGCCGGCGCTCCAGTTCGGCGCCGATCAGGCCGCCGGTGCCGCCGAGGCCGACGAACAGCATCGGCTGGAAGATCTTCATCGCTTCGTTTCCCCCCTGCCGGGTGCCTGCGCACACCGGCGTTCGGTGGATCCCAGGTCCTGGTGGCGGACCTGCCGTGGGCTGTGGGGTGGGCGGGTCCCGGGGGCGGGCCGGCGAGGAGCACCGGCCCGGCCGCCCGGGATCAGAGGGCGTCGCTGAGGTCGTCGTCGTACGAGGACCTCGCGGGCGGGTCGGGGGGCAGGGGCTGCTGCCCGCCCGCAGCGGCTCCCGGCCCGGTCCCGCGCCGCGGGAACAGGCCGGACAGCCACCGCGGGACGGCGGACCCCGAGCGGTGCGGCGCCCCGGTCCCCGTGGCACGCTCCACGCGCAGCCGCGCCTCGCCCCGCAGCGCGATGTCCTGGCCGAGGGGCAGCGTCCGCTCCCCGCCGTCCGGGGTGCGCAGCCGTACGCCGGTCCGCGGATCGCGCTGGAGGGCGTACTCGCCGCCGGGGGACGGGTGCAGCCTGGGGTCCGTGCCGTACTCGTCCAGGACGTCGAACCGGTACCAGGGGCCGCGGCCGCGGGGGACGACGATCTCGCTCGCCGTCCGCTCACCGGAGCCGCCGGGCACGGTGAGGCCGATCCGGAGCCCGCCCGGGTCGACGTCGGTCGCCTGCTGCCGCCGGCGCCACACCGCGTACCCGGTGAGGCCGGCCACGGCGACCAGGGCGGAGACCAGCGCCCACCACCAGTCCGCCCAGAACCGCTCGTACCACGGGGGCACCGGGGTGATGTCGAGGTCGACCAGTTTCGCGTCGAGCGGCCGGCCGCGCTCGTCCCGGTCCAGGACCTCCACCCGTGCGGTGAGCCGGTGCGGCCGCTGGCCCGCGTCGACGGTGAGCCGCCCGCGGCGGTTCACCGACTCGCCGGGCGCCAGGGTGATCTCCGCCGGGGAGATCCTGACCGCCCCGGGCTCGGTGTCCCGCGGGTACAGGCGCAGGGTGCGGGGCTCGCCGGAGTCGTTGGACGCCAGCAGGACGAAGGGAACGCCCTCCCCGGGGTGCACCTCGGCGTCGTCGACGCGGATCTCGGCGCGGACGTCGGGGTTCACGGGGGCGGTACGGGTGAGGAAGGGCCGGTGGTCGGCGGTGAGCCCGACCGCGCCGAGCACACCGACGGCCTTCAGGGCGCCGTCGGCCCCGTCCGGGATCAGGACGGTGCCCGTGAACCGGCCGTCGCCCGCCTTGCTGTCGCCGTTCTCGCCCCGGTCGCCGAGCTCGAGGTCCTGGGGCGGGAACCCGTCGCCGGTCAGCTCGCCGGAGACCTTGAGCCTGCGCAGGTCGTCCGGGTCGCTGACGCCCTCGTCGTCCCGGGTCTGCAGCCCCAGCTCGATCCGGACCTTCTCACCGGGCCGGGGCGAGGCGGGGGTCATCACGATCGAGGAGCGGACCGTGCCGCGCCACTGGACCGAGACGCTGGCGAGCTTGTCCCGGTGCCCCTCCGGGGCGTCCAGGCGGACCTGCCAGTCGCCCGGTCGCGGATCGGTGATCCGCAGGGACTCCACCTCGCCGCCCGCCCCGGCGAGTTCGAAGCGGGAGCCGTCGGCGCGGGTGCCGGGTTCGACCTTCTCGCCGCGGGGGTCGTAGTAGGTGGCCCGCACCTGGGGGTCGCCCTTGGAGACGACGATGGTGGCGAGGGTGGCCAGCGGGGAGAGCCGTACGGAGATGTCGGCGGGCGGCCTGTCCTCCACCGGAGGGTCGGTGACCAGGCAGCGGGCGCCGGCGAAGGCACGCTGCAGGGCGTTGCCCAGGGTCGTCGAGTCGGGCACGACCGTGGCGCGGGGGCGGGCCGCGGGGAGATCGGTGCAGCCGCCCTGGTAGCCACCGGCCGCCATGGCGTCCAGGGCGCTCTCGTCGATGCCCTCGCCGAAGCCGAGCGGCCAGATCTGCACCTTGGCGCGGGCGGCCTCCGCCAGGGCCTTGTCCAGCTCGCGTGCGCCGTTGGTCCGGCGGCTCTCCAGGTCGCGGCCGTAGGCCGGGCTGTCGTCCACGTCGAGTTTGCCGTCGGTGAGCAGGAACAGCACGCGGGGCCGGTCGTCGCCGTGCTCGCCGAGCCGGGTGACGGCCTGCCTGATGACGGCGGGGAAGTCGGTCCCGGTGCCCGTGCCCTTCGCACGCCGCGCCAGCCGCCCGATGCACTCGCCGGTCTTCTCCCGGGCCACGGGATCGAGTTCCGTGGTCGGACACACCTCGTCCACGGGGCTCTGCTCGTCGTTGTCGGCGCTCGCGAAACCGAGGACGGTGATCCGCGAGGCCGCCGATATCTCACCGACCGCGATACGGCCCGCGGCGTCCCGCTCCCGCTCGACGTCGGACGGCCGCAGACTGCCGGACTGGTCGACCGCGATGGCCAGTTCCACCGGCTCCGGGGCGTCGGACGCGGCGAGCGACGGGGCCGGGGGACCGGATCCGGGCAGGCCCGGCTCGGCGAGCAGGAGGACGGCCAGGAGAGCCGCGGCGTACCGGGCGCCGCGTGCCGCGGCGCGCCCTCTCGCCGGCCGTGCGGTGACCGGTCCCCCGCGGACCGGTGCGGTGATGTGTGTGTCCACGTGCTCCCCTTCTGTGTCACTTCATTTGCCTGTATGTCGGGCGCGAGAGGCGTGTCGTGGCCCCTGGACCCCCGGCCGGACCGGGGGCCGCGCTCGACGACGGCCGCGCCCGGACCGTCCCTCGTCCGGGCGCGGACGGGTCAGGCGAGCAGCAGCCCGCCCGTTGCCGACAGCGCCCCCGGGACCAGCCACCCGACCCCCCAGCGGATGCACCGGTACTTCTCGGCGAGGATGAGGCTGGTGTCCACGGCCTGGGTGAGCAGCCAGGCCGTGATGTCCCGGCACGCCGCGGTGACCGCGTCGGCCACCCCCTGCGCCCCCGACGTCCCGTGCACCGCGACGACATCGGCGAAGAAGGTGATGCCCGGTCCCACCCGCTCAGTTCCGCTCCGCGGCAGCATCGCCCGAACGAGTGACACGGTGCCCATCAGCCACATCAGGGCGCCCAGCCCCACCAGCACCAGGCTCAGGGAGGGGCCGTCGCCCGGCAGCCGCCGGCCGGAGCCGATCACCAGGGCCGGCGCTCCCAGGGCCAGGGAGAGCAGCACCGATGCCTTGACGTCGGCGCGTCCCGTGTCCTCCCGGACGGTGGCGAGCAGCCGCTCGGCCACGTACCGCGTCTCCGTGCCGGTGACGGCGGACGGGGCCGGCGCACCGGCCGTGCCGGTCACCGGCCGCCGCCGGTGTGTCCCGGTCCGGGCCGGTGCGCGTCCGTGCTCCACGAACCGTCCGCGGGCCCGTCCGACCAGAAGTCGTCCTCCTCGTCCTCCGCCGGACGGGTACGGGACGGCGTGCCGGACGCGGCCGGGACGGCGGCCGGCTCCGGGGGAGTGCGGTGTCCGGACGGCTCCTCCGGCTCGCCCCACCAGTCGTCCTCGTCGGCCCGCGGCGCCGGTTCCGGGGCCGCGCGGTTGTGCGCCGGCCGCGGTTCCGGGACCGGGCGGGCGTCGTCCGCCCACCGCTCCCCGCCGGGCCGCCGGTCCGCGTCCGCCGGACGGCCGGGCCAGGCCGGTTCCAGCGCGGGCACCGGGCCCGCCCCCGCCCCGCGCCCCGGGCCGGCCGGAGCCGGCGGCAGGGCGGGCGGGGCGCCGAAGTCCCCGCGGACCGGGTGGCCGTAGGGCTGGTCGGGCAGTGCCATCCGGCGGATGTACGCGTCCAGCTCCGGGGTGTTGACGCGGCCCTCGCGTGCCATCCGGACCAGGAAGTCCCTGTTCTCCCGCTGCTCCTCCGCCTGGCTGTCGATCATCATCCTGACCAGCTCCGCGACCTCCTTGCCGTCCCCGGAGGCCATGAGATAGGCGTACTTCTCGGCGTCGGTGCCCTGGGCGATCGCGGCGAACCCCTTGTAGCGGATGGCGACCCGCTGGGCCTCCGCGTCGTCCAGCCGCGCCCCGGCGACGAAGTCGATGTGCGCGCGGTCGGTGCCGACCTCGACGAACATCCGCGTGCGCAGGCCCACTTCGCGGCCGATGTCGGCCCACTTGCCCGCCGTGATCTCGGACCGCACGGCCCGGTTGGCCTCCTGCGCGTGCTGCACGGCGTACCGCCCGGAGACGTCCTGGAGCCGGTCGACGATCTCGGGACCGAGGTCCTCCTCCACGCTGAACAGGCGCTTCTCCGCGACCAGCCGGTAGTCGGTCACCTCCCAGCGCAGTTTCACCCTCGTCTCGAAGAAGGTGGCGGCGCCCAGGGCGGGCAACTCGACGTCGAACGTCGTCACATGACGGCCGCGGGCGATCTCGCACACGCTCGTCGGGCGGGCCCACCTGCTGGGCCGGTGCGTGTGGTCGGCCCCCTGGGAGGTGATCACGCTGTGCCCCCCGTCCTGGTAGAAGAGCACCGAGGCGACCTGCACGCCCGCGTGCCGGAACCCCCTTTCCCGCAGGATCCGTTCGCGCAGGAACGGCCCGGCGATGTTCTCCGGGATGGTCAGTTCTTCCTCCGGGCCCACGGTCACCTCTGGTCCTCCCCCCGGCCCCTCGGGCCGCTCGTCGTCGCCGCCGTCGCGGACAGCACATGGCGCGCGAAGGCGCCGGTCATCGGTTCGTCGGGCGCCTCGGCCAGGTGGCCCAGCAGCCACCGCAGCCGCGCGGCGTCGCGCCGGCTGCGGATCATCCGCGGCAGCAGCCAGAGCAGCGCCCGGAGGATCTCGCCCGGCGGCGTCCCGGCCCCGTCGTCCGCCGCGGGCGCGGTGCCGTGCTCCCCGTCCGAGGCCGCCGCCTCCGGCTCGAAGACGTAGGTCCGCCGGTCGTGGCCGGGGAGCGCGGCGTCCGCCTCGGCGGCCCGCAGCCACAGGGCCAGGCCCTCGGTCGCCACCTCGGCGGACAGGTGGCTGTCCAGGGCCCGCCACAGCAGATCGGCGAGCGGCTCGGCCGCCTCCTCCACCGCCACCGCGACCGCCAGGACGAGCGGCCAGTGCGCGCGGCGGGCCAGTTCCGCGTCGGTCGGCCCGACCGGTGCGCGCGGCACCGGGGGACGGGACGCGGACCGGACGCGGTCGGCGGCGGCCCGCGCGTCGGTACCGCGTGGCATCCCGGGCACGCGACCGGCGACCGGGACACCGCCGGGGCCGCCGGACCGTGCCCCGGGCACGGAACCGGCCGGCGGCGCTCCGGCGGCCGGAGACCGCGGTTCGTGCGTCTCCTCCGGCTGCCACATGTCGTCGGTACGGGCGCAGAACAGCCGTACGGCACACAGCATCGCCAGGTTCAGCCGCTCGCCGGACGCGTCGTCCGACCACTCCCGCAACAGGGTGGCCGCCTCACCGGCCCGGCTGCCCGCGACCAGCCGGGCCGCGCCGTAGGAGGCGACCAGCGCCTGGGCGCCCTGGTCGCGGCTGCCGACGTCGTACAGCAGCTCCAGGGCGGCCCGCGTGTCGTCCATGACACGGCCGGAGCCGACCGCCAGCGCCGCCGTCCACCGCAGGGACGCCACCGGGGCGTACGCCCAGTCCGTGACCACGGCCCGCACCGCGCGGCGGTACGGCTCCCGCCCGGCGGCCTGGCCCAGCGCGGTCGCCGCGAAGAAGCGGCGCCGGGTGTCGCGCGCGACGGCCAGGGGCCGGATCAGGGAGGTGAGGCCGTAGCCCAGATCGGCGGTGGCCAGTTCGCCGGCCACCACGGCGGCGCGCACCCACACCTGGGGGCGGGTGTCGCCGGCCAGCTCGCGCAGCCAGCGCACCACCGGACCGCGGGCCGCGTGGTGGCGGTGCCACACCTCGGCGAGCACCGACGCGGCCAGCGCCTCACCCCGGTACGCGGCGGTGCGCACCGGCACCGGCACACCGCCCACCAGCTCCTCCCCGTCGTCGCGCAGTTCGGCCCGGCAGGCGGCGAGCAGGCCCTCCACGTTCTCGGTGAACACGGGACGCCCGTGCGTGCGGCCGGGGGCGCGCGTGGTGAGGATCTGCTGGGCGAGCAGCTCGGCGGCGTCCGCGACCGCGCTGAACGCCTCGCCGTCCAGGACCGCCAGCGCGATCCGGAAGGCGGCCTCCCGCACCCGGGCCCCGTCGTCGTCCCCCTGGCCGTCCGCCGCCGCACGGTCGCGGCCACCGGCCGGCGGCAGCGGGTCCGCCGTCCCGGTGAACCACTCGTGCGCCTGCCGCCGCGCGATGGTGGCGCAGGCGTCCAGGAGGTCCTCGCGCGGCAGCTCGCCGCGCACATGGCGCGCCACCCACAGCGCGAGCGACCCGGTCTCGGACGGGCGCAGTGCCTCCGGCCGGATGCCCAGCGCGGCCACGAAGAGGGGATGCGCGAGGATCTGCCGGCCCCGGGCGAGAGCGTCGGGCGTGTCCTCCTCGGACAGGTGCTGCATCAGCTGCCACGTCAGCAGCTCCCCGGCGGGGGCCGGCGGGCAGGCCCGGCCGTAGCGCCCCGGCAGCAGGTGTCCGGCGGGGGAGGAGGGGGAGACGACGAGCACCGCGTACGCGCCCTTCGCGGCCAGGCGCGCGGCGAGGGCGTCGAGGTGCGGCTCCTGCGGCGCGGTCCAGCCGCCGGCGGCCTCGGGGAGCTGGGCCAGCAGGCCGCCGCCCTCCGGGACGCCGGTGACCACCGCGTCCGGGTCGTCCGACAGCAGCCCGAGGTCCGACGGGGCGAGCCGCGTGACCCGCCCCCGCACCGGACCGTCGGCGGCGGACCCGGCGCCCGTGAGCTCGTCGAGCAGGCAGAGCCCCGTCGTCAGCCGTCCGGTCCCGGGCGGGCCGCCCAGCACCAGCACGCGGCGGCCCCGCAGGACGTCCCGGAGCGCGGGATACCCGTCCGGGGGCCGGTAGATCCGGCGCAGCCGTAGCAGCTCGTCCTCCGGTACGTCCCCGAAGACCGGGACCGACCCGTCCCGTGCCCCGAGGTAGACGTCGCCGAAGTGGGCGTGGGCGAAGCGGCTCCGGTCGAAGACGCTGTTGTTCCCGCGGACGTCGAAGCGCGCCTGCGCGGCGCGCTGGGCGAGGGCCGCGGCGCGCGCCTCCCCGGGCACGCCCGAGTCGGACAGCGGATCGCGGATCGCCTCACGGAAGCGGTCCTCCTGCTCCCGCCACTCACCGCCGTCCCGACCGCCGTCCTCCCGGTCGTCGTCCTCCCGGTCGTCGGGCGCGTGCGGGCCCTCGCCGTCGGCGTCGCTTCCCGCGCCGGGGCCGTGCCCTGCGGCAGGGCGGTCCGGTTCCCCGCCGGGCTCCCGGCCCGCCCTGCCGTCCTCCCGGGCGCCGCGGTGGGACGCGCCCCGTTCCGCGTCTCCGGCGTCCCGGTCCCCGGGCGCGAGGAGAGCGCCGCCCCCGTACCCGTCGTCGCCGTTCAACGGTGCCGCCCCTCCGCCGGACCGCTGTCGCCGGCCGCGGGCCGGTCGCCGCCGAAGGTGACGGGTCCGTGGAAGACGGCACGGTCCTGCACGACACTCGTGCCGCCCTGCACCTGGATGTCCCAGTGGGCGCCGCCGTCCCCGCCGGCCGGCCGGTCCCGGTCCCCGCCGGCCCGGCCGTTTCCGTCGGCGGAAGGCCGGCCGGCCGCGGTCGGGGCGGTGTCCCCCGTGCCCGTTCGCGGCCGGCGGCCTTCCGCCTCGGCTCCCGCGGATGTGCCGCCCCCGTGTTCCCCCGTGGGCACGTCCGCGGGAAGCATGCCGAAACCCTCGTCGCCCGGCAGCGTGGGTCTCGGTTCGCCCGGCACGTGGAACCACGCGGTGACCTTGCCCTCCTTGAGCGTGATCCGTGCCGGACGGTAGGAGGAGGGCTCGACGAAGCGCCCGCCGTGCCGGACCACTTCGTGGTGGAGCGAGTCGGAGACGACGCAGACCAGATCGCGTCCCGAGTGCTCCAGCAGCGAACGGGCCACGGAGGAGTCCGCGAGGCGGCAGACCAGGTCCATGGCCTGGCCCGACAGACCCTCGTCGTCGTGCTCCACCGGCCCCACGTGCAGCCCGACGCGCAGGCCCAGCCGGCGTGCCAGGTCCTCGTTGCGCAGGCGCTGCCGCTGGTGCATCTCGGCCAGCCAGGTGCCGATGATCTGCATGGGCGGGATCCGCGCGTCCACGGCGGCGATGAAACCGTCCCCCCGGTCCTCCAGGTGGAGCATGCTCCGTGCCACCCCGGACGCGGCGAAGGACGCGTGCGCGAGGTCGTAGAGCTGTGCGCGCATCCGCCGCTTCGCGCCGTCGAGGTAGCTCCCGGACCCCCGGGCGTCCACGCTCATCAAGGTCTTGTAGACGGCTCCGTCGGCCATCCGCCCCTCCCCTGTCGTGCGATGACTGCACGTCAGCATGGCGGCTCGCACTGCTCCTGGATGTGGTCGTTTACACATCCGGTCGCAGCACATGGATCGCGCACCGAAAACGCACGACGCGCAAGAGGCGCCGCACTCCGCCGCGCACACCGACACAACCCCTCGGGGCTCTTGACAGACCGGCCCGAGCCGGGCAAGGCAGAGGCGCTACCGCGCGCGGGCCGCGGCTTGCAGCGGGGGAGTGGGCAACCGGGGAGACACCACGGCGGCACACTCCGAGCCCACCGGCGGGACCGGGCGTCGGACCGGCGGACTTCGGTATGCGGGCCGGGGGCCCGCGAGTGGGGGCGCGGTGCAGTGGTTCGGCGACTGGCTCGTGGGTGGTGCCGTGGTGCCGTGGTGCCGTGGTGGCGGTGGGGTCGTGCCGGGTGGGCTGGGCGAGGGCTGGGGGAGTTTCGCCCGGCGGGTTGCGGGTGAGGGCGCGCAGTCTGACGGGGCGTGAGCGCGAGTGGCGGGTTGCGGTCAGGGGGCCGGGGACCGGAGTGTCGCCGGGGGTCCGTAAGTGGGGCGCGGTGCAGTGGTTCGGCGACTGGCTCGTGGGTGGTGCCATGGCGGCGGCGGGGTCGTGCCGGTGAGCTGGGCGAGGGCCGGGCAGTGGAGTGGCGGGCCTTGGTCAGCGGGTCGGGAAGTCGATGTTTCCGCCGGTCGCGAGCAGGCGCAGCGCGTCGCGGTCGACCAGTTCGATGCGCCGGGGCCGGGTGCGTACGACTCCGGCGCCGCGCAGCAGCCGCAGCGACTTGGCCACCGCCTCACGGGTGGCGCCCACGGCATCCGCGAGGTCGTGCTGGGCCAGCTGCGCGAGCACGGGGAACTCCTCCCCGGCCGGGTGCGCTGACCCCGGAGCCGGTGCCGTCCGCCCCCGCACGCCCCCGCCCGGGGCTTCCGTACGCGCGCCCGGTACCTGCCCCCGGGCCGCTCGCGCCGGTGCGTTCCCGCCGTTCCGGGCGTCCTGGCCGGCCTGCCCGTGCTCCGGGGCCGGGAAGCTCTGCAGTTCGCCCAGCTCCAGCAGCCGGGCGGCGACGCGCTGCAGCACCGTCAGCGAGGCGAGCGCCCGGCGCTCCTCGTCGGCCGTGCGGAGGCGGGCCACGAGCTGGGCCATGAGCAGCGCCCCGACCCGGGGGTCGCGCCCGGCGAACGCGCGGAACCGGACGCCGGAGACCACCAGGGCCCGTACCGGCCCCAGGGCGGTGACCGTGGCGCTCCGGGTGACGCCGCCCAACGCGGCCATCTCACCGAGGAGTTCGCCCCGCCGCCGCAGGGCGAGGATCAGCCGGGCCGACGAGCGGTCGGTGGCCGTCGACACGACGGCCCACCCGTCGAGCAGTACCAGCACATGGCTGCTGTCGTCCTGCTCCAGCAGCAGATGCTCGTCCGGCCGGAACGCGCGCTCCGCGCCGATACGGAACAGATCCTTCCGAGCCTCGTCGTCGAGGGCGTCGAGGAACGTGCGGTCCTGCACCGTCAGACCCATGAGCGCCCATCGCCTCCGGCAGGGGAAGGGGAGTCGGAATGACGTGCCACCCTACTCGCGTGGCGCGACGCGCACAGGGATACCGCCGGGACGTGCTCCCCGCACCCGGGACCGTCGGTCGCGCCCCCGGTCGATAGCCTGCTGCCGATCGGGGCCAGAGGTCGCCGGCACGCGCGCACACCGAGGTGAGAGATGCAGTTCACCACCCGCCCCACCCTCCAGGGCACGTTCGGCATGGTGTCCTCCACCCACTGGCTCGCCTCGCAGTCGGCGATGGCCGTGCTGGAGGACGGCGGCAACGCCTACGACGCCGCCGTGGCCGGGGCCTTCGTCCTGCACGTCGTCGAACCGCACCTCAACGGCCCGGCCGGCGAGGTGCCGATCCTGCTCGCGCCCGCCGGCGGTGAGGTGCGGGTGCTGTGCGGTCAGGGCGTCGCACCGGCCGGGGCGACCGTCGCCCACTACCAGGGCCTCGGCCTGGACCTGGTCCCCGGCACCGGACCGCTCGCCGCGGCCGTGCCCGGCGCCTTCGACGCCTGGATGCTCCTGCTGCGCGACCACGGCACCAGAACGCTCGCCGACGTCCTGAAGTACGCCATCGGGTACGCCGAGCACGGGCACCCGCCCGTGGAACGCGTCGGCGAGACCGTCGAGACCGTACGCGAGCTGTTCGAGACGGAGTGGACCTCCTCCGCCGAGGTGTACCTGCCCGGCGGTCGCGCCCCCCGCCCCGGCACACCACTGCGCAACCCCGCCCTGGCCGCCACCTGGAAGCGGCTGCTCGCCGGAACCGCCGGGGCCGGTGACCGCGAGGCGCAGATCGAGGCGGCGCGGGCGGTGTGGCGGGGCGGATTCATAGCCGAGGCCCTGGTCCGCCAGTCCGCGCGCCCCACCACGGACACCAGCGGCGAGCGCCACACCGGCACCCTGACCGCCGCCGACCTCGCCGGCTGGTCCGCCACCTACGAGAACCCGGTGACGTACGACTTCGACGGCTGGACCGTGTGCAAGGCGGGCCCCTGGAGCCAGGGGCCCGTCCTGCTCCAGCAGCTCGCCCTGCTCCCGCCGGAACTGCCCCGCTACGGCTCCGCGGACTACATGCACCTGCTGATCGAGGGCTGCAAGCTCGCCATGGCCGACCGTGAGGCCTGGTACGGGGACGCGGCCGAGGTGCCGCTCGACGACCTGCTGTCGGCCGAGTACAACGCCGAGCGGCGGACCGCGGTCGGCCCCCGCGCCTCCCACGACCTGCGGCCCGGCAGCCCCGGCGGACGCGCCCCGCGGCTGAGCGCCCACGCGCGCGTCGTGGCCACCGAGGAACCCGGCTTCACCCCCATGGGCGTCGGCGAGCCCACCGTCGCCAAGAGCCCCACCTCCCCCGTGCCCGGCGAACCCGAGGTCCGCGCCGACGGCGCCACCCGTGGCGACACCTGTCACCTGGACGTCGTCGACCGCTGGGGCAACATGGTCTCGGCCACCCCCAGCGGCGGCTGGCTCCAGTCCAACCCCGTCGTGCCCGAACTGGGCTTCCCGCTCGGCACCCGGCTCCAGATGACCTGGCTGGAGGAGGGACTGCCCAACACGCTCACCCCCGGCCGCCGCCCCCGGACCACCCTCACCCCGTCCCTCGCGCTCCGCGACGGCGTGCCGGTCATGGCGTTCGGCACCCCCGGCGGGGACCAGCAGGACCAGTGGCAGCTGCACTTCTTCCTCGCGGTCGCCCTGCGCGCGAAGGTACGCGGCGGACTCGACCTCCAGGGCGCCATCGACGCCCCGAACTGGCACAACGACAGCTTCCCCGGCTCCTTCTACCCGCGCGGCATGCGCCCGGGCAGCGTCACCGTCGAGTCCCGCACCGACCCGGCCGTGGTGGAGGCGCTGCGCCGGCGCGGCCACGAGGTGACGGTCGGCGGCGCCTGGTCGGAGGGCCGGCTCTGCGCCGTCGCACGGGACCCGGCCACCGGCGTCCTCTCCGCGGCCGCGAATCCGCGCGGGCAGCAGGGCTACGCGGTGGGCCGCTGAGCCCAGAAGCCGACGGGCCGGCGCCCCATTTTCCTTCCGATTCCACCTGAGGTGCACCGGGAGTGACGGGAATGTCAGTGGCCCGTGCTCTCATGGAGGCATGACCGAGTACCACGACGAGACCATCGACGAGTTTCTCGCCACGCACGCCTCCGACGTGGAGGAAGCCGTCCGCAAGGCCGCCGCACAGGAGATCATGCCCCGCTGGCGCCGCCTCGCCGACCACGAGGTGGACCGCAAGGCGGGCCCGCACGACCTGGTGACGGACGCCGACCGCAACGCGGAGCTGTACCTCACGGAGGCGCTCGCCGCCCTGCTGCCCGGCTCCGCCGTCGTCGGCGAGGAGGCGGTGCACGCCAATCCGGACTCCTACGAGGCGATACGGGGCGAGGCGCCGGTCTGGATCATCGACCCCGTCGACGGGACGCGCCAGTTCGTGCACGGCGACTCCGGCTTCTGCACCCTGATAGCCCTCGCCCGGCACGGGGTCGTCCACGCCTCCTGGACCTACGCCCCCGTCCCCGACCAGCTCGCCACGGCCGTCCGGGGACAGGGCGCCCACCTCGACGGGCAGCGCCTGCACGCCGGCTCCCCGGAAGCCGGCGCCGATCTCCGGGTGGCCACCTCCCACCCGGACTTCACGACGGACGAACAGAAGCGCGCCCTGCTCGGCCTGTGGACGGACGGCGTCGCGCCGCGCTCCTGCGGCTCGGCGGGCCTGGAGTACCTGGCCGTCGCCCGCGGCGCCTGCGACGCGACCGCGTTCTGCTGGGAGGCCGCCTGGGACCACGCGGCCGGTCTGCTCCTCGTGGAGGAGGCCGGAGGCACCCACCTCACCCGCGCGGGCAGGCCCTTCGACATCCGGGGCGGCAACACCCTGCCCTTCACGGCGGCCCGCGACGCGGCCACCGCGCACCGGGTGGTGGAACTGCTGGCGGACGCGGCCTGACCCGAACGCGGAACACCGAACGCGGGCGGCGGTCTTACGGGGCGGCGGGCCCCGGAAGGCCGCCGGAGCCCCGGCATATCCTGATCCTCCCGTGGCCGCCCGCTGACAGAGGAGTCCGAAGGTGCCGTCGATGCTCGATGCGGTCGTGGTGGGGGCGGGGCCGAACGGGCTGACCGCCGCCGTGGAGCTGGCCCGGCGCGGCTTCTCGGTGGCCCTGTTCGAGGCGAAGGACACGGTGGGCGGCGGCGCCCGCACCGAGGAACTCACCCTCCCCGGCTTCCGCCACGACCCGTGCTCCGCCGCACACCCCCTCGCGATCAACTCACCCGCGTTCCGCGCCCTCCCGCTGGAGCGCTACGGCCTGGAGTGGCTGCACGCGCCGCTGCCCATGGCCCACCCCTTCCCGGACGGCACGGCGGCCGTGCTGTCCCGGTCGGTCGCCGAGACGGCCGCCTCCTTCGGACCGCGCGACGCCGGCGCCTACCGCCGCCTCGTCGAACCCTTCCTGCCCGCGTGGGACACGCTCGCCCGCGACTTCATGTCCCTGCCGCTGACCGCGCTGCCCCGCGACCCGGTCACCCTCGCCCGCTTCGGCCTGGTCGGGCTGCCCCCGTCCACCTGGCTCACCCGCCGCTTCCGCGACGAGCGGGCCCGCACCCTGTTCGCCGGACTGGTCGCCCACGTCATGGCCCCCCTGAGCGGCTTCGCCACCGGCGCCGTCGGCCTGGTCTTCGCCCTCGCCGCGCACGCCCGCGGCTGGCCCGTGGCCCGCGGCGGCTCCCAGGCGCTCTCCGACGCCCTCGCCGCGTATCTGAAGGACCTCGGCGGCACCGTCCACACCGACTACGAGGTCAAGCGCCTCGACGACCTGCCGCCCGCCCGGGCCTACGTCTTCGACACCTCGCCCACCGCCCTGGCCCGCATCGCCGGCTTCGGCGACCACTACGCGCGCTACCGCTACGGACCGGGCGTCTTCAAGCTCGACTACGCCCTGGACGGCCCCGTGCCGTGGACCGCGCCCGAGGCCCGCACGGCCGGCACCGTCCAGATCGGCGCGGACAGCGCCGAGATCGCCGCCGCCCTGCACGCCGCCTCCCGCGAGGGCCGCGCCCCCGACGCCCCGTTCCTCATCACCGTGCAGCCCGGCGTCGCCGACCCCACCCGCGCCCCCGCCGGCAAGCACGTCTTCTGGGCCTACGGCCATGTGCCGAACGGCTGGACCGGCGACCTCACCGACGCCGTCGAACGGCAACTGGAACGCTACGCCCCCGGCTTCCGCGACCGCGTCCTGGCCCGGGCCACCGCGGGACCGCCCGAACTCGCCGCCCGCAACGCCAACTACGTCGGCGGCGACATCGCCTCCGGCGCCGCCTCCGGACTCCAGCTGCTGCTGCGTCCCAGACTCTCCCTGTTCCCCTACGCGACCCCGCACCCGGCCGTCTTCATCTGCTCCTCGGCCACCCCGCCGGGCCCCGGAGTGCACGGCATGTCGGGCCACAACGCGGCGAAGGCCGTCTGGAGAAGGCTGCGGCAGACATGACCCCCGCGATCACCCGCGTCCAGGGCGACATCACGGCCGTCGAAGAGGTCGGATTCGTCCTCTTCGACGACCGCGCGTACCGGGCGTTCGCCGCACGGGCCGGCTGACAGCCGGGCCGGCCGTCCCTCAGGTACGGCTGTCGTCGCCGCCCTCCGTGAGCCCGCGGCGCCCGCCGCCCGTGACGGAGCTGTCGGCCTCGGCGGCGTCCGCGAGGGCCTCCGCGGCGGCACGGGCCGCCTGGGCGGTGTCGTCGGCGGCCCGGGTGGTGCTGTCGTCGGCCACCGGCTTCTCCCGGGTGGCCGGTGACGGCGGCAGCGCTTCGGTGAAGGCCTTGGACACGCCCTGGAGGGCGGAGGTGATCTCGCTGGGGATCACCCAGAAGTTGTTGCCCGAGCCCTGCGCGAGCTGGGGGAGGGTCTGGAGGTACTGGTAGGCGAGGAGCTTGGGGTCCGGGTCGTTGCGGTGCACGGCCTGGAACACCTCGTCGATGGCCCGCGACTGCCCCTCGGCCTCGAGGATCGCGGCGGTCCGGTTGCCCTCCGCGCGCAGCACGGCCGCCTGCTTGTCGCCCTCGGCGGTGAGGATCTTCGACTGGCGCTGCCCCTCGGCGCCCAGGATCGCGGCCCGCTTGTCCCGCTCGGCGCGCATCTGCTTCTGCATGGCCTCCTTGATGGACTGCGGGGGGTCGATGGCCTTGATCTCGACCCGGTTGACCCGCAGCCCCCACTTGCCGGTGGCCTCGTCCAGCACCCCGCGCAGCTGGCTGTTGATGGTGTCCCGCGAGGTGAGGGTCTTCTCCAGGTCCATGGAGCCCACGACGTTGCGCAGGGTGGTGACGGTGAGCTGCTCCACGGCCTGGAGGAAGCTGGCGATCTCGTAGAAGGCCGCCCGCGGGTCGGTGACCTGGAAGTACAGCACGGTGTCGATCTCGACGACCAGGTTGTCCTCGGTGATGACCGGCTGCGGTTTGAACGAGACCACCTGCTCGCGCAGGTCGATCAGCGGGTGCACCCGGTCGATGTACGGGATGACGAGGCTGAGCCCGGGGGTGAGGGTGCGGTGGTAGCGGCCGAGCCGCTCGACGTTGCGGGCGCGTGCCTGCGGCACGATGCGCACCGCCCGCACCACGGTGAAGATCGCGAACAGCGCGACGATCAGGGCGGCGATGAGAGAGGCGGTGATGTCCATGGCTTCAGTCCCTGGGGTAGACGAGCGCGGTGGCGCCGCTGATCTCTATGACGTCGGCGGTTGTTCCGGTCCTGATGACCAGGGTTTCGTCGTAGCTGCGCGCCGTCCACTCCTCGCCGTCGATACGGACCCGGCCGCCCGTTCCGGTCACGTCCGACAGGACGTAGGCCGGCTTGCCGATCAGGGCGTCCGTGCCGAAGCGCACGGTCTGGGGCCGGACCATGTGGCGCAGCGCGAGGGGTCGTACGAACAGCAGCGTGCCGCCGGCGACCAGGGCGTACACCAGGAGCTGGAGCCAGAGCGGCAGCCCGGCCGCGGCGACCGGCGCGGTGACCAGCGCGGCCGCGCTCAGCATCCCCAGCGCGGCAGTCAGGGTGAAGATCTCCGCCACGGCCAGGACGGCCGCGACGATCAGCCAGATCAGCCATGGATCCATGACGCGCCTCTTCTCACCGGGTGCGGGTCCGAGGGCCAGACCTTTGCTCCCACTTTACGGATGAGTAGCCCAGGTTCCGAGATGTGTGCGTGAGGAAACCGTCCTGGCCGAAAGAACCACCAGGACCGCACAGAGTCCGACGGGGTCATTGCTTCGGTTGTGTTCGAGTCCTAGGGTGTGGCTGGCTCAGTAGTCGCTCCGTCACCAGCCGTTGTGGTTCTTCCCCGGCGCAACCTGCCTTTCGCGGTGATGCGGTGAGGGGGACCCGACGCGCCCTCAGTCCGTGCAGCGCCCTGTCGAACCGAGGAAGGCCACGGTCAATGCCCCACGAATCTCCCGCCGCCCGGACCGGCCGGCCGGTCGTCAGCCGCCGCCGTCTCCTGGAGTCCGGCGCCGCCGTTCTCGGCGCCCTCGCCCTGTCCGCCCCGCCCGGCACCGCGCACGCGACCGCCCGGCGCGGCCCGGCCGGCACGCCCCCGGAGTGGAACGACTTCGGCGTCTTCTCCGTCGGCACCCAGCCCCCGCACACCACGCTCACGCCGTACGCGGACGTGCGGCAGGCCCTCGCGGGCGACCGCACCCGCTCGCCCTACCGGCTGAGCCTGGACGGCACCTGGAAGTTCGCCTACGCCGACCGCCCCGACGACCGGGACCCCGACTTCCACCGCACCGACACCGACGACAGCGACTGGGACACCATCCCGGTCCCGTCCGTGTGGCAGCTGCACGGCCACGACTTCCCGATCTACCTGAACATCACCTACCCGTACTGGGGCCCCAACGGCCGCGGCGAGGACCCGCGGCCGCCCGCCGCCCCGACCCGGTACCACCCGGTCGGCCAGTACCGGCGCACCTTCACCGTCCCGCGCGACTGGTCGGGCCGCCGCACCTTCCTCCACTTCGAGGGCGTCAAGTCCGCCCACTACGTGTGGATCAACGGCGAACTCGTCGGCTACGACGAGGACTCCTGGACGCCGTCCGAGTACGACATCACCGACCGGCTGAAGCCCGGCACCAACCAGATCGCCGTGGAGGTGTACCGCTACGCCGACGGCGACTGGCTGGAGGACCAGGACATGATCCGGCTGAGCGGCATCTTCCGCTCGGTCCACCTCTACTCCACCCCGGCCGTGCGCCTGCGCGACTTCAAGCTGGACACCCCGCTGGACGACACGTACACCGGCGGCGAACTGGCGGTCACCGCGAGCGTGCGGGCGTACGGCGACGGCGCGAGCGGCCGGTACACCGTCGAGACCCAGCTGTACGACGCGCGCGGCCACGCCGTCTGGCCCCGGCCGCTGGAGCAGAGCGCCGACCTCTCCACCGCCCCCGCCGGCGAGGACGTCACCGTACGGGCCTCGAAGGCCGTGGCCCGGCCCCGGCTGTGGTCGGCCGAGCAGCCGTACCTCTACACGGCCGTCCTCAGGCTCCGCGACCCGGCCGGCACGGTAGTCGAGACCTTGTCCCACCGCGTCGGCTTCCGCGAGTTCGCCGTCAAGGACGGGCTGATGCGCATCAACGGGCGCCCCGTCTCCTTCCGCGGCACCAACCGCCACGAGATGCACCCGGCCCGCGGCACCGCCCTCACCCGCGAGGACCTGGTCGAGGACATCACCCTCATCAAGCGGCTGAACATCAACTCCGTCCGCACCTCGCACTACCCCAACAACCCGCTGTGGTACGAACTCGCCGACGAGTACGGCCTCTACCTCGTCGACGAGACCAACCTCGAGACCCACGGCATCCGTTCCGACTACCCCGGCAGCCACCCGGAGTGGACGGCGGCCTGCGTCGCCCGCGCCCGGAACATGGTGCACCGCGACAAGAACCACCCCTCGGTGGTCATCTGGTCGCTCGGCAACGAGGCCGGCGGCGGCTCCACCTTCACCGCCATGCACGACTGGATCCGCTCCTACGACCCCACCCGCGTCATCCAGTACGAGGGCGACGACCGTCCCGGCATCAGCGACATCCGCTCGCGCATGTACGAGAGCCCCGCACGCGTGGAGGAACGCGCCCGGGACACCTCCGACACCCGCCCGTACGTCATGATCGAGTACGCCCACGCGATGGGGAACTCCTGCGGCAACTTCAAGAAGTACTGGGATGTGGTGCGCCGTCACGACGTCCTCCAGGGCGGCTGGATCTGGGACTTCGCCGACCAGTCCCTCTTCACGCCCGTGCCCGTCCGCACCCTGCTCACCGATTCCGGACCGGCCGGCCTGCGCGGCGAGATCCTCGCCACCCGCGGCCGCCTCGACCGCGACAGGGGACTGTCCGGCATCACCGTCTTCGAACGCGACGACCGCCTCGACCTCACCGGCTCCCTGACCCTGGAGGCCTGGATCACCCCGGACGTGCTGGGCTACCACCAGCCCGTCATCACCAAGGGCGACACCCAGTACGCGCTGAAACAGAACGACCGCAGGCTGGAGTTCTTCATCCACTCCGACGGCCGGTGGATCACCGCCGACTGGACACTGCCGGACGACTGGACCGGCCGGGAGCACCACATCGCGGGCGTCTTCGACGCCGACGCCGGCACCCTGACCCTGTACGCCGACGGAGCGGTGCGGGCCACCCGCACCACCGACCGGCGGCCCAGCAGCAACACCGCGCCCCTCGCGCTCGCCTCCGACGCCGACAACCAGACCCGCGAGTTCAGCGGCACCGTCCGCCGCGCCCGCGTCTACGCCCGTGCCCTCACCGCCGCCGAACTGGCCTCCGACGCCCGCGGTCCCGGTGACGACGGCGTGCGGTTCTGGTTCGACGCCGCCACCGTCCGGACGGAGCAACGGCGGCCCGACGCCCGGGAGTTCCTCGCCTACGGCGGCGACTGGGGCGACAACCCCAATGACGGCGCCTTCGTCGCGGACGGCATCGTCACCGCCGACCGCGCGCACACCGGCAAGGCGGCCGAGGTCAAGCGCGTCTACCAGGCGATCCACGCCGCCGCCGGGGACGGCCCCGGTGGCATCACCCTCACCAACGAGTACCTGTTCACCAACCTCCGTGACTTCGACGGCCGTTGGGAACTCGTCGCGGACGGCCGCGTGATCCGGCGCGGACGGCTGACCCGGGACCAGCTCGACGTGCCGCCGCGGTCCGCCGGGAACATCACCCTGCCCGTACGCCTGCCCGCCGACCCCGATCCGGGAACGGAGTACTTCCTCCAGCTCTCCTTCACCACCCGGGAGTCCGTGAAGTGGGCGAAGGCCGGCTTCGAGGTGGCCCGGCAGCAGCTCCCGCTCGACGCGGGAAGCCCGGCCGTGACACCCGTCCCCCTGCGCACCGTCCCGGCCCTGCGGCACGAGGACCGGGAGAAGGACATCCGGATCACCGGCAAGGGCTTCTCGGTCACCGTCGACAAGGGCAGCGGCACCCTCACCTCCTACGAGGCGCACGGCACCCGCCTGATCACCTCGGGACCCGTGCCCAACTTCTGGCGGGCGCCCACCGACAACGACCACGGCAACGGTCAGCACCTCCGCAACCGGACCTGGCGCGACGCCGGCGCCCGCCGCGAGGTCACGGACGTGACCGTGCGGGCGCTCGGCGACCGGGCCGTCGAGATCACGGTCGCCGGCACGCTGCCCACCACGGTGAAGTCCGCCTGCACCACCGTGTACACGGTGTTCGGCAACGGCGAGATCAAGGTCGACAACACCCTCCGTCCGGGCGCCGCCGACCTGCCCTACCTTCCCGAGGTCGGCACGCTGCTGTTCCTGCCGCGCCGTCTGGACCGCCTGCACTACTACGGCCGCGGCCCCGAGGAGAACCACTGGGACCGCAACACCGGTACGGACGTGGGCCGTTACTCCTCCACCGTGGCCGGCCAGTGGACCCCGTACATCCGCCCGCAGGAGAACGGCAACAAGACCGACGTCCGCTGGGCCGCCCTCACCGACGGCGCCGGGCGCGGCCTGCTGGTGACGGGCGAACCCCTCCTGGAGATCAACGCCTCCCACTTCACCCCCGAGGACCTGTCGGCCGGCGCACGGCACGACTACCAGCTGACCCCGCGGGACGCCGTCGTCCTGCGGGTCAACCACCGGCAGATGGGCGTGGGCGGCGACAACAGCTGGGGCGCCCACACCCACGACGAGTTCAAGCTCTTCGCCGACCGCGACTACGCGTACACCTACCGGCTGCGCCCGCTGACCGACGTGCGGGAGGCGACGGCGGCCTCGCGGAGGCCCACGGCGACCGCATAGGGGGGACACATCCACGGGAGCCCGGGTAACCGGACTCCCATGGGTGACATTCTGGTCGGGGCCTGCTCATGGACGGACCGTCAACTCGTCACGAGCGGCTGGTATCCGCGCGGACGGCGGGACGCCGAGGGGCGGCTGCGGCACTACGCCTCCAGACTGCCGGTCGTCGAAGTGGACTCCGCCTACTACGCGTTGCCGCGCCGCCGCAACAGCGAGCTGTGGATCGAGCGCACCCCGGAGGGCTTCCGCTTCGACATCAAGGCGTTCTCCCTGCTGACCGGCCACCCCACCCGCCCCGAGGCGCTGCCCGCGGACCTGCGGACCCGGGCGGTGGACGGCGCGCTGCTGGACGAGGTGTGGCAGCGGTTCGCGGACGCGGTCGGGCCGCTGCGCGCTGCCGGACGGCTGGGCACCGTACTGTTCCAGTTCCCGCCCTGGCTCGCCCCCGGGGCCAGGGCCGAGCGGACACTGGAGGACTGCGCGCGGCGCACGGCCGGCTGGCCGCTCGCCGTCGAGTTCCGCCACCCGGCGTGGTGGGCGGCGGACCGGGCCGACGACACCCGCGCGCTGCTGTCCGGGCTCGGCGCCACCGCCGTCGGCGTGGACATGGCGCAGGGACTCACCGGCTCCCTGCCGCCCCTCGCGCCCGTCAGCCGCCCCGCCCTCGCCGTCGTACGGTTCCACGGACGCAGCCCGGCCTGGGGGAGGGGCGGCAAGGAGGACCGCTTCCGCCACGACTACGACGTGACCGAGCTCGCCGCCTGGGTCCCACGCCTGCGGCGCGCGGCGCGACGGACCGACGAACTGCACGTCCTGTTCAACAACTGCTGCGCGGACGCCGCCGTACGCGCCGCCGAGACCATGCGGGAACTGCTGGGGTGAACCGGACCGGCCCAGGCCCCGGCACATCCATGTCGGATTCCCGCCGGACCGGGCGCCTCCCGTGCCCGATCCTGGAGACATGCACCCGAGGATGCACACCGACACCGAGCGCTGCGTGCGCGCCGTACGGTCGAAGGACGCACGCTTCGACGGCTGGTTCTTCACCGCCGTCCTGACCACCGGGATCTACTGCCGGCCGAGCTGCCCCGTGGTACCGCCCAAGCCGGAGAACATGGTCTTCCACCCGAGCGCCGCGGCCTGCCAGCAGGCCGGGTTCCGGGCGTGCAAACGCTGCCGCCCCGACACCAGCCCCGGCTCACCGCAGTGGAACCACCGCGCCGACCTCGTGGCCCGCGCCATGCGGCTGATCGCCGACGGCGTCGTGGACCGCGAGGGCGTCCCCGGGCTCGCCGCCCGGCTCGGCTACAGCACCCGGCAGGTCGAACGCCAGCTCCTCGCCGAGCTGGGCGCGGGCCCCCTCGCGCTCGCCCGCGCCCAGCGCGCACAGACCGCCCGGCTGCTCGTGGAGACGACGGCGCTCCCCATGGCGCAGATCGCCTTCGCGGCCGGCTTTTCCTCCATCCGCACCTTCAACGACACGGTGCGCGAGGTCTTCGCGCTCTCCCCGAGCGACCTGCGCGCCCGCGCACCGAGGAACACCCCCCACGGCACCCCCGGCACGCTGTCGCTCCGCCTGCCGTTCCGCGCCCCGCTCAACCCCGACAACCTCTTCGGCCACCTCGCCGCGACCGCCGTACCCGGAGTGGAGGAGTGGCGGGACGGCGCCTACCGGCGCACCCTCCGGCTGCCGTACGGGCACGGCATCGCCTCCCTCACCCCGCACCCCGACCACATCGCCTGCCGTCTCACCCTCGCCGACCCCCGCGACCTCACCGTCGCCATCAGCCGCTGCCGCCGTCTGCTCGACCTGGACGCCGACCCGGTCGCCGTCGACGACCAGCTCCGCACGGACCCGGTCCTCGCACCCCTCGTCGACAAGGCGCCCGGCCGCCGGGTGCCGCGTACCGTCGACGAGGCGGAGTTCGCCGTCCGGGCCGTCCTCGGCCAGCAGGTCTCCACGGCCGCCGCCCGCACCCACGCGGCCCGCCTGGTCGCCGCGCACGGCACACCGGTCGACGACCCCGAGGGCGGCCTCACCCACCTTTTCCCCTCCCCCGGGGAACTGGCCGCGCTCGACCCCGAGTCCCTCGCCCTGCCGCGCACCCGCCGCACCACCCTCACCACCCTGGTCCGCCGACTGGCCGGCGGCGAACTCCACCTGGGCGTGGAGAGCGACTGGCCCGGGACCCGGGCCCTGCTCCTCGCCCTGCCCGGCTTCGGACCCTGGACGGCCGACGTCATCGCGATGCGCGCCCTCGGCGACCCCGACGCCTTCCTCCCCACCGACCTCGGCGTCCGCCGCGCCGCCCGGGAGCTGGGCCTGCCCTCCACCCCGGCGGCCCTCACCGCCCGCGCGGCGGCCTGGCGGCCCTGGCGCGCGTACGCGGTGCAGTACCTGTGGGCGACGGACAGCCACCCGATCAACGTCCTCCCCGTCTGAGCGACCAGGAACGTGACACCGATGAAGCAGCACACCGTGATCGACAGCCCCTACGGCCCGCTGACGCTCGTCGCCGACGACGGCGTCCTGTGCGGCCTCTACATGACCGACCAGCGCCACCGCCCGTCCGAGGACACCTTCGGCACCCCCGACGACACCCCCTTCGCCGCGGCGGAGGAACAGCTCACGGCGTACTTCGCCGGCGAGTTGAAGGAGTTCACCCTCGAACTGCGCCTGCACGGCACCGCGTTCCAGCGCCGCGTCTGGGAGCAGCTGGCGCGCATCCCCTACGGCGAGACCCGCACCTACGGCCAACTCGCGGACGTTCTCGGCAACCCGAAGGCCTCCCGAGCGGTCGGCCTCGCCAACGGCCGCAATCCGATCGGCATCATCGTGCCCTGCCACCGCGTCATCGGCGCGAGCGGCGGCCTCACCGGCTACGGCGGCGGCCTGGACCGCAAGCGCCGCCTGCTGGACTTCGAACGCGGAACGGCGTTGTTCTAGGCGGCGATCCGGCGCAGCAGTCCGGGCAGGGAGGCGCCGATCGGCTCGCGGATCACCTCGTCGGCGAGATCGTCGTACGGGGTCGGCTCCGCGTTGACGATGATCAGCCGGGCACCGTGGCCGGCGGCCACCTCCGCCAGCCCGGCTGCGGGGTGGACCCGGAGACCGGTGCCCACCGCGATGAACACGGTGCACGCCTTGCTGATCGCCGCCGCCTCGCCCAGCACCACGGGATCGAGGTGCTCACCGAACATCACCGTCGCCGGCTTGAGGACGCCGCCGCACTCCAGGCACGGCGGATCCTCCTCACCGGCCTCGACCCGGGCCAGGGCGTCCTCCATCGAACCCCGCGCACGGCACTCGGTGCACACCACGCTCCGCACGGTGCCGTGGAGTTCGAGCACCTTGCGGTCCGGCATGCCGGCCAGCTGGTGCAGCCCGTCCACGTTCTGCGTGAGCACCCGCACCGGTACGCCCGAGCGCTCCAGTTCGACCACGGCGCGGTGCGCGCCGTTCGGCTCGACGGCGAGCGCGAAGTTCTCCCGCCGCATCAGCCAGGAGCGGCGGCGGATCTCCGGGTCGCCCATGTAGTACGCGTACGTCACCAGCTTCTCGGCCTCGGGATCGCGGCGCCACAGTCCGTTCGGGCCGCGGTAGTCCGGGATACCGGAGTCCGTGCTGACACCGGCACCGGTGAGGAGGGCGACGAGGGGCTTGCTCATGCGGCCGAGGGTAGGCCGCGGGGCGCCGGTCCGGCGAGCGGACAAGGCGCTGGGCGCGGGCTCAGCGCACCCGGTACCCGTCCTCCAGCTCCGCGGTGCCCGAGCCGTCGGCGAGCACGTCCAGCGCCGCCAGCACCCGGCGGCCCAGGGAGCCGTGCAGGTACTCCGTCACGTCCTCGCGCGGCACGAGCCGCCACGACAGCAGCTCCGACTCCTGCAACCGGATCGAGCCCAGCTCGTCCTCGCCGAGCACACCACCGTCGTACAGATACGCCACCAGCGGCGGCCGGCCCGACCCTCGCGCCCAGTCGACCGCCAGCAACCGTCCCAGCTCCCGGTCCAGCCCGATCTCCTCGGCCGTCTCGCGCCGCGCCCCCTCACGCGGACTCTCCCCCTCGTCCGACTCGATCGTCCCGCCGGGCAGCGCCCACCCCTCCCGGTAGTTCGGCTCGACGAGCAGCACCCGTCCCTCCCCGTCCCGGAAGAGGGCGCCCGCGCCGGCGAGGACACGGGGGAGGGAGGCGATGTAGGCGGCGAAGTCCTGGACGGGCTGGGTGATGGTCATGCGGGAAGGGTAACGGCGCCGCCGGACCCGGCCGCGGTGAAGGCGCCCGGGCGGCGGGGCGCACGGCAGCACACGCCGTCCCATGATCGACACCGGAGGCGCACACGCCGGGGCGCGTCGGCCGCGGCGGGCTCACCCTGGAGTGCCGGACGCTCTCGCCGAGGCCGTCACCAGGGCCCGGACGAACGCGACGACGGCGACCGGCAGCCACGCGGCGCGGAAGTGAGCCTTGCTGAAACCACGCAGCTCGTACAGTCCCAAGCGGCGCATACGGTTGCCTCCCCCTGCCGGGTCGCGCTGGGCGGCGCGCGACTCCCCACCCCCGGCCGGGCCGGTGACGTCACCCGTAGTGTCGGGCCGCCCCGGTGCGCAGGGGAAGCGCACCGACCGGCAGCAGTGGGCACGACAATCTGCCGGAGCCCGGCAAGGGGGCGGGACGGGCTCAGTCCGCCGCCCGCGCGAGCCGCAGCGTCCGTTCCGCCAGTTCGCCGATCCCCACGCCGTCGAACCCGAAGACCGCGCTGCGCACCGTGTCCCGGAGCGGATCCTTCCACTGGGCCGGGACGGCCGCGGCGCCGCACAGGACGCCGGTCACCGAGCCCGCCGTCGCTCCGTTGGAGTCGGTGTCCAGGCCGCCGCGCACCGTGAGGGCGACGGTGCGGGTGAAGTCGCCGTCGCCGTACAGCAGGCCCGCGGTGAGCACGGCCGCGTTCGGGACCGTGTGGATCCAGCCGAGGCCCGCCGTCTCCCCCTCGAGCGTGGTGAGCGTGTCCTCCCAGGCCAGCCCGGTCCCGTGCAGGGAGGTCACGCGGCGCACCGTGCGGGCGAGGCGGCTGCTCGCCGGGATCACCGTCAGCGCCTCGTCCACCGCGTGCCGCACGGTGGGCGCCGTGAACGCGGCCGAGATCAGCGCCGCCGCCCACATCGCGCCGTACACGCCGTTGCCGGTGTGGGACAGCACCGCGTCCCTGCGGGCGAGCGAGGCGGCGCGGCGCGGGTCGCCCGGCGAGGTCCAGCCGTGGATGTCGGCGCGGATGAGGGCGCCGATCCACTCCTGGTACGGGTTGTCGTACGTGGCCGTCAGCGGGGGCCTCAGACCGTTCGCGAGGTTCCGGTACGCCGCCCGTTCCGCCGTGAAGGTCTGCAGGTACGGCAGCCGCAGCAGCCACAGGTCGCCGACCTGCTCGGTGCTGAAGGCGAAGCCGTGGGTCTCCAGCAGGTCCAGGCCGAGGATCGCGTAGTCGATGTCGTCGTCGCGGCTGCTGCCGTGGACGCGGCCGCGGACGCAGTCCCGCCACTCCGGGCGCAGGTCGCGGGCCTCGCTCGCGGTCGGCGGCTCGGGCAGGTAGTCGGTGAGGGGGAGGGCGTCGGCGAGCCGGAGGTAGCGGTCGATGCGTTCCCGTGTCCACACCTCGCCCTGCTCCACCGGTTTGCCGAGCATGTTGCCCGCGATCCGGCCCAGCCAGCCTCCGAGGACGCGGTCGGCGAGTCCTGGTTCCGTGCCCACAGCGGTCGTCGCGGTCATGGGACCGGTGTACCCGTTTCCGGGCCGGTCCGTGCCGTTCCACGGGCTGGGCAGGGCGTGGCGGCGGCGGCGCCCGCCGGTTTAGGGTCACAGCGGCGCGACTGGCCTCGACACGCGCGCGGGGCCCGGAGAGCGAGGGGAAAGCACGTGACGGACGCTGCAGGCAACGGCACTCGTACGACGCGGTCGGCACGGCGGGTGCTCGTCGCCGCGGACAAGTTCAAGGGATCGCTGACGGCCGTGGAGGTCGCCGGGCGGGTGACCGCCGGGCTGCGCCGGGTCGTACCGGACCTGGAGGTCGAGGCGCTGCCGGTGGCCGACGGCGGCGACGGCACGGTGGCCGCGGCGGTGGCGGCCGGGTTCGAGCGGCGGGAGGTACGGGTCACCGGCCCCGTCGGGGAGCTGGTGATCGCGGCGTACGCGCTGCGTGACGGTACCGCCGTCGTGGAGATGGCGGAGGCGAGTGGCTTGCAGCGGCTGCCGGAGGGCATGTTCGCGCCGCTGACGGCGTCGACGTACGGCTCCGGGGAACTGCTGCGGGCCGCGCTGGACGCGGGGGCCCGCAGCATCGTGTTCGGCGTGGGCGGCAGCGCGACCACCGACGGTGGTGCGGGCATGCTGTCGGCGCTGGGTGCGCGGTTCCTGACGGCCGCCGGTGCGCCGGTGGGGCCGGGGGGCGGGGGGCTGGCCGAGCTGGCGTCCGCCGATCTGTCCGGGCTGGATCCGCGACTGGCGTCGGTCGGGTTCGTGCTCGCCAGCGACGTCGACAATCCGCTGACCGGGCCGAAGGGGGCGCCGGCGGTGTACGGGCCGCAGAAGGGCGCGTCGCCGGAGGACGTGGCGCGGCTGGACGCGGCGCTGGCGCACTTCGCGAAGGTGCTGGAGTCCGCCGTCGGGCCGCGGGCCGCCGCGTACGCGGCGTCGCCGGGGGCGGGGGCGGCGGGCGGTATCGGGTTCGGGGCGCTGCTGCTGGGCGCCGCGTTCCGGCCGGGCATCGAGGTCATGCTGGACGTGCTGGGCTTCGCGCCGGCGCTGGAGCGGGCGGATCTGGTGATCACGGGGGAGGGGTCGCTCGACGAGCAGACGCTGCACGGGAAGGCGCCGGCGGGGGTGGCGGCGGCGGCGCGGGCGGCGGACAAGGAGGTCGTCGCGGTGTGCGGGCGGTTGGCGTTGCCGCCGGAGGTGTTGGGGCGGGCGGGGATTCGGCGGGCGTACGCGCTGACTGATCTCGAGCCGGATGTCGCTGTGTGCATCGCCGATGCGGGGCCGATCCTGGAGCGCACGGCGGAACGCATCGCGCGGGACTTTCTGCGCTGAGGCGGGGCTTTCCTCCGCCCCCGCTGCCCCTTCCCGTCCCGAACCCGGGGCTCCGCCCCAGACCCCGCTCCTCAAACGCCGGAGAGGCTGGAACTCAGCCCCTCCGGCGTTTGAGGAGCGGGGGTCCGGGGGCAGCGCCCCCGGGGAACGGGAACGGGAAGGGGCGGCGGGGGCGAAACGAACGGGCCCCGAACCCATCCGGGTCCGGGGCCCAAGCACAACGCACCGCGTTACGGCAGCTGCGCCGCCCGCGCCTCGCGGCGATTGTCGCGGAAGTTGTTCACCCGGCGAGCCGTGGCGAACAGCGGAATCACCGCACCCATCACCAGCTGCAGCGCACACCCCGTCTGCAGCAGCAACTGCCCGCTCGGCGCGTCGAACGCCCACGCCGCCAGCAGCCCCATCGACAGCACGATCCACGACAGCATCGCCACCGCGAGGCGGCCCCGCGGCTTCGGGTACTCCACCCGGCTCACCATCAGCCACGCCGTACCGATGATCGCCAGCAGTGTCGCCACGAACGGCAGCTCCAGCAGCACGATCGACACGACGGTCAGCGCGCCGAACGGTGACGGCATGCCCTGGAAGGTGCCGTCCTTCACCGTGACGCAGGAGAACCGCGCAAGCCTCAGCACCACCGCCAGCAGCACCACGATCGCCCCGACCGCGGCCACTCTCTGGTGCGCGTCGTCCGCGACCATGCCGTAGACGAGCACGAAGTACGCCGGCGCCAGGCCGAAGCTGATCAGGTCGGACAGGTTGTCCAGCTCCGCGCCCATCGGCGAGGAGCGCAGCTTGCGCGCCACCAGGCCGTCGAACAGGTCGAAGACCGCCGCGCACAGCATCAGGATGACGGCGGTGGCCGCGCTGTGGCGGGCCATGCCGGTCTCCTGGCTGCCCTGGAGGTGCGGGATGAGAATGCCGGTGGTGGTGAAGTACACCGCCATGAAGCCACAGGTGGCGTTGCCCAGGGTGAGGGTGTCCGCTATCGACAGGCGGAGCGAGAGGGGCATCTCCTCCTCGTCGTCCGCCTCGTCGGCCTCCGGCACCCAGCCGGCCTGAGTCTCCGGATCAACCACGGTCAATTCGAGTCACCCCAGCCACGGTCTTCTGACCCACTTCGACGGCCACCTCCACGCCCTCGGGCAGGTAGATGTCGACGCGCGAGCCGAAGCGGATCAGACCGATGCGCTCGCCCTGCTCGACCTTGGTGCCCTGCGGCACGTAGGGGACGATGCGGCGGGCCACCGCGCCGGCGATCTGGATCATCTCGATGTCACCGAGCTCGGTGTCGAAGTGCCACACCACGCGCTCGTTGTTCTCGCTCTCCTTGTTGAAGGCGGGAACGAAGCCACCGGGGATGTGCTCGACCGACGTCACCGTGCCGGCCAGCGGGGCGCGGTTCACGTGGACGTTGAGCGGGCTCATGAAGATCGCGACGCGGGTGCGTCCGTCCTTCCACGGCATGATGCTCTGCACCACACCGTCGGCGGGCGAGATGACCCTGCCCCGGGCGATCTCGCGCTCGGGGTCGCGGAAGAACCACAGCATCCCCGCCGCCAGGGCGGTGGCGGGGACGGCGACGGCCTTGGCGGCACCCGAGCGGCGGGCGCGGAGCAGACTGACGGCTGCGGTGGCGACGGTCGGCAGGAGCCACGGCGAGGCTCCGCGCGCGAGGCGTACGCCGGCGAGGCTGTCGCGGTGTGCAGAGGTTTGGCTGTGGGGCATGGATGACCTTCGTAGCGGATGATGCCGCGCAACTGCGGGGGACGGCGGCTTTCCGGCGATCGTAGCGGCTCCGGACGACAACTGGGTAAGCCAGGCAGCCAAGTCGACGGCCGAAGGGTGCGTACGGGGTGTGATCCTCTTCTCCAAGAAAACACCCCGTATCCGGACATCTAGCCCTGGAATCGATACTCTTCGAGCAGCCGGCGGCCGATGATCATTTTCTGGATCTCGGCGGTGCCCTCACCGATCAGCAGCATCGGTGCCTCGCGGTAGAGGCGCTCGATCTCGTACTCCTTGGAGAAGCCGTAGCCGCCGTGGATCCGGAAGGCGTCCTCCACGACTTCCTTGCAGTATTCGGAGGCGAGGTACTTCGCCATCCCTGCTTCAAGGTCGTTTCGTTCTCCGGAGTCCTTTTTGCGAGCCGCGTTCACCATCATGGCATGCGCGGCCTCCACCTTGGTAGCCATCTCGGCCAGCTTGAACTGGATGGCCTGGTGCTGGGCGATCGGCTTGCCGAAAGTGTGACGCTGCTGGGCGTACTGGACGCCGAGCTCGAAGGCACGCTGCGCGACGCCGCAGCCACGGGCCGCCACATTGACGCGGCCCACCTCGACACCGTCCATCATTTGGTAAAAACCTCGGCCGGTGACCCCGCCGAGCACCCGGTCGGCCGGAATCCGCAGGCCGTCCATGATGAGCTCGGTCGTGTCGACGCCCTTGTAGCCCATCTTGTCGATCTTGCCCGGGATGGTGAGGCCCGGACGGACCTCGCCGAAGCCCGGCTCCTTCTCCACCAGGAAGGTGGTCATCGACCTGTGCGGCGCCGTCCCCTCGGGGTGACCCTCGTCACTGCGCACCAGAACGGCCACGAGCGACGACGTTCCGCCGTTCGTCAGCCACATCTTCTGGCCGTTCAGGACGTACTCCTCGCCGTCCTTCACCGCCTTCGACGTGATGGCCGACACATCGGAGCCGAGGCCCGGCTCCGACATCGAGAAGGCGCCGCGGATGTCGCCGGCCGCCATCCGCGGCAGGAAGTGGTCCTTCTGCTCCTGCGTGCCGTGCTGCTTGAGCATGTACGCCACGATGAAGTGGGTGTTGATGATGCCGGACACCGACATCCAGCCCCGGGCGATCTCCTCCACGCACAGCGCGTAGGTGAGGAGCGACTCGCCCAGACCCCCGTACTCCTCGGGGATCATCAGGCCGAACAGACCCAACTCCTTGAGGCCGTCGACGATCTGCTGCGGGTACTCGTCGCGGTGCTCCAGCTCGGTGGCGACCGGGATGATCTCCTTGTCCACGAAGTCGCGGACGGTGGAGAGGATCTCCTGCTGGACGTCGGTCAGACCGGCGGTCTGGGCGAGACGGGTCATCTCTACTTCTCCTGCTCCGTGAGCTCGGAACCAAGGGTGTCGCCCCGCAGGGGCGTCCCTTGAGGGTGGTGGTGGGAGACGGGCGGGCGGCCGGGCTGCTCGCCGCCGCGCTCCTTGATGTACGTCTCGGTGGGCACCATCACCTTGCGGCGGAACACGCACACCAGCGTGCCGTCCTGCTTGTAGCCCTTGGTCTCGACGTACACGATCCCGCGGTCGTTCTTCGACTTCGACGGCCACTTGTCGAGGACGGTCGTCTGGCCGTAGATCGTGTCCCCGTGGAAGGTCGGCGCCACGTGCTTCAGCGACTCGATCTCCAGGTTGGCGATCGCCTTGCCGGAGATGTCGGGGACCGACATGCCGAGCAGCAGGGAGTAGACGTAGTTCCCGACCACCACGTTCTTGCCGAAGTCCGTCGTCTTCTCGGCGTAGTTGGTGTCCATGTGGAGCGGGTGGTGGTTCATCGTGAGGAGACAGAACAGGTGGTCGTCGTACTCGGTGACCGTCTTTCCCGGCCAGTGCTTGTACGTCGCCCCGACCTCGAACTCCTCGTAGGTGCGTCCGAACTGCATCGCGCTCAGGCCTCCGGGATCTCGAACTTCGACGTGCGCCGCATACCGGCGGCGCGTCCCTTGCCCGAGATGACCAGCGCCATCTTGCGGCTGGCCTCGTCGATCATCTCGTCGCCGAGCATCGCGGAGCCCTTCTTCCCGCCGGCCTCGGACGTGTAGTAGTCGTACGCGTCCAGGATCAGCTCGGCGTGGTCGTAGTCCTCCTGCGAGGGGGAGAAGATCTCGTTGGACGCCTCGACCTGGCCCGGGTGCAGCACCCACTTGCCGTCGAAGCCGAGGGCGGCGGCGCGCTGGGCGACCGCGCGGTAGCCGTCCACGTTGCGGATCTGGAGGTAGGGGCCGTCGATCGCCTGGAGGTTGTTGGCGCGGGCGGCCATCAGGATCTTCATCAGGATGTAGTGGTAGGCGTCCGCCGGGTAGCCGGGCGGCTGCTCGCCCACGACGAGGGACTTCATGTTGATGGACGCCATGAAGTCGGCCGGGCCGAAGATGATCGTCTCGACGCGCTGGGAGGCCTGCGCGATCTCGTTGACGTTGTTCAGGCCCTGCGCGTTCTCGATCTGCGCCTCGATGCCGATCTTGCCGACCTCGAAGCCCATCGTCTTCTCGATCTGGGTGAGGAGCAGGTCCAGCGCGACGATCTGCTGGGCGTCCTGGACCTTCGGCAGCATGATGCAGTCGAGGTTCTGGCCGGCGCCCTCGACGACCGTCACGACGTCCCGGTACGTCCACTCGGTCGTCCAGTCGTTGACGCGCACGACGCGGGTTTTGCCGGTCCAGTCGCCCTCGTTGAGGAACTTCACGATGGTGTGCCGCGCCTCGGGCTTGGCGAGCGGCGCGCAGGCGTCCTCCAAGTCCAGGAAGACCTGGTCCGCGGGGAGGCCCTGGGCCTTCTCCAGGAAGCGCGGGTTGCTTCCCGGGACCGCCAGACAGGAGCGGCGGGGGCGAAGGCGATCGACGGTTGTCATGCGGGGACCTCCAGGGGGTCGAGCTTGTTCGCGTTGCGGATCTCGTCGACGATGCGTCCGATGATCCCGGTGATGTCGAAATCCTTCGGGGTGAAGACCGCGGCCACTCCCGCGGCCCGCAGTTCTTCGGCGTCACCGTTCGGGATGATGCCACCGGCGATCACCGGTATATCTGTGGCACCGGCCACACGGAGCCGTTCGAGCACGTCCGGCACGAGCTGGGCGTGCGAGCCGGAGAGGATGGACAGGCCCACCGCGTGCACGTCCTCCGCGAGGGCGGCGTCCACGATCTGCTCCGGGGTGAGCCGGATGCCCTGGTAGACCACCTCGAACCCGGCGTCGCGGGCCCTGACGGCGATCTGCTCGGCGCCGTTGGAGTGACCGTCCAGGCCCGGCTTGCCCACCAGGAAGCGCAGCTTGCCCACGCCCAGCTCCCCGGCCGTCAGATCCACCTTCCGGCGGACCGCCGACAGGGCCGAGCCCTCCTCGGCGGCGACCGCCACCGGGGCGGAGGAGACACCGGTCGGCGCCCGGAACTCGCCGAACACCTCGCGCAGCGCCCCGGCCCACTCGCCGGTCGTCACGCCGGCCCTGGCGCACTCCAGGGTGGCCTCCATGAGGTTGTCGGTGCCGCGCGCGGCCTCCTTCAGCTTCTCCAGCGCCTTGCAGGGGCGCGGATGGTTGAACGGCGGCTGGTAGCGGGTGTCGCGCCAGTTCTGCAGCGAGGCGATCACCCGGGCCTCCACCGCCGGGTCGACCGTCTGGATCGCGGTGTCCAGGTCGGCGGTGAGCGGGTTGGGCTCGGTGCCCTCGAAGGCGTTGACCCCGATGATCTTCTCGTCGCCGGACTCGATCCGGGCCCGGCGCTGCGCGTGCGAGGAGACCAGCTGGGACTTGAGGTAGCCGGACTCCACGGCGGCCATCGCGCCGCCCATCTCCTGGATCCGCTCGATCTCCGCGAGCGAGTCCGCGACCAGCTGCTCCACCTTCGCATCGATCACCTTCGAGCCCTCGAAGATGTCGTCGTACTCCAGCAGATCGCTCTCGTAGGCGAGGACCTGCTGGATGCGCAGCGACCACTGCTGGTCCCAGGGGCGGGGCAGGCCCAGCGCCTCGTTCCAGGCCGGCAGCTGCACGGCACGCGCGCGGGCGTCCTTGGAGAGGGTGACGGCCAGCATCTCGAGGACGATCCGCTGGACGTTGTTCTCCGGCTGCGCCTCCGTCAGGCCGAGGGAGTTGACCTGGACGCCGTAGCGGAAGCGGCGGTGCTTGGGGTTCTCGATGCCGTACCGCTCACGGGTGATGCGGTCCCAGATGCGGCCGAAGGCGCGCATCTTGCACATCTCCTCGACGAAGCGGACGCCCGCGTTGACGAAGAAGGAGATCCGGCCGACCACGTCGCCCATGCGCTCCTGCGGCACCTGCCCGCTGTCCCGCACGGCGTCGAGCACGGCGACGGCGGTGGACATCGCGTACGCGATCTCCTGCACCGGTGTGGCGCCGGCCTCCTGCAGGTGGTAGCTGCAGATGTTGATCGGGTTCCACTTCGGGATGTGGGAGACCGTGTACGCGATCATGTCCGTCGTGAGGCGGAGCGAGGGCCCCGGCGGGAAGACGTGCGTTCCCCGGGACAGGTACTCCTTCACGATGTCGTTCTGGGTCGTCCCCTGGAGCCTGGTGATGTCCGCGCCCTGCTCCTCGGCGACGACCTGATAGAGCGCCAGCAGCCACATGGCGGTGGCGTTGATCGTCATCGAGGTGTTCATCTGCTCCAGGGGGATGTCCTGGAACAGCCGGCGCATGTCACCGAGGTGCGCGACCGGCACGCCGACCCGGCCGACCTCGCCGCGGGCGAGGATGTGGTCGGAGTCGTAGCCGGTCTGCGTCGGCAGGTCGAAGGCGACCGACAGACCGGTCTGGCCCTTGGCGAGGTTGCGCCGGTACAGCTCGTTGGACGCCTCGGCGGTGGAGTGACCGGCGTAGGTCCGCATCAACCACGGACGGTCCTTCTGACGCTCTGTCATGGTCCGGCCCTCAGACGTTCCGGAAGCGGTTGATGGCGTCGACGTGCTTCGCGCGCTTCTCGTGGTCGCGCACGCCCAGGCCCTCCTCCGGCGCCATGCACAGCACGCCGACCTTGCCCTGGTGCGCGTTGCGGTGCACGTCGTGGGCGGCCTGGCCGGTGTCCTCCAGGGCGTACACCTTGGAGAGCGTCGGGTGGATCTTGCCCTTGGCGATGAGGCGGTTGGCCTCCCAGGCCTCGCGGTAGTTGGCGAAGTGCGAGCCGATGATGCGCTTCAGCGACATCCACAGGTAGCGGTTGTCGTACTCGTGCATGTAGCCCGAGGTCGAGGCGCAGGTGGTGATGGTGCCGCCCTTGCGGGTGACGTAGACGCTCGCGCCGAAGGTCTCGCGGCCCGGGTGCTCGAAGACGATGTCGATGTCCTCGCCGCCGGTGAACTCGCGGATGCGCTTGCCGAAGCGCTTCCACTCCTTCGGGTCCTGGGTGCGCTCGTCCTTCCAGAACTTGTAGCCCTCGGCGCTGCGGTCGATGATCGCCTCCGCGCCCATCGACCGGCAGATGTCCGCCTTCTGCTCGCTGGAGACGACGCAGATCGGGTTGGCGCCGCCGGCCAGCGCGAACTGGGTGGCGTAGGAGCCGAGTCCGCCGCTCGCGCCCCAGATGAGGACGTTGTCGCCCTGCTTCATGCCGGCGCCGTTGCGGGACACCAGCTGCCGGTACGCGGTGGAGTTGACCAGGCCCGGGGCGGCGGCCTCCTCCCAGCTGAGGTGGTCCGGCTTCGGCATCAGCTGGTTGGACTTCACCAGCGCGATCTCCGCGAGACCGCCGAAGTTCGTCTCGAAGCCCCAGATGCGCTGCTCCGGGTCGAGCATCGTGTCGTTGTGGCCGTCGGACGACTCCAGCTCGACGGAGAGGCAGTGGGCGACGACCTCGTCGCCGGGCCGCCAGGCGTTGACGCCGGGGCCGGTGCGCAGCACGACGCCGGCGAGGTCGGAGCCGATGATGTGGTACGGCAGGTCGTGGCGCTTGGTGAGCTTGCTGACCCGGCCGTAGCGCTCCAGGAAGCCGAACGTGGAGAGCGGCTCGAAGATCGAGGTCCACACCGAGTTGTAGTTGACCGAGGAGGCCATGACAGCCACCAGGGCCTCACCCGGGCCGAGCTCGGGCAGCGGCACGTCGTCCAGGTGGATCGACTTGCGGGGGTCCTTGTCGCGGGTCTCGAGGCCCGCGAACATCTCGGTCTCGTCCTTGTGCACGGTGATCGCGCGGTACGACTCGGGAAGCGGCAGGGCGGCGAAGTCCTCCGACGTGGAGTCGGGCGACTGGATCGCGGCCAGGATGTCCTTCACGGTCACGGTGTTGCCTCCGGCGGTGAGCGCCCTGAGGGAGGGGCGCTGAGGGTTTCGTCGGGTGTGCTGCTGAGGGTTGAGGGGTGCCGTCGGTTCGGCGGTGGTGCTTCGGCAGCGCTTGGTGTGCGCGGGAGGTTGCCTGTGACGCAGGCGTCCGGACGTGCGGGCGGTGAGCCCGCCGGGACTCGCCCGGACTCCTTCAACGTATGGCACGCCGTGTCAGCTCGCAAGGCACTGAGTGTCAGAACCTGGGCTCAGGTGAAATCTTTACCCATCAGATGAGCGATGATCGATCGAACGGGCCCCGGAGCGGGTGAGAAAAGGGGCCCTGACATGGCAAAACGGCCACCCGGTGGGGTGGCCGTCATCACAGCGGCCGGCGCGCGCCGGCGGGCCGCTCAGCGCTCCTTGAGCGCCTGCTCGATGGTCCGCATCACCTCGTCCAGCGGGGCGTCCACGTGCGCGACGGTCACCAGGACCTCGCCCTGCGCCGACGCCGAGGCGGCCGGCGGCTTCGGGGCCGCGGTGCGCCGGCCCGCCATGATGCCGCTGCCGAAGGTCTTGCGGACGATCGCGAAGGCGTGGTCCAGCTGGGCCTCCACCTCGCCCTGGCCGCCGGCCCTGAGCCAGCGCCGCAGCACATGGTTGTGCGCGGTGACCACGGCCGACGCGGCGACCTCCGCCAGCAGCGGGTCGTCGTTGGCGTCGTCGTCGTGCGCGTGCTCGTCGAAGTGGCCGAGCAGATAGCGGGTGAAGAGCCGTTCGTAGCGGGCCACCGACGCGATCTCGGCCTCGCGCAGCGTGGGCACCTCGCGCGTCAGCTTGTAGCGGGCGACCGAGATCTCCGGCCGGGCCGCGTACATCTTCATGACCTCTTTGATGCCGCGGCACACCGTGTCCAGCGGATGCTCGTGCGCGGGGGCGGCGTTGAGCACCGCCTCGGCACGCACCAGGGTGTCGTCGTGGTCGGGGAAGATCGCCTCTTCCTTGGAGCGGAAGTGGCGGAAGAAGGTGCGGCGGGCGACTCCGGCGGCGGCCGCGATCTCGTCGACGGTGGTGGCCTCGTACCCCTTCGTCGCGAACAGCTCCATCGCGGCGGCCGCCAGCTCCCGGCGCATTTTCAGCCGCTGGGCGGCGGCACGGGAGCCCGCGGCGCTCTCCGGCGGCTCGGTCGTGGCTGGCGTACGTGCGGACTTGGCGGGCTGGGACATGCCCTGAACGTACTGCATGTGCGCAGCTCGATGCGCGTGAGAGGGGGCTCCCCCGCCCTCGGCGGGCGGGGGAGGGGCGCTGCGGGCGTGCGGCGCGAACCGGTCGGGGTCGAGCAGTCCGCCCCACTCCGCGCCACCCTCGAACCAGTCGCCGGGGCGCGCCTCAGCGCTTGGCATATTCGCGGAAACCACGGCCGGTCTTGCGGCCGAGGCAGCCCGCGGCCACCAGGTGCTCCAGCAGCGGTGCCGGGGCGAGACCCGGGTCGCGGAACTCGCGGTGCAGGACCTTCTCGATCGCCAGCGAGACGTCGAGCCCGACGACGTCCAGCAGCTCGAAGGGGCCCATCGGGTAGCCGCCGCCCAGCTTCATCGCGGCGTCGATGTCGTCGAGCGAGGCGTAGTGCTCCTGCACCATCTTGATCGCGTTGTTGAGGTACGGGAACAGCAGCGCGTTCACGATGAACCCGGCCCGGTCGCCGCAGTCCACGGCGTGCTTGCGGATCGTGCCGCAGACCTCGCGCACGGTGGCGTGGACGTCGTCGGCCGTCAGCACCGTACGCACCACCTCGACCAGCTTCATGGCCGGCGCGGGGTTGAAGAAGTGCATGCCGATCACGTCCTGCGGACGCGAGGTGGCCCGGGCGCAGGCGACCACCGGGAGGGAGGAGGTGGTGGTGGCGAGCACCGCGCCCGGCTTGCAGACCTTGTCCAGCGTCGCGAAGAGCTGCCGCTTGACCTCCAGGTCCTCCGCCACCGCCTCGACCGCGAGATCCACGTCGGCGAAGTCGTCGTAGGTGCCCGTCGCACGGACCTGCTCCAGGGTCTGCGCGGCGGCCTCGGCGGTCATCCGGCCCTTGTCGACCGAGCGGGACAGGGACTTGCCGATCCGGGCCTTGGCGCTCTGCGCCTTCTCCTCGCTGCGGGCGGCCAGGACCACCTCGTAGCCCGCCTTCGCGAACACCTCGGCGATCCCGGAGGCCATCGTTCCCGAGCCCGCCACGCCCACCGAACGCACCGGACGGCCCGCGGCCGCCGCGGCGTCCTCGCGCGGGGTGAGGGCGTCGGCCACGACCGTTCCGCTGCCCGGTGCCTCGTACGTGTAGAAGCCGCGCCCCGCCTTGCGGCCGGTCAGGCCCGCCTCGCTGAGCTGCTTGAGGACGGGAGCGGGGGCGTGCAGCCGGTCCCGGGACTCGGCGTACATGGCGTCCAGGACGGTGCGGGCGGTGTCGATGCCGATCAGGTCGAGCAGCGCCAGCGGGCCCATGGGCAGACCGCAGCCCAGCCGCATCGCGGCGTCGATGTCCTCACGGGAGGCGTAGTGGGCCTCGTACATCGCGGCGGCCTGGTTGAGGTAGCCGAACAGCAGGCCGTCGGCGACGAATCCGGGCCGGTCGCCGACCGCCACGGGCTCCTTGCCCAGGTCCAGGGCGAGGTTGGTGACGGCGGTGACGGCCGCGGGCGCGGTGAGCACCGAGGAGACGACCTCCACCAGCTTCATCGCCGGAGCCGGGTTGAAGAAGTGCATGCCCAGCACCCGCTCGGGGCGGGCGGATTCGGCGGCGAGCCGGGTGACGGACAGGGCGTTGGTGCCGGTCGCCAGGATCGCCTCCGGCCGCACGACGCCGTCGAGTTCACGGAAGATCTGCTGCTTGATCTCGTACGACTCCGGGGCCACCTCGATCACCAGATCGGCGCCGGCCGCGGTCGTGAGGTCGGTGGAGGTGGTGACGCGGGCGAGGAGTTCCGCGCGCTGCTGCTCGGTGAGCCGGCCGCGCCGCACGGCGCGGGCCGTCGAGGCCTCCAGGGCGGCGACGCACCGCGCCGCCTGGGCCTCGGTGATGTCGATGCCGACGACATCGCGGCCGGCCGCGGCCAGGACCTCGGCGATGCCGGTGCCCATCGTGCCGAGGCCGACCACGGCGACGGTGCGCAGCGGGGACAGAGGGGTGTCGGAGAGGGGAGTGGCCATCGCGGGACTCCAGGAATGAGGGTGACGACGGAGGACACGCCCGGCTGCGCCGAAGGGCGCACCGGGTGCGTGCGGGATGCGGGTGTGGACCGGGCTGCGAGCGCACACGCCCGGCGCCGCGAAGAGCGGCGGGGGATCCGACCGGCCCTGTCCCGGGGCCGAGCCGTACTGCGGTACACGGGGTACCGAACCGACTGCGACTCAGGGCGGCCGCGTCACCAGACCGCCATGAGGAGGGTCGCGAGTGGGTAACTCGCTCGTCTGAGCTTAACCCGCGGGTAACGAGCGCGCCAGCCCCCGGGTTTGTGATGTAGGTCCCGAGTACCCCGCCCGGCCCCTAACCTCGGGGACATGGACGAAGAGTCGCGATCGCTCACGGAGCGCTTACGGACGGAGTCGGGCGGATCGGCGGCGTACGACCGTCTGCTGGGCACCGACGACCCCGACACCCTGGCCGGCGTCCTCACCGCGCCCGGACAGCCGCTGTGGGCACGGGAACTGGCCGCGTTCCGGCTGGGACTGGCGGGGGACCGCAGGGCCTTCGAGGCGCTCGTGCTCCTCCTCAACCACCGTGACCCGCCGCGCTGTGCCGCCGCCGCCCACGCCCTGGCCCGCCTCGGCGACCCGCGCACCGCCCGCGCCGCCGCCGCCCTCGCCACCAACGAACTGCGGGTCGCCTACGCCCTGCACCCCGTCCGGCTGCTCACCGCACTGCGCGCCCCCGAGGCCGTGCCGGCCCTGATCACCACGCTGCGGCGCCGACTGCGCCCCCACGATCCCTACCGGCGCGTCGCCCTCGCCTGCGTCGAAGGACTGGGCGAACTCGCCGACGCGCGCGCCGAACCCGTGCTGAACGAAGCCCTCGCCCACCCGGCGCTGGCCGAGGCGGCGGTCCACGCCCTGGCCCGGATCCCCCGGCAGGGAGGCGGACGGCCGAGGATCCCCGGACAGCGGTAGCCCCGCCGTCAGCCGGCCAGTTCCCTCACGTACCGCACCTCCGGCACCGCCACCCCGTCCACCTCGAACGGCTCCTCGGCGCCGTCGGATTCGAAGCCCGCGCGCTCGTAGAAGCGGCGGGCCCGGGCGTTCTCCTTGAGCACCCACAGATACATGCTCCGGTGACCGGCGGCGGCGCACCGCAGCGTCGCCTCGGTCATCAGCGTCCGTCCCACCCCCCGGCCGATGTGCTCGGGGCCCACGTACAGCGCGTACAGCTCGGCGTCGTCGGTGCGCACGTCGCCGTCCCGGTGGGGACCGAACGCGGCCCATCCGGCGAGCCCGCCGCCCTCGCCCTCGGCGACCAGGTTCACCACGCCGCCGTCGCCCGCCAGCAGCCGCGCACGGTGCCGCTCGGCGTCCGCCCCGACGTCGAGCCCGTCGAGATACGACTGCGGGACGAGCCCGCGAGACGCGTGCTGCCACCCCCGTATCCGGATGCCCGCGACCTGCTCGCAGTCGTCGGCGGTCATCGGCCGCACCGTGACCGCGCTCATGCGTCCACCACCGCGAGCGCCTCGGTCTCCCTCGGGAACTCGGGGGCGGGGATACGGGTCAGCTCGCTCATGCGTTCATCATGGACCATGGGTACGACAACCCGGCACCCGACGGTGCGTCAGGTCCTCAGCCCCGGACGCCGAGCAGGCCGTGCAGGGTGGAGCCGCGGGACGTGCTCGGGGCCGCCTTCGACGTCAGGGGCTTCGGGTCGGGCAGTGCCGTGCAGACCGCGTCGGCCTCGCCGTGGCTGCCGCGGGGCACGGTGCCGTCGGTGAGGTAGGCCGCCAGGTGCCGGTCCAGGCAGGCGTTGCCGCTCAGCGTGATGCCGTGGTTGCCGCTGCCGGACTCCACCACCAGGCTGGAACGCTCCAGCAGCCGGTGGACGGTGACCGCGCCCTGGTACGGGGTCGCCGCGTCGTCCGTCGCCTGGAACAGCAGCGCCGGCGGCAGCGCGCTGTTGCTGTGGACGCGCTCCGGCCGCAGGGACTCCGTCGGCCAGAACGCGCACGGCGCGTTGTACCAGGCGTTGTTCCAGGCCAGGAACGGGGACCGCTCGTACATCTCCCAGTTGTCCTTGCGCCACTGCGCCCAGTCACGCGGCCACGCGGCGTCCCGGCACTCGACCGCCGTGTAGACGCTGTAGCCGTTGTCCCCGGCGGCGTCGTTCGCGCCGAAGTTCTCGTACGCCTCGATCAGCGGACCGTCGTCCCGGTCGTTCACGTACGCGGCGAACGCCTCGGCGAGGTAGGGCCAGTAGCCGTTGTAGTAGCCGCCCGGGATGTAGGTGTCCTCCAGCTCGGCGGCGCCCACCTTGCCGCCGGCCGGGTCCTTCTTCAGCTCGGCGCGCATCGCGTACCACTTGGCCTCGATCTTCTCCGCGTCGGTGCCCAGGCGGTACCTCGCGTCGTACTTGGCCACCCAGTCCATGAAGGCCCGGTGACGCGCGTTGAAGGCGTGGTTCTGGTTCAGGTTGGAGTCGTACCAGACCTCGGTCGGGTCGACCACCGAGTCAAGGACCAGGCGCCGCACCCGCTCCGGGAACAGCTTGGCGTAGACGGCGCCCAGGTAGGTGCCGTACGAGTAGCCGAAGTAGTTGATCTTCTTGGCGCCGAGCGCCCGCCGGATCACGTCCATGTCGCGCACCGTGGCGCCCGTGTTGATGTGCGGCAGCAGATCGCCGTACTTCCTGCCGCAGGCCTCCGCGAAGGACTTCGCCCGCCGGAGGTTGGCCTGTTCGACCTCGGGCGAGGTCGGTACCGAGTCGGGGCGCACCGGGCCGAAGTGGTCCGGGACGCAGTCCAGCGCGGGCTCGCTCGCCCCGACCCCGCGCGGGTCGAAGCCGATGACGTCGTACTGGGCGGCCACCTTCTCCGGCAGCGAGGACGCCACGAACCCGGCCAGCGTCAGCCCGCTGCCCCCGGGGCCGCCCGGGTTCACCAGCAGGGGGCCCTGGTACTTCTTCGCGGTGTGCGGGACGCGGGACAGCGCGAGCGTGATCGTGCGTCCGGTGGGGTCGGAGTGGTCCAGCGGCACCTCGACGGACGCGCACTGCAGCGTCGGGTAGTCGTCGGTGCCGCACTTCTTCCACGCGGGCTTCGCGGCGGGGAAGGGTTCCGCGGCGCGCGGTGTGCCGGCCTCGGCGGGGACGGCCGTGAGGCTTCCGGCCAGGGCGACGGCGGCACCGCACAGCACGGCTGCGCGTCTTCTCATGGGGTCCTCCCAGGACGGAGGTGCGGAAGACCGCGAGGCTCACGGTCCACGCGGCATCGTCCCGATATGCGGTCCCATATGAACGCGTTCGATCAATTGTTGACCCAATTGGTCCGCCGGATGCGCTCGGATGCGCTCAGAGAAGCGTCAGCTGGGTCGGCTCGTCCGCCGGGGATGCGGCCGGACCGGCCGGCCCGCTGGGCCGGAGGCGTCGCGGCATGCCCGCGCGGGCGGGGCCGATGCCGTACTCCTGCGCCAGCTCGTGCACCTGACCGGTGATCCGGCGCTGGTACCACTTCGGCGCGTAGGCGCCCTCCGCGTAGAGCCGCTCGTAACGGCCGGTCAGGTGCGGGTGGTGCCGTGCCAGCCAGGACATGAACCACTCGCGGGCGCCGGGCCGCAGATGCAGCACCAGCGGAGTGACGGAGGTGGCGCCCGCGGCCGCGATGGCCCGCACGGTCGCCCGCAGCTGCTCCGGGCGGTCGCTCAGGAACGGGATCACCGGCGCCATCAGCACTCCGCAGCCGATGCCGTGCCCGGCGAGCGTGCGGACCACGTCCAGCCGCCGCTCCGGAGCCGGTGTACCCGGCTCGACCGTGCGCCACAGGGTCTCGTCGGTGAAGCCCACCGAGACGGAGATGCCGACGTCGGTCACCTCGGCGGCCTGCCGGAGCAGCGGCAGGTCCCGCAGGATCAGCGTGCCCTTGGTGAGGATCGAGAACGGGTTGGCGTGATCGCGCAGGGCGGCGATGATGCCCGGCATCAGCCGGTAGCGGCCCTCCGCGCGCTGGTAGCAGTCGACATTGGTGCCCATCGCTATGTGCTCGCCCTGCCAGCCGCGGGAGGACAGCTTGCGGCGCAGCAGCTCGGGCGCGTTCACCTTCACCACGATCTGGCTGTCGAAGCCGAGGCCGGTGTCGAGGTCCAGGTAGCTGTGGGTCTTGCGGGCGAAGCAGTAGACGCACGCGTGTGTGCAGCCGCGGTAGGGGTTCACCGTCCACTCGAAGGGCATGCGGGAGGCTCCCGGCACCCGGTTGACGATCGAGCGGGCCCGGATCTCGTGGAACGTGATTCCGGCGAATTCGGGCGTGTCGAAGGTGCGGGTGATCACCGCCTCCGCGCCGAACAGCGCGGCGTCGGCCCTGCCGTGTCCGGAGTCCGGGGTGAGGTTCTCCCAGCGCATGACGCCTCCTCGGTAGCACTGGCCCACAGAATAGAACAAGTGTTCCCTTGATCGTGCGGATGACATGTTCGGTCAGAACCGGAACCCCGATTTGGGCGGCCGGGCAGGGGGGTGGTTGGCTTGCCCCGACCCCGGTACCCCATGCCCTGGAGGAAAGCGATGGCGCAGGTCGAGGCCACTACGGAGCGGATCGTCGCGGCGGACGCGGAGACGGTGTTCGACGCCCTCGCCGACTACAGCGGCACCCGCGCGAAGGTGCTGCCCGAGCAGTACAGCGAGTACGAGGTCCGCGAGGGCGGCGACGGCGAGGGCACCCTCGTGCACTGGAAGCTCCAGGCCACCAGCAAGCGCGTGCGCGACTGCCTGCTGGAGGTCACCGAACCCGCCGACGGCGAGCTCGTGGAGAAGGACCGCAACTCCTCCATGGTCACCACCTGGCGCGTCACCCCGGCCGGCGAGGGCCGCTCCCGGGTCGTCGTGACCACCGTGTGGGACGGCGCCGGCGGCATCGGCGGCTTCTTCGAGAAGACCTTCGCGCCCAAGGGGCTCGCCCGGATCTACGACGCCCTGCTGGCCAAACTGGCCGCCGAGGTCGAGAAGTAGCCAGTAAGCCCCCTCAAGAACCGAGAACCGGTGGGGAGTTGACTCCTCACCGGTTCGGGTGATCCGGCAACGGACCGCCTCTGTCCCGTAACTCGCCGCGCTTGCTCGTAGTTGTCGCTTTTACGCGGGAAATGTCCGGCGGTGCGACGAGGGGAGCGGCACGTGGGCGGGATCACTCTGACGCAGGACGAGCCGGTCACGGCACCACCGGCCGAGGGCCCGCCGCCCCCGGCTCCGGTCGCGGAACCGGGGCTGAGCCCCCGCCGGGTCCGGCTGGTCTTCGTCGCCCTGATGCTGGCGCTGCTGCTCGCCGCCCTGGAGCAGATGATCGTCGCCACCGCGCTCCCGAAGATCGTCGGCGAGCTGCACGGACTGGACAGCATGTCCTGGGCGATCACCGCCTATCTCCTCACCTCCACCATCGGGCTGCCCGTGTACGGCAAGCTCGGCGACCTGCTCGGCCGCAAGGGCGTCTTCCAGTTCGCGATCCTCGTCTTCGTCATCGGCTCCGCGCTGGCCGGCCGGGCGACCACCATGGACCAGCTGATCGCCTACCGCGCGGTGCAGGGCGTCGGCGCGGGCGGCCTGATGATCGGCGTCCAGGCGATCATGGCGGACATCGTGCCCGCGCGGCAGCGCGGCCGCTTCATGGGGCTGATCGGCGCCGCCTTCGGCCTCGCCTCCGTCGCCGGCCCGCTGCTCGGCGGCTACTTCACCGACCACCTCTCGTGGCGCTGGTGCTTCTACATCAACGTGCCGTTCGGCATCGTCACCATGATCGTCGTCGCCCTGGTGCTCAAGCTGCCCAAGCCGCCCGCGCGCGGCCGCTTCGACGTCCTCGGCACCCTGCTGCTCGCCGCCGCCTCCACCTGCCTGGTGCTGCTGACCACCTGGGGCGGCACCGAGTACGCCTGGGGCTCCCGCGTCGTACTCGGTCTCGGCGCCGGCGCCGCCGCGGCCACCGTGCTCTTCGTCGTCGTCGAGCGCTTCGCCGCCGAACCCCTCATCCCGCTCCGGCTGTTCCGCGACTCCGTCTTCAACATCACCGGCCTGGTCGGCCTGGTGACCGGCGTCGCCCTCTTCGGCGCCGCCAGCTACCTGCCGACGTACCTGCAGATGGTCGACGGGGCCTCCGCCACCGAGTCCGGGCTGCTGATGCTGCCCATGATGGGCGGCATCGTCGTCGCCTCGATCGTCTCCGGGCAGCTCATCAGCCGCAGCGGACGCTACCGGTGGCACCCCGTCGCCGGATCCGCCCTGGCGGTCGCCGGCATGTGGCTGCTCTCCGGCCTGGAGACCGGCACGCCCCGGCTGCACTACAGCCTCTGGATGGCCGTCCTCGGGGCCGGCATCGGCATGGTGATGCCGGTGCTGATCCTCGCCGTGCAGAACTCCGTGTGCCCCGCCGACCTCGGCACCGCCACCAGCGCCAACAACTACTTCCGGCAGATCGGCGGCAGCGTCGGCGCCGCCGTCTTCGGCACGCTCTTCGCCGACCGGCTCACCGACGCGCTCGCCGAGCGCCTCCCCGCGGACGCGGACACGCCGGACGCCGAGTCCATCAGCCCCGAGCTGGTGCACGCGCTGCCGCCCGGGCTGCGCGACGCCTATGTGCAGGCCTACGCCGACGCCATGCCGCGCATCTTCCTCTACCTCGTGCCGGTGCTCGTCCTCGGCCTGCTCATCGCCTTCTTCCTCAAGGAGAAACCACTGGTGTCCCACCACACCCCCATCGCCGACCCGGTCCGGGAAGCACCGCACAGCGACGGCCGTGTCCCCCAGGCACGTTCACCGCACACCGGCGGCATCCCCGTCTGCGGGACCGTGCAGCACCCGGACGGGACCGCCGTACCGCGCGCGGCGCTCACCCTCATCGACGTCTCGGGACAGCAGACCGGACGCGGAGCCAGCGGCCCGGACGGGCGGTACGCGCTGGCCACGCCGGGACCGGGCGCGTACGTCCTGATCGCCGCCGCCGGCGGTCACCAGCCGCAGGCGGTCTCCGTGACCGTGGGCGAGCGGCCCGTCGAACTCGACGTCGTCCTCGGCGGCGCGGGCCGCCTGGCCGGCAGCGTCCTCACCGCCGACGGCACACCGGTGCGGGACGCCGCCGTCACCCTCACCAACGTCCACGGCGAGGTCGTCGCCAGTACCCGCAGCGGACGGGAGGGCGGCTACGTCATCACCGAGCTGGTGGCCGGCGAGTACACCCTCGCCGCGAGCGCCCCCGCCTTCCGCCCGGCCGCCCTCCCGGTCACCGTCCAGGCCGCCCGCGAGACCCGCCAGGACGTCGAACTCGCCGGCGGCGCCGTACTGCGCGGCACCGTGCGGGCCGGCGGCGGACGGCCCGTCGAGGAGGCGCGCGTGACCCTCCTGGACGCGGCGGGCAACGTCGTCGACACCCTCACCACCGGACCCGACGGCACCTTCCGCTTCGTCGACCTCTCCTCCGGCGAGTACACCGTCATCGCCGCCGGCTACCCGCCGGTCGCGACCGTGCTCCAGGTGGCCGGCGGGGGCCGTACGGAACGCGACCTCCAACTCGGTCACGAGGACTGAAACGGTCCTCCGCAAGGGGAAGCGCACGCCGGTGCGCGCACCGGCGGGCAATTCCCGAATTGCCGCACATCGCGACCGGCCGTGCCCCTACGGTGGTCACGGCGGTACAGATCTTGCACAGCCGGGGGAGAGAGGGCCTGGGCCATGGACCGTGGCACCGAGCGGAACGCGGGCGAACCTCCCGATCGGCGCACCGGGGACGGCACGGTGAGCGGACACGGCGAAGCCGGCCGGATCCCGCTGGCCGTGGTCGTCGTCGACCGCGACGGACTCGTCTCGCACTGGAGCACCGGCGCGCGGCGCCTGTTCTCCCTCCCCAGGGAGGACGCGCTCGGCCGCCCCGCGGTCGACCTGCTGCCGGTGACCGGGGCCCTGCCCGAGGACGAGGAGGACACCCCGTACGGGGCGTACGCCCCCTACGACGGACTGGGACCGGGCCTCGGCGCCTCCCTCGGCGGGGGCCTGGCCTACCCCGCCGCGGGCCGGGCCCGTCTCGCCGCCTCCGGGAGCGGGCGCGTCGACGTGCTGTGGTGGGCCTATCCACTGGTGGGCCCGGGACGCGAGCGGCTGCTGGTGCTGGCCGCCGACGCGGACGCGCTGCGCGCGGACGAGCCAGGGGTGTTCGAGCGCATCGCGCCCGGCTTCGCCCTGCACACCGACTTCCCCGGCTCCGAGGACCTCGCCCGCCGGCTCCCCGAGATCCTCCCCAGCATGAGCGTCGACGACGGCGCCCGGATCGCCTCCCAGGTCCTCGAACTCGGCTACCCCGTCCTCGAGTTCAGCCAGAACGACCGGGTGCCGGTGACCCCCGACTGGGGTGTGCCCCGGCGGGTGGAACGCCGGGAGCGCCGCGAACGGGCCGCCCGCGCGCTCGCGGCCGGCGAACCGGTGCCCGAGGAACTGCGGGACGAGAGCGAGGACCTCGAGTACGCCGCCGTCCGGGAACGCCTGGAGTTCCTCAACGAGGTCAGCTCCCGCATCGGCACCTCCCTCGACCTCTCCCGCACCATCGTCGAGGTCAGCAAGGCCGTCGTGCCCCGCTTCACCGACGTCGCCGGCACCTATCTGCGCGAACAGGTCGTCGCCGGCGAGGGGTTCGACGAGGGCGTGCCCGACACCACCACCCTGTGGCACCGGGTCGCCCTGGAACACACCGACGAACCCGGCCGGTGGGACGACGTCGTGCCCGTCGGCGAGGCCATGCCCTTCCCGGCGCACACCCCGTTCTTCCAGTGCATGACCACCGGCGAACCCGTCCTGGTCCCGCACATCAGCGAGGAGATGGGCCACGCCATCGCCTCCCAGTTCGACAAGCGCGACATCCGGCCGCTGATCACCGGCCGCTCCATGCTGGTCGTACCGCTGAAGGCACGGCAGGTCGTCCTCGGCTTCATGATCCTGCTGCGCCACCCCGAACGGCGCCTGTTCGACGACATGGACCGCGTCACCGGCGCCGAACTCGCCGCCCGCGCGGGCCTCGTGCTCGACAACGCGCGCATGTACACGTACCAGGAGAACGTCGCCGAGACGCTCCAGGACAGCATGCTGCCGCACATCCCGCCGCGCATGGCGGGCTGCGACATCGCCACCCGCTATCTGCCGGGCACCCTCCTCGGACGGATCGGCGGCGACTGGTTCGACTCGGTGAAACTGCCCGGCGCCCGCACCGCGTTCGTCGTCGGCGACGTCATGGGGCACGGCCTGAACTCGGCCGCGATGATGGGCCAGTTGCGCACCGCCGTACAGACCATGGCCGCCCTGGACCTGCCGCCCGCGCAACTCCTGCGCAACCTCGACGACCTCGCCCAGCGCCTCGGCGACACCTACCTCGCGACCTGCCTGTACGCCGTCTACGACCCCATCGCGAGCGAACTGTGCCTCGCCAACGCCGGACACGTCCCGCCGGTACTGGTCCGTGCCGCGGACGGGCGCAGCGAACTGCTCGACCTGCCCACGGGCGCGCCCGTCGGCGTCGGGGGAGTGCCCTTCGAGTCGGTGCGGGTGCGCGTCGAGCCCGGTGACCGGCTGGTGATGTGCACCGACGGACTGGTCGAGGTGCGCGGCGAGGACATCGGTGTCGGGCTCGCCGCCCTGTGCGAGTCCGCCGCCCACCCGGCCGCGTCCATGGACGACGCCTGCGACACCATCATCAGGGCGCTCAACGTGCGTGGTGGCCGCAAGGACGACGTGGCGCTGCTGATGGCCCGCCTCGGCGGCATCGCACCCGACGACGTCGCCGAGTGGCGGCTGCGCCCCGAACCCTCCGAGACCGGCCGGGCCCGCGCGGTGGTCCGCGAGCAGCTGCACGAGTGGGGCCTGCCGAAACTCGTCGACAGCGCCGGGCTGATGGTGAGCGAGCTCGTCACCAACGCCGTACGGCACTCCCACGCGCACCCCGTCGCCCTGCGGCTGGTGCGCGGGGACACGCTGCTGTGCGAGGTGGAGGACGACGACCACGAGCTGCCGACGCTGATCGACGCGCGCCCGACGGACGAGACCGGGCGCGGACTGCGCGTGGTCTCCACCCTCGCCAGGGAGTGGGGCACGAGCCGGACCACGGCCGGCAAGAGCGTGTGGTTCGAACTGACGCTGCCGCGCCGCTGAGCGCGGACTTTCGTCGGTACGACGGCGCGTTCGACGGCGGACGAGCCGGCAACGGACGCGCTCACGCGCTTGTCCGCGCGCCCGGGGCGCGATACACCGTACTGGCCCGCCGCACGGGCGGGCCGGTGCTGCACCCTGGGGAGTCGGTCATGAGCGTGACGAGTCGGTACCGGGAGGCCTGGGAGGGCTTCTGGCGTGAGGCACCGGGCGAGCAGGGGGCCGTGTTCTGGGACGCGGAGCCCGCGATCACCGTGGCCCGCCACCTCGCCCTGTTCGAACCCCACCTGGTCGACCCGGGACTGCCGTTGGTCGACCTGGGCTGCGGCAACGGCACCCAGACCCGCTTCCTCGCCGGGCGTTTCCCGTACGTCCTCGGCGCGGACCTGTCGGCCGCCGCCCTGGAGCACGCCCGCGCCGCCGACCCGGCGGGCCGGGCGGGCTACCGCCTGCTGGACGCCGTGGAGAAGGCCGCGACGCAGACGCTGCACGCCGAACTCGGCGACGCCAACGTGTATGTGCGCGGTGTGCTGCACCAGTGCGAGGCAGGCGACCGGCAGGCGCTGGCGGACGGCATCGCCACGCTCGTCGGCGAGCACGGCCGGGCCTTCCTCGTCGAGCCGTCCGAGACCGCCGGAGCGGTACTGCGCCGCGTGGCGGCCGGCCCCGGCGGCCCGCCGCCGAAACTCGCGCCGGTCCTCCGGCACGGCATAGCGCCCGGCGAGGTCGCCGACTCGGCGATACCGGAGTTGCTCACCGCGGCCGGGCTGACCGTGCACGCGAGCGGCACCCTGCCGCTGGCGACCACCGAGTACGCCCCCGACGGCAGCCGCATCGAGCTGCCGTCCACGTGGCATGTGGCGGGGCGCACCGGGTAGTTTCCGGCCTCACCGGCCGTCCAGCGCGTGCGCCGAGTCCCGTACCGCGTCGGCGACTTCGCCGGCGGCCGGCGGGAACAGGACGGAGTAGTGGTGGGTGCCGTCGATCCGGTGGGCGGGCATCCGGCCGGGGTCGAGGTGTGCCGCGGCGACACGGTCCGGATCGTAGAGGGCCCGCGGTTCGTCGAGCAGTCCGCGCCCGGCCCACGGCAGGGTGCCGGTCACCCGCGGCCGGTGGACCGCGGCCAGGACCTCGGGGTCACCGAGCACGTCGGCGCCGTCCGCGCGGACCGGGTCGAGCACGCAGCTGCTGCGCAGCCGGGGCGCGCGGCCCGTGAGGTCGCGGTCGACGCAGGTGGCCACCTGGGGACTCCAGTGCGCGGCGAGCGCGGGGTGGGCGCGGAAGAACTCCCGGTGGGCCGCCCGGTCCTCGAAGGTCATCGACAGCCGCTGCATCGCCGGGCCGATGACGGCCCGGAGCAGTGCGTCGATGTCGGTGCCCGGCGGGGCGGGGAAGCCGAGGCCGCCGTCGGCCAGGACCACGCGCGGGAAGCGCTCCGGGTGACGGGCGGCGGCCAGGGCGGCGACGAAGGCGCCCATGGAGTGGCCGAGGAGCACCGCCTGCCGGTGACCGAGGTGGCCGAGGAGCACGAGGGCGTCACGGACGTGCGCGGCCGGACCGTACGGGCCGGGCAGCTCCGCGCCGCCGGCCCGGCCGCGCAGGTCGGGGGTGTAGAGGTCGGTGTCGGGCGGCGCGTCGGCCACGGCGGCGAACGCCAGGGAGTTGGCGGTGATGCCGTGCAGCGCGATGACCGGCGGGCCGTCGCCCGGCCACCGGGTGACGGTGAGTCCGCCGCCGCTCACCGGCACGGTGAGACTCCCCGGGGTGCCCGGGCCGGACGCGGTCATGAGCTCCTCCTCCGGCCCGGAGGCGGTGCGGCTGCCCGGGCTGGAGCACGAGGCGGTGAGCGCGGTGGCGACCACGGCCACGGCGGCGGGAAGGATGACGGATCCGCGCACGACCGGACGGCTCCTCGGTGCGGCGGTGGATACGCCCGGGGGACGCGGGTCCGTCATGGATCGGATCACCGGGTCCTGGGCGGTACCCGGCAGTGTGTTGCGCGCCACTGACCGCCACCATGTGGTGCGACTGCATGGGGCACGGCCCTGCCATGCAGGCGGCACCTGTGTGGCGGCCCGAGGGGGGAGGGGCCGTGACGCGTGTCAGTGGTGTGGACCTATGACTGTCGAGTCGCCCCTGGTCAGCATATTCTTCGGCATGTAGCGTCATCCGCATGAAGATCCTCATCAGCGCCGACATGGAAGGCGCCACCGGTGTCACCTGGCCGGCCGACGTGCTGCCGGGGACTCCCCAGTGGGAGCGGTGCCGGTCCATGTTCACCTCGGACGTCAACGCGGCCGTGCAGGGTTTCTTCGACGGCGGCGCCGACGAGGTGCTGATCAACGAGGCCCACTGGACCATGCGCAACCTGCTCCTGGAACAGCTCGACGAGCGGGCCGAGATGCTCACCGGCCGGCACAAGCCCCTGTCCATGGTGGAAGGCGTGCAGCACGGAGACGTCGACGGCATCGCCTTCATCGGCTACCACGCGGGCGCCGGCATGGAGGGCGTCCTCGCGCACACCTTCCTCGCCAACTCCATCACCGGGGTGTGGGTCGACGACGTACGGGCCAGCGAGGGCCTGCTCAACGCGCATGTGGTCGCCGAGTACGGAGTGCCGGTGGTCCTGGTCACCGGCGACGACGTGGCCTGCGAGGACGCGCTGGGCTACGCGCCCGAGGCACGGAAGGTCGCCGTCAAGGACCATGTGTCCCGGTACGCGGCGGTGTGCCGCACGCCCTCCCGGACCGCCGCCGACATCCGCGCGGCGGCCAAGGAGGCCGCGGCGCTGGCGGTCCGCAGGGAGCCGGTCGACGGCGGGCCCTTCACCGTCGCGGTCGAGTTCGACGCGGAGCATCTGGCGATGGCCGCCACCGTCGTCCCGGGCGTGACCCGGACCGGCGAGCGGAAGATCGCGTACACCAGCCGCACCATGTACGAGGGAATCCGCACCTTCAAGGCGGTCACCACGATCGCCTCGAACGCGGTGGAGGAGCAGTATGGCTGACGAGCGGGCCCTGGACGAGGTCGTGACGTTCACGTCCGACCTGATCCGGATCGACACGACCAACAGGGGCGGGGGCGACTGCCAGGAGCGGCCCGCCGCCGAGTACGCCGCCGCGCGGCTCGCGGAGGCCGGCCTGGAGCCGGTGCTCCTCGAGCGCACCCCCGGCCGCACCAACGTCGTCGCGCGTCTGGAGGGCAGCGACCCGTCGGCCGACGCGCTGCTCGTCCACGGGCACCTGGACGTCGTACCGGCCGAGGCGGCCGACTGGAGCGTGCACCCGTTCTCCGGGGAGATCCGCGACGGGGTCGTGTGGGGCCGCGGCGCCGTCGACATGAAGAACATGGACGCGATGATCCTCGCCGTGGTGCGGGCCTGGGCCCGCCAGGGCGTGCGGCCCCGGCGCGACATCGTCATCGCGTTCACCGCCGACGAGGAGGCCAGCGCCGAGGACGGCTCCGGATTCCTCGCCGACCGCCACGCCCACCTCTTCGAGGGCTGCACCGAGGGCGTCAGCGAGTCGGGCGCCTTCACCTTCCACGACGGCGACGGCCGGCAGTTCTACCCGATCGCGGCCGGCGAGCGCGGCACCGCCTGGCTGAAGCTCACCGCGCGCGGCCGGGCCGGACACGGCTCCAAGGTCAACCGGGAGAACGCGGTGACCCGCCTGGCCGCCGCCGTCACCCGCATCGGCGAGCACGAGTGGCCGCTGCGGCTCACCCCGACGGTCCGGGCCGCGCTCACCGAGATCGCCGCGGTGTACGGCATCGAGACCGACCTGTCCGACGTGGACGCCCTGCTGGAGAAGCTCGGCACGGCGGGCAGACTCGTCGAGGCGACCGTCCGCAACAGCGCCAACCCGACCATGCTGGACGCCGGTTACAAGCTCAACGTGATCCCCGGCGAGGCCGTGGCGCACGTCGACGGCCGGTTCCTGTCGGGCGCCGAGGACGAGTTCCGCGCGACCATGGACCGGCTCACCGGACCGGACGTCGACTGGGAGTTCGCGCACCACGAGACCGCCCTCCAGGCACCGGTGGACTCGCCCACGTTCGCCCGGATGCGGGCCGCCGTGCAGGAGTTCGCGCCCGAGGGGCACGTCGTGCCGTACTGCATGTCGGGCGGCACGGACGCCAAGCAGTTCTCCCGGCTCGGCATCACCGGCTACGGCTTCGCGCCGCTGAAGCTGCCGGAGGGCTTCGACTACCAGGCCCTCTTCCACGGGGTCGACGAGCGCGTCCCGGTCGAGGCGCTCCACTTCGGCGTCCGCGTCCTCGACCGGTTCCTGCGGTCGGCCTGAACGAGTGGGGGAGACAGTGCAGACGGTGGCGTACGGCGAGTGGCCCTCGCCCATCGACGCGGCCACGGCCGCGGCCCACGACGGCAGCCCCGAGTTCGCGCGCTTCGTCGGCGACGAGGTGTGGTGGACCGAACCCCGGCCCGCCGAGGGCGGCCGGCGCACGCTGGTGCGGCGGCACGCCGACGGCACGGAGGAGTCCGTGCTGCCCGCGCCGTGGAACGTGCGCACCCGGGTCATCGAGTACGGCGGCCTCCCGTGGGCCGGTGCCGTGCGCGACGACGTCCCGGTCGTGGTGTTCGTGAACTTCGCCGACCAGCGCCTCTACCGCTACGAGCCGGGCGGCGAGCCCCGCCCGCTCACCCCCGTCTCGCCGGTCGGGGAGGGGCTGCGCTGGGCCGAGCCGGTCCTGCTGCCGGAGCGCGGCGAGGTGTGGTGCGTGCTGGAGGAGTTCACCGGCGACGGCCCGAGCGACGTACGCCGCGTCCTGGCCGCCGTGCCGCTGGACGGCTCCGCCGCCGGCGACCGCGGCGCCGTCCGCGAACTGAGCGACGGGCGGCACCGGTTCGTCACCGGGCCGCGCCTGTCGCCCGACGGCCGGCGCGCCGCCTGGATCGGCTGGGACCATCCGCGCATGCCGTGGGACGGCACCGACCTCCTCGTCGCCGACGTCTCCCCGGACGGCACCCTGACCGGCACCCGCCAGGTGGCCGGCGGGCCCGAGGAGTCCGTCCCCCAGGTGGACTGGACCCACGACGGCCGGCTGCTGTGGACGAGCGACCGCACCGGCTGGTGGAACCTCTACCGGGACGGCGAGCCGCTCTGCCCGCGCGAGGAGGAGTTCGGCGGGCCGCTGTGGAAGCTGGGGCACCGCTGGTTCGCCCCGCTGGACGGCGGACTGATCGCGGTCCTGCACGGCCGGGGCGCCCCCGCGCTCGGCGTGCTCGACCCCGAGACCGGTGAGGTCGTCGACGCCGCCGGGCCCTGGACCGAGTTCGCGCCCTCCGTGGCCGCCCACGGCGACCGGGTCGTCGCCGTCGGGGCCGGCCCGCGCAGCGGCCACGAGGTGGTGGAGCTGGACACCAGGACGGGCCGGGCCCGCGTGATCGGCGCCGCACACCGGGACGCCGTGGACCCGTCGTACTACCCCGAGCCGCAGGTGCGCACGTTCACCGGACCGGACGGCCGCGAGATCCACGCGCAGGTGTACGCGCCGCACCACCCGGACCGCACCGGGCCCGCCGACGAGCTTCCCCCGTACGTGATCTGGGCGCACGGCGGCCCCACCGGACGGGCGCCGCTCGTGCTCGACCTGGAGGTCGCCTACTTCACCTCGCGCGGCATCGGCGTCGCCGAGGTCAACTACGGCGGCTCCACCGGCTACGGGCGCGCGTACCGCAACCGGCTGCGCGAACAGTGGGGCGTGGTCGACGTCGAGGACTGCGCGGCCGTCGCGCTGGCCCTCGCCGACGAGGGCACCGCCGACCGCGACCGGCTCGCCGTCCGCGGCGGCAGCGCCGGCGGCTGGACCACCGCCGCCTCGCTCACCACGACCGACGTCTACGCCTGCGGCACCATCATCTACCCGGTGCTGGACCTCGCCGGCTGGGGCACGGGGGAGACCCACGACTTCGAGTCGCAGTACCTGGAGAGCCTGGTCGGCCCGCGCGCCGAGGTGCCCGGGCGGTACGCGGAGCGCTCACCCGTCGAACACGCCCACCGGCTCTCCGTGCCCTTCCTGATGCTCCAGGGGCTGGACGACGTGATCTGCCCGCCCGTGCAGTGCGAGCGGTTCCTGGCCCGGCTGGCCGGCCGGGGCGTGCCGCACGCGTACCTCACCTTCGAGGGCGAGAGCCACGGCTTCCGCCGGGCGGAGACGATGGTGCGCGCGCTGGAGGCCGAACTGTCCCTGTACGCCCAGGTGTTCGGCATGAAACCGCCGGGTGTCCCGGTGCTGGAGCTGGGCACGTGAGCCGGGTCGAGCCGCTGCGGCGGCCGTCCCGCCTCGCCCCCGGCGCCCGGGTGGCCGTCGTCGCGCCCAGCGGCCCGGTGCCCGAGGACCGGCTCCTGGCCGGCCTCGACGTACTAAGCGGCTGGGGCCTCGACCCGGTGGTGGCGCCCCATGTCCTCGACCGGCACGGCGAGTTCCGCTACCTCGCGGGCGGTGACGCCGACCGGGCCGCCGATCTGCAGACCGCCTGGTGCGACCCGGGCGTCGACGCGGTGATCTGCGCGCGCGGCGGCTACGGCGTCCAGCGCATGGTCGACTCCCTCGACTGGGAGGCGATGCGGGCGGCCGGGCCGAAGGTGTTCGTGGGCTTCAGCGACATCACCGCGCTGCACGAGGCGTTCGCGGTCCGGCTCGGCCTCGCCACCCTGCACGGGCCGATGGCCGCGGGCCTCGACTTCGTGAAGAGCGCGCGGGCCCAGGACCACCTCAGGGCCACCCTCTTCGACCCCGAGACGGTCCGCGTCATCCGCTCGGACGGCACGGCGCTGGTCCCCGGACGCGCCCGCGGTGTCACCCTCGGGGGCTGTCTCTCCCTGCTCGCCGGCGACCTGGGCACCCCGCACGCCCGGCCCTCCGCGCGCGGCGGACTGCTCTGCCTGGAGGACGTGGGGGAGGAGACCTACCGGCTGGACCGCTACCTCACCCAGCTGCTGCGGGCCGGCTGGCTGGACGGCGTCTCCGGGCTGCTGCTCGGCTCCTGGGCGCAGTGCGAGCCGTACGACGGGGTGCGGGCGATGCTCACCGACCGGCTCGGCGGCCTCGGGGTGCCGGTGGCCGAGCAGTTCGGGTTCGGCCACTGCGACGACGCGCTGACCGTTCCGTTCGGCGCGACGGCGGAACTCGACGCCGACGCGGGCACGCTGACACTGGACGAACCGGCGCTGAGCTGAACCGCCGCCGGGGCGGCGTAGGGTGGCGGGGTGCCGCACACCGCTTCCCGCTATCTCGCCGAGGGCGCCCGCGTGGGGCTGCGTCACTTCACCCACGCGGACGGCGCCGAGTTCACCGCCCGCGCCCGGGAGAGCAAGGACCTGCACCACCCCTGGCTGTTCCCGCCGGACAGCGCGGCGGCCTACGCCGCCTACGCCGGGCGGCTGATCGAGGACCGCACCAAGGCCGGGTTCCTGGTCTGCGAGAAGGAGGCGGACGGCGCCCTCGCCGGGTTCATCAACATCAACAACATCGTCGGGGGCGGCTTCCTGTGCGGCGCGCTGGGCTACGGCGCCTTCGCGCACGCGGCCGGACGCGGACTGATGCGCGAAGGCCTCGGCCTCGTCGTGCGCCACGCCTTCGGCCCGATGCGGCTGCACCGCCTGGAGATCAACGTACAGCCCGGCAACGCGGCCTCCATCGCTCTCGCCCGCGCCTGCGGCTTCCGCCTGGAGGGCTTCTCCCCGAAGATGCTCTTCATCGACGGCGCCTGGTGCGACCACCAGCGCTGGGCGATCACCAGGGAGATGACGGCCGGCCGGTGAGGACCGGACACCGGCTGCCGGCCGGGCACGCTGCCGCCCGGGGCCGGGCGGGGCAACCCCGGCCCGTACCGCCCCTGTTCAGGCGGGCCCGCGGCGGCTTCCATGGAGATCGTGACGACGATCCGACGTGAGGTACTGACGCTGCCCGCCGCGCACCTGGGCCCCGACAACCCGCTGCCCGCACTGCGTCCGCTCGACGAGACGCACCGCATCGACGACCGCGACAAGGAGGACCTGCCGCGCGACATGGCCCGGCAGATCGGCCACGCGCCCCTGCACAGCCTGCTGCCCGTCCCCGTCCGTGACGGCTACGACCGCCGGCGCGCACCCCGCCCCGTCGACGCCCTGGTGATCGAGAACGACCGGCTCCGCGCCACCGTGCTGCCCGCGCTCGGCGGCCGGATCGCCTCCCTCGTCCACAAGCCCACCGGCCGCGAACTCCTCTACCGCAACCCGGTGTTCCAGCCCGCCAACTTCGCCCTCAACGGTGCCTGGTTCTCCGGCGGCATCGAGTGGAACATCGGCGCCACCGGCCACACCACCCTGTCCTGCTCACCGGTGCACGCCGCCCGCGTCCCCGCCCCCGGCGGCGGGGAGATGCTGCGCCTGTGGGAGTGGGAGCGGCTGCGCGACCTGCCGTTCCAGGTCGACCTGTGGCTGCCGGACGGCTCCGACTTCCTGTACGCCGGCGTCCGGATCCGCAACCCGCACGAGAAGCCGGTACCGACGTACTGGTGGTCCAACATCGCCGTCCCCGAGGAGTGCCGCGTCCTCGCCCCCGCCGACGAGGCCTACCAGTTCGGCTACGAGCAGCGACTGCGCCGCGTGCCCGTCCCCGAGTACGACGGCGTCGACCGCACCTACCCCCTCAACAGCACCTACGCCGCCGACTACTTCTACGACGTCCCCGCGCACCGCAGGCGCTGGATCGCCGCACTGGACGCCGGCGGCCACGGCCTGGTGCAGACCTCCACCGACGTGCTGCGCGGCCGCAAGCTGTTCGTGTGGGGCCGCGGCCCCGGCGGGCGGAGCTGGCAGCGGTGGCTCACCGAGCCCGGCACCGGAGGCTACTGCGAGATCCAGGCGGGGCTCGCCCGCACCCAGTTGGAACACGTCGCGCTGGAGGCGGAGAGCGAGGTGTCCTGGCTGGAGGCGTACGGACCCTTCACCGCGCGGCCCGAGGGGCAGTGGAACGACGTACTGGGCGAGGCGGAGGCCCGCCTCGAAGCGGACCTTCCGCGCGCCGGGGTCGAGTCCGCGTACGCGGCCTGGCGGCAGCAGGCTGCCGACACCGAACCGGGCGAGCGGCTCGCGACGGGTTCCGGCTGGGGCGCGCTGGAGGTGCTGCGTGCCGGCTGGAAGCTGCCCGGCACCCCCTTCGACGAGACCACCCTGGACGGGGAACAGGCACCCTGGCTGCACCTGCTGCGCGCCGGCTCCTTCCCCGAGCGGGCCCCCGGCCGGCCGCCCGGCGGGACGCTGGTCGCCCGGCACTGGCGCGACATGCTGGAGACCGCGCCCGCCACGCCGCACACCGAGTACCACCTGGGCGTCGCCCAATGGCACGCCGGTGACCGGGCGCAGGCGGTACGCAGCTGGGAGCGGGGGCTGCGGCACGGCGCGTCGGCATGGCCGGCACTGCGCTGCCTGGCCGTCTCCGACCAGGAGGACCACCACCCCGAGCGGGCCGCCGACCGTTACCTGGAGGCCTTCGACGACCTCTGCCGCGAGGCGGGCGACACGGCGGGCGCGTGGGCGGCCGTCACCGCGGCGCTCGGCCGGGAGGCGGTCGAGGCGCTGCTCACCGTGGGCCGTACGGCGGACGCGCGGTCCGTGTGGCGGCGGCTGGACCCGGCGACCCGGGCCCGGGGCCGGTTCCGGCTGGCCGAGGCGGGGCTGCTGCTGGCCGAGGGGCGGCACGAGGAGGCCCGCGCCGTGTTCGACGCGGGCTTCGAGGTCGCCGACCTGCGGGAGGGGGACGAGGTCATCGGGCGGCTGTGGACCGCCCTCACCGGAGAACCCCTGCCGGAGCGCTACGACTTCCGGATGCGGCCCACACCCTGAGCGGGCGGGTCAGGCGCGGCGGTCCGCGTACTCGTAGACCGCCCCGTCCGGGTGCCGTGCGATGAGGTTGCGGCCCACCGGCGTGGGGACCGGGCCCGCGATGATGTCCGCGCCCATCTCCGCGAGCACCCGGCCGGCCTCCTCGACGTCCTGCACCGCGATGGTCGCGGCCACCCTGCGCAGCACGTCCAGTTCCGCCGCCGGGCCGCTCATCAGCAAGAAGCAGCCCACGGCGGCGACTTGGACGCCGGCCCGCTCGAAGCGGAGGGCCTTGCCGCCGGCCAGCCGCTCGTAGAAGGGGATGGCGGTCTCGATGTCGTCGACGCAGACGCGCAGTGTGGCACCCAGAATCTCCATGCCCACGAGCCTAGTTGCAGCGGGCGGGGCCCGGGGTTCACCCCGGACGATCTCCACACCGCTCTTCACACCGTGTCCGGGCGGGAGTTACGCGCCCGGGGCCACGGGTACCCGTCGGCCATGCAGCGTTTGGAGCACTTGGAGCATCTGGACAGGCACCTGGTCGACGAGCTGGCCCAGGTGGCCCGCGAGACCGTACGCGAGGAACTGCGCGAGCAGGCGCGGGGACAGCGCCGCAAGGCCGCCCTGTACGCCGGGTCCGGCGCCGCCGCGCTGTACGCGGGCGCGGCCGTCGCGCTGGCCGTCGGGCTCGCCCTCGCCCTGGTCCTGCCGGGCTGGGCCGCCGCGCTGATCACGGCCGCCCTCCTGGGCGCGGCGGCCTACGCCCTGCACGGCGCGGCCCGGCCCACGGGCCCCTCCGGGCAGATCACCGCGCCGGGCGGTGGCCGGAACGCCCCCGTCCCGCCGGTACCTTCGACCCCGCCCACGGCGGGCCCCACCCCGCCCCACCCGGGCACGCCCCGCGCCTGAACGGCCTGCCGGCCGGGGCGGGGGCAGATCACCGCGCCGGGCGGTGGCCGGGACGCCACGTCCCGCCGGTGCCGTCCCCGCCCACGGTGGGCCCCACCCCGCCCCACCCGGGTACGCCCCGCGCCTGACCCCACCTGAACGCCCGGCGGGCGGGTGGGGGAGATCCCGCGCCGGGCGGTGGCCGGAACGCCACCGTCCCACCGGTGCCTTCGACCCCGCCCACGGTGGGCGCTACCCTGCCCGACCCGGGCACGCCCCGCGACTGACGTCACCCTGAACGCCCGGCGGGCGGGGTGGGGCGATCCCGCGCCGGCGGTGGCCGGGAGGTCACCGTCCCACCGGTGCCTTCGTCCCTGCCCACGGTGGGCCCCACTCCGCCCCACCCGGGTACGCCCCGCGCCTGACCCCACCCTGAACGCCCGCCGACCGGGGTGGGGGCGATCCCGCGCCGGGCGGTGGCCGGGACGCCACGTCCCGCCGGTGCCTTCGTCCCCGCCCACGGTGAGCGTCACCCCGCCCACCCGCCGCGCGCCTGACCCCGCCTTGAACGGCCCGGCGGGCGGGCGCGGGTCAGTCCGTGCCCGGGAGCAGCCGTGTCCGGCGCCGTCCGCGCCGATTCTCGCGACGGCGTGACGCGCTTTGCCGAGGAAGGGCCTGCGTCGGTCCGGAGCCGCGCCGTCACGGCGTACCGCTCCGGGGCGGCGGCGTCGTCGGCGACCCGTCCCGCGCGTCGGGGACCCCGCGGTGCCTGGGGTTGGTGGTCTCGTCGAGGTACAAGTCGGCCATCACGAGCAGGCCGCCCCCGACCTCTGCCCGCACATCCCGCAGGCCCTGCCGGGGAATCCCGGCACCGGCCCGGATGGTTGGCGGTGCCCGGCCCGGGCGTCTCGCACACCGGGGCTGCCGACGCCGTACCACCGGCCGGATGGTCAAGTGCGCGGGCCGGTCCCGGCTGTCCGCCGAGCGGGCGCCGGGGCCCGCAATCCCGCGACCGGCCGTCCGGCCGAGATCTCACCGTGCCCCTGGTGGCCGGAGTGCCCGGGCGCCCGTCCGGGCCGAGCGTTCGGGGGGATGACCGGCACCGCACCCGGTGCCGGTCATCCCCCCGACCACTCAGCCCGCCTGCTGGAGCTGCGGCAGCACCTTCGTGCGGTAGAAGTCGAAGAAGCCGCGCAGATCCGGCCCGATCTGGGCGACGTAGACCCGGTCGAAGCCCGCGTCGGCGAACTGGCGCAGCTCGGCGACATGCTCGTCCACGTCGTCGCCGCACACCCGGCTCTCGCGCACCATGTCCTCGGTGACCAGCGTCTGCGCCTGCTCGAAGTGCTTCGGCGAGGACAGTACCTGGCCCAGCTCGCCGGGCAGCTGTTCGTTCCCCCACAGGCGGTGCACGGTGCGCACGCACGCGTCACGATCGGTGCCGTAGCAGACCTTGGTGCCGCCGCCGACCGGCTTCCCGCCGCCCCCGCCCTTGCGGTACTGCTCCACCATCGAGGCGTCCGGCATCATCGTGATGTAGCCGTCGCCGACCCGCGCCGCCAGCTTGGTCGCGGCGGGCCCGAAACCGGAGATGTCGATCGGGACGGGCTGTTCCGGGACGGTGTACAGCCGGGCGTTCTCCACCGTGTAATGCGTGCCGTGGTGGTTGACCTCCTCGCCGCCGAACAGCCGGCGCATCACCTGGATCGACTCCTCCAGCATCTCCAGCCGTACGTGCGCGGGCGGCCAGTGGTCGCCCAGGATGTGCTCGTTCAGGGCCTCGCCCGTGCCCACGCCCAGCCGGAACTCCCCCGGGGACATCACCGCGGCGGTGGCCGCGGCCTGCGCCACCACCGCCGGGTGCGTCCGCACGGTGGGGCAGGTCACCGCCGTCTCCACCGGCAGGGACACCGCCTCGGACAGTGCGCCGATCACCGACCACACGAAGGGGCTCTGCCCCTGCTCGTCGTTCCACGGATGGAAGTGGTCGGAGATCCACAACGACTGGAATCCGGCCTGTTCGGCCATCCGCGCCTGCTCGATCAGCTCCGCGGGACCGTACTGCTCGCACGAGAGGAAATAACCGTACTCGGGCATGGGGGTCGCCTCCGCGACATGGGCGGCTCGGGTCCCGGGCCGGGTACCCGGGGGCCCGGGCGGAAACCGGCCCGACGTTTGGCGGCCCCGGCCAGGGGGACGCGGAAGGCTCCCGACGTACGCGACAGCGCCGGAGGCGAACCGTGAGTCGACCCCGCATAGTGATCGTCGGTGCCGGCTTCGCCGGGTACCGCACGGCCCAGACCCTGTCCCGCCTGGCCAGGGGCCGCGCCGAGATCGTCCTGCTCAACCCGACCGACTACTTCCTGTACCTTCCGCTGCTGCCCCAGGTCGCCGCCGGCATACTGGAGCCGCGCCGGGTCACGATCTCCCTCTCCGGCACGCTGCCGCACGTGCGGCTGGTGCTGGGGGAGTCCGACCGCATCGACCTCGACGCCCGGGAGGTCCACTACACCGGGCCCGAGGGGGACGGCGGCACCCTCTCCTACGACCGGCTGGTGCTCGCGGCCGGCAGCGTCAACAAGCTGCTGCCGATCCCCGGCGTCGCCGAGCACGCGCACGGCTTCCGCGGCCTGCCCGAAGCCCTCTATCTGCGCGATCACGTGACCCGTCAGGTGGAGCTCGCCGCAGCCACCGACGACCCCGGGACCTGCGCCTCCCGCTGCACCTTCGTCGTGGTGGGCGCCGGCTACACCGGCACCGAAGTCGCCGCGCACGGGCAGCTGTTCACCGACGCGCAGGTCAGGAAGCATCCGATGCGGACCGGGATGCGGCCGCGCTGGATGCTGCTCGACATCGCCGACCGGGTCCTGCCCGAGCTGGACGAACGCCTCTCCCGTACGGCCGACGACGTGCTGCGCGCGCGGGGCGTGGACGTACGGATGGGGACCTCGGTGAAGGAGGCCACGCGGGACGGAGTGCTGCTGACCGACGGGGATTTCGTCGACACCCAGACCCTGGTGTGGTGCGTGGGCGTACGCCCCGACCCGCTCGCCGAGTCCCTGGGGCTGCCGCTGGAACGCGGCCGGCTGCTCGTCGACCCGCACCTTCAGGTGCCCGGCCGGCCCGAGGTGTTCGCCTGTGGTGACGCGGCGGCGGTGCCCGATCTGGAGAAGCCGGGTTCGTACACCCCGATGACGGCGCAGCACGCGTGGCGGCAGGGCAAGGTGTGCGGGCACAACATCGCCGCGTCGTTCGGCGACGGTGAGCGGCGTGCCTACCGGCACAAGGACATGGGGTTCGTGGTGGACCTCGGCGGTGTCAAGGCCGCCGCCAACCCGCTCGGTGTGAACCTCTCCGGTGTGGCGGCCGGCGCGGTCACCCGCGGCTACCACCTCGCCGCCATGCCCGGCAACCGCGTGCGGGTGGCGGCCGACTGGCTGCTCGACGCCGTACTGCCCCGCCAGGCCGTGCAGTTGGGACTCGTACGGTCCTGGTCGGTGCCGCTGGACACGGCGTCGCCGGAACTGGCGCGGATGCCGGGTCCTCCCGAGTCGAAGCAGGAGCCCGGGGAACGGGCTTCGCCGTCCGAGGGGTCCCCGAACCCCTCGAAGTCCCCGAAGTCCCCGAACCCCCCGAAGTTCCCGGAGCCCTCCGGCCCGGACGCCGATCCCACCGAGGCCCGGCCGGGAGCCGAGCCCGCGAAGAACCAGCCGGGCGGTGAGCCCGCGAAGAACCAGCCCGGCGGGGAACCGGCCAGGAACCAGCCCGGCGGTGAGCCCGCCAGGAACCAGCCCGCCGTCGTGCCGCCGCCCGACCAGCCGCCGCCCGGCCCGGACGTCGCACCCGGACCCGTCAGGCGCACCGACCGCTTTACCGAAGGAGACTCATGAACACCGGTGAACTCGTCGAGCTCGGGCAGCAGTTGCGCGTGGACAGCGTCCGTGCCGCGGCCGCCGCGGGCTCCGGGCACCCCACGTCGTCCATGTCCGCGGCGGACCTGATGGCCGTCCTGTTCGCCCGCCACTTCCGCTACGACTTCGACCGCCCCGACCACCCCGCCAACGACCGCTTCGTCCTGTCCAAGGGCCACGCCTCACCCCTGATGTACGCCACCTACAAGGCGGCCGGCGCCATCGACGACGAGGAACTGCTCACCTTCCGCGAGAAGGGCAGCCGCCTCGAAGGGCACCCCACGCCCCGGCAGCTGCCCTGGGTCGAGACGGCCACCGGCTCGCTCGGCCAGGGCCTCCCCGTCGGCGCCGGCATCGCGCTGGCCGGGAAGCGGCTGGACCACGCCGACTACCGGGTGTGGGTGCTGTGCGGGGACAGCGAGCTGGCCGAGGGCTCGGTGTGGGAGGCGGCCGAGCAGGCGTCGTACGAGCACCTGGACAACCTCACGGCGATCGTGGACGTCAACCGGCTCGGCCAGCGCGGCCCCACCCGGCACGGCCACGACCTCGACGCCTACGCCCGCCGCTTCGAGGCCTTCGGCTGGCACACCGTCAAGGCGGACGGCCACGACGTGGACGCCGTCGACCGCGCCTACGGCGAGGCCCTCTCCACCAGGGGCCGGCCCACCGTGATCCTCGCCCGCACCCTCAAGGGCAAGGGCGTCGAGTCCGTCCAGGACCGCGAGGGCCTGCACGGCAAGCCGCTGCCGGAGGCCGAGGACGCCATCGCCGAACTCGGCGGCCCGCGCGACCTGCGCATCCGGGCGAACCCGCCGTCCGCCGACGGAGCACGGCCCGCCCGGCACACCGCGGAGCCCGCCCTGCCCCGCTGGGACAAGGGCGAGGAGGTGGCCACCCGCAACGCCTTCGGCGAGGCGCTGACCGCGCTCGGCACCGCCCGCGGCGACATCGTCGCCCTCGACGGCGAGGTCGGCGACTCCACCCGCGCGGAGTTCTTCGCCAAGGAGCACCCCGAGCGCTACATCGAGTGCTACATCGCCGAACAGCAGATGGTCGCGGCCGCGGTCGGCATCGCCTCGCGCGGCTGGACGCCGTACGCCTCCTCCTTCGCGGCGTTCCTCACCCGCGCCCACGACTTCGTCCGCATGGCGTCGGTGAGCGGCTCCGGCATCAACCTCGTCGGCTCGCACGCGGGCGTCGCCATCGGCCAGGACGGCCCGAGCCAGATGGGCCTGGAGGACCTGGCCATGATGCGCGCGGTGCACGGATCGACCGTGCTGTACCCGTGCGACGCCAACCAGACCGCACGGCTGGTCGCCGGCATGGCCGGCCTCGACGGCATCCGCTACCTGCGCACCTCGCGCGGTGAGAGCCGGGTGATCTACGGCCCCGACGAGGAGTTCCCCGTCGGCGGCAGCAAGGTGCTGCGCTCCTCCGGGAACGACCGGCTCACCCTCGTCGCCGCCGGCGTTACCGTGCCCGAGGCGCTGGCCGCCGCCGAGGCCCTGGAGGGCGAGGGCATCGCCGTACGGGTGATCGACCTGTACTCGGTGAAGCCGGTCGACCGGGAGACCCTGCGCACCGCCGCCGAGGAGACCGGCTGTCTCATGACGGTCGAGGACCACCACCCCGAGGGCGGAATCGGGGACGCGGTCGCGGAGGCCTTCGGCGACGGACGGCCCGTACCGCGGCTGGTGCGTCTCGCCGTGCGCGACATGCCGGGCTCGGCCTCCCCGGAGGAGCAGCTGCACGCCGCCGGTATCGACGCCGAGTCGATCGCCGCGGCCGGCCGGCTGCTGGTGGGGGAGGCGATCGTGTCGTGAGCGACGACGGGTCGCGCACCGTACGGGCCGGCCGCCGCTCGGTGGAGATCCACCGGCCCGCCAAGGTGCTCTTCCCCGGCGGTCGGGACACCGGGGAGTACACCAAGGGCGACCTCGTCGACTACCACCGGGCCGTCGCCCCGTACATGCTGCCGCACCTGCGGGGCCGCCCGCTCATGCTGGACCGGCGCCCGGACGGTATCGACGGCCCGTCGTTCATGCAGAAGAACACCCCGGACGGCTACCCGGACTGGATCACCCGCGCCGAGGTCCCCAAGGAGGGCGGCACCGTCACGCACACGGTGTGCGACAGCGCCGCCACCCTCCTCTACCTCGTCGACCAGGCGAGCATCACCCTGCACCGCTGGCTCTCCCGCACCGGCGCCATCGACCACCCCGACCGGCTGGTGTTCGACCTCGACCCCGCCGGCGACGACTTCGAGGCGGTACGGGAGGCGGCGCGGCTGCTGGGGGAGCTGCTGGACGAGCTGAACCTGCCCTCGGCGCTGATGACCACCGGCTCCCGGGGCCTGCACGTCGTCGTGCCGCTGACCGGCAACCACGACTTCGACGACGTACGCGCCTTCGCCCGCGAGGTCGCCGACACCCTCGCCGGCGCCCACCCCGACCGGCTCACCACCGCCGCCCGCAAGAAGGACCGCGGCGACCGGCTCTACCTCGACGTGCAGCGCAACGCCTACGCGCAGACCGCGGTCGCCCCCTGCACGGTACGCGCCCTGCCCGGCGCCCCCGTCGCGGTGCCCGTCTCCTGGGACCAGCTGGACGACCCGGAGCTGCACGCCCGCCGCTGGACCGTCGCGAACGCCGTCGAACAGATCCGCACCGACCCGTGGGCCGGCCTGCTGAGCCGGGGACGCTCCCTGGGCCCCGCCCGGCGCAGGCTGGCCGGGCTGCGGGGCTGAGCGACGCGGACACCCCACCGGCCGGGTGCGCCACCCGGCCGTGGCAACCGGGTGAGCCCGCGGAGGTTTGGCGAACAGACTTGCGGCCACACGGAGTGGGAGGTGGCCATGGCGAACACGAACAACACCGAAGAGTCACAGGGTTCACAGGAATCCCGGAGCTCACAGACATCCCGCAAGCAGTCCGACGACAACAGAAGCAGCAAACGGCCGAGCCCGATGGAGGTGCTGCGCCAGGCGCGCGGGCAGCTCGCCGAGCTCACCGGTATGGAAGCCGAGTCCGTGTCGTCCTTCGAACAGACGGAGGAGGGCTGGGCGCTCGAGATCGAGGTCCTCGAACTCGAGCGGGTGCCCGACACGATGAGCCTGATGGCGAGTTACCAGGTGGAGCTGGACCCGGACGGGCAGCTCACCGGCTACCGGCGGGTCCGCCGCTACGAGCGGGGACGTGCCGACGCGCGCAGGCCCGGCGGCCGCTAGGCCGCCCGACCGGACACACACCTACAGACAAGGAGGAACAGCCGGCATGACAGTCGTACCGGCACAACAGACCGGCGGTGGGGGCGGCAGCAGCGGCCTCTACGACGTGCTTGAGCTTGTTCTGGACAGGGGGCTCGTCATCGACGCCTTCGTGCGCGTGTCCCTGGTCGGCATCGAGATCCTCAAGATCGACGTACGGGTCGTCGTCGCCAGCGTCGACACCTATCTCCGCTTCGCGGAGGCGTGCAACCGCCTCGACCTGGAGGCCGGGCCCCGCAAGAGCCCGGGCCTGCCCGAGATCGTCGGCGAGGTCACCGAGTCCGGTGCCCGCGGCAAGTCGAAGGGCGCCCTCTCCGGCGCGGCCGAGACCATCTCCGACGCGTTCAAGCAGGCGCGTGACGACGGTTCCGAGCGCGAGACCGAGTCCCGCCCGCGGGCCCGCAGGAGCACGGCCGCCCGCCGGAAGGAGGAGCAGGAGTGAGCACCTACGTCTACGGCATCACGGCGGTGACGCACCCGTCGCTGCCCGAGGGCATGGGCGGGGTCGGCGATCCGCCGCGCCCGGTGCGCATCCTGCGCCAGGGCGAGCTGGCGGCCGTCGTCAGCGACGCCCCCGACGGGCTGCGCCCCAAGCGCCGGGAACTGCTCGCCCACCAGAACGTGCTCAGCGAGATCGGCGCGGCCGGCTGTGTGCTGCCCATGCGGTTCGGCAGCGTCGCCCCTGGCGACGACTCCGTCACCGGCGTCCTCGCCGAGCGCGCCGAGCACTACCTGGAGCGGCTGCGCGCGCTGGACGACCGGGTCGAGTACAACGTCAAGGCCAACCACGTGGAGGAGGCCGTCCTCCACCACGTGATGGCCGGCAACCCGGAGATACGTGCCCTCGCGGAGGCCAACCGCCAGTCCGGCGGGGGCGGTTACGAGGAGAAGATCCGTCTCGGCGAGATGGTCGCCGCGGCGGTCAAGGCCAAGGAGTCCGAGGACGGCACCGCACTGGAGCACGCCCTGGAAGGGGCCGCCGACGCCGTGAGCGTGGGCCCCGAGTCCACGGGCTGGCTCGCCAACGTCTCCTACCTGGTGAAGCGGGAGACGGCGGAGGACTTCCTGGCCGCGGTGGAGCGGGTCCGCAAGGACATGCCCCACCTCGAGGTCCGTCTGAACGGTCCGCTCCCCCCGTACAGCTTCGTCGAGCCCGGCCCGGCCGAGCCGGCGGGCACCGCGGCCGGTGGGGCGGACACCGGAGCGGGGTGACGTCATGGGCCTGATCTCGGAGGTGCTGCTGCTGCCGTTCGCCCCGGTGCGCGGCAGCGCCTGGGCCATCCGGCAGGTGGTGCAGGAAGCGGAGCGTATCTACTACGACCCCGCGACCATCCGTGCCGAGCTGGCCCGCCTGGAGGAACTGCTGGAAGCCGGAGAGATCACCGAGGAGGAGTTCGACCGGCAGGAGGACGAACTCCTCGACCGGTTGGAGACCGCGACGCGCACGGGCGCGGGCAGCGGGGACGGGACGGCACGATGAATCGAATGGGACTGGGCCTCGCGATCGGGGCCGGATATCTTCTCGGACGGACCAGGAAGCTCAAGATGGCGGTCGCCGTCGGCGGGCTGGTCGCGGGAAAGAAGCTGAACCTCAGCCCCCGGATGGTCGCCGAGCTGGTGTCCCAGCAGCTGCGTGACAATCCGCAGTTCAAGGAGCTCGGCGACCAGCTGCGCGGCGATCTGCGCGGCGTCGGCAAGGCGGCCTCCGGCGCGCTGGTCGAGCGACAGCTCGGCTCGCTCGCCGACCGGCTGCACGGCCGTACCGCCGAGATGCGCGACCAGCTGAACGGCGGCGGCCCCCGCGACCGGGCGGACGACGACGAGGACGTCGACGCCGACGAGCCGGAGGAACAGGAGCGCGGGCAGCCTCGCGACGAGGAGCGCGAGCGGGACCGCGAGGAGGAACCGGCCCCCGGGCGGACGGCGAAGAAGGCCGCCGCCAAGAAGGCGCCGGCGAAGAAGCCCGTGCCCGCGAAGAAGGCCGTGCCCGTGAAGAAGGCCGCGGCCAAGAGGGCGGCCCCCGCCGGGAAGGCGGCCGCGAAGAAGACCGCGCCCGCCCCCCGCGGTGACCGCCCCCGAACGCCGAAGGGAGGCGGTGAGCGATGACCGAGACCCTCGGAAAGGCCACGTCCGCCGCGCGTGACGGGGCGGGCGGGGCCGCCACGAAGAACCCGCTCGCCGACCTCGCCCACAGCGAGGCCGCCGACCGGCTCAAGGCCGAAGTGCAGGACTACCTCGCCGCCCAGGCCACCCGCGTGCTGAGCGGGCTGGGCCACAAGCTCGGCGAGACCACGAACAAACTGAACGACATCGCCGACGGCAACAGCCCGGGCTTCGCCAAGCTCGCCGCCGACGGCGGACGCAAGCTCGCCGAGGGCAAGAGCCCGCTGCGCAGCGCCCTGGAACTCGGCACCTCGCGGGCCAAGGACACCGTGATGGGCAAGCTGAAGGGCCTGGGCGGCGGCGGGAAGAGCAAGCGCAAGCGCTCCTCGGGCAACAAGCCCACCGTCATCATCGAGCACATCGACGTCGGGGTGCCCCTGCGCACGGCCTACGACCAGTGGACCCAGTACCAGGACTTCAGCACCTTCGCCAAGGGCGTCAAGAGCGCCAACAAGGCCGACGACACCACCTCGGACTGGCAGCTGAAGGTCCTGTGGTCCAACCGCGGCTGGAAGGCGCAGACCACCGAACAGGTGCCCGACGACCGTATCGCCTGGTCCTCGGAGGGCGCCAAGGGCACCACCAAGGGCGTCGTCTCCTTCCACCGCCTCGCCGACGGCCTCACCCGGGTGCTGCTGGTCATCGAGTACTACCCGTCGGGCTTCTTCGAGAAGACCGGCAACATCTGGCGCGCCCAGGGCCGCCGCGCCCGGCTGGACCTGAAGAACTTCGCCCGTTTCATCACCCTCAAGGGCGAGGCCGAGGACAGCTGGCGGGGCGAGATCCGCGACGGCGAGGTCGTCCGCAGCCACGAGGACGCGCTGGCCGAGGAGGAGGAAGCCGACTCCGGCGACACGGACGCCGACGCCGACGCCGGCGAATCCGGCGAGGAGCAGGACTCCGAGGACGCGGCGTACGAGGACGCGCCCGGCGCCGAGGCCGAGGACGGGTACGAGGGGGAGTCCGAGGACGAGGAGCCCGCCGAGGCCTACGAGGACGACGCCTACCCGGACGACGAGTACGAGGACCAGGACGCCGCCGAGCCCGAGCCCGCGGCCGAGGCCGAAGAGCCGGAGCCCGAGGACGCGTACGAGGACGAGTACGAGGACACGTACGAGGACGAGCCCGGGGACGAGCGGAACGAGAGCCGGAGCCGCCGATGACCACCCCCAGCCGGCTGCCCGACCCCTACGGCTCGGGCAGCGGCGCCAATCTCGCCGACATCCTCGAACGGGTGCTGGACAAGGGTGTCGTGATCGCCGGCGACATCCGCATCAACCTGCTCGACATCGAGCTGCTCACCATCAAGCTGCGTCTGGTCGTCGCCTCCGTCGACAAGGCCAAGGAGATGGGGATCGACTGGTGGGAGTCGGACCCGGCCCTGTCCTCACGGGCCCGCCGTGACGAACTGGCGCGGGAGAACGCCGAGCTGCGTGAGCGGCTGGCCCGGCTGGAGGAACTGGAACTGGAGCCCCGTCGCGCCCGGGAGGAGAGCCCGTGACCGGACTGCGGTACGTCTACGCGGTCTGCCGCCCCTTCGGCACGCCGCTCCAGGCACAGCTGACCGGGGTCGGCGGCGATCCGCCCCGGCTGCTGCCGCACGGCGACCTGGTGGCCGTGGTCAGCCATGTGCCCGAGGGGGACTTCGCCGAGGAGCCGCTGCGCGCCCATCTGGAGGACCTCGACTGGCTGACCGCGGTCGCCCGCGCCCACCAGGGCGTCATCGACGCGCTCACCACCGTCACCACCCCGCTGCCGCTGCGGCTCGGCACCGTCTTCCGCGACGACAGCGGCGTACGGACGATGCTCCAGGCGCGTGAGGAGGGCTTCCGGCGCACCCTGGACCGGCTGGAGGGCCGGGTCGAGTGGGGGGTCAAGGTGTTCATCGACGCGGAGCGGGCGCAGGACGCGCCCGCCGCGCCGGCGGCGAAGCCCGCGTCCGGCCGGGACTACCTGCGGCAGCGCCGTATGCGGACACAATCGCAGGACGCCCTGTGGCAGCAGGCCGAGACCTTCGCGACCCAACTGCACCGGACCCTTTCCGAGAGCGCCGAGGACTCCCGGCTGCACGCACCGCAGAATCCCACGCTCTCCGGCGCCTCCGGGCGCAATGTGCTCAATGCCGCCTACCTCGTGCCGCGCGTGAAATCCGAGGAATTCGTGGAACGGGTGGACCGGACGAAGGACGGCGCTCCCGGAATACGCGTCGAACTCACCGGGCCCTGGGCGGCCTATTCGTTCGCCGGTGAGGAATCGGCCGGGAAGGAGGATCCGTGACCGTCGTCGAACGCCGCGAGATAGCCCTGGTCGACCTGCTCGACCGGCTCCTGGCCGGCGGAGTCGTCATCACGGGCGACATCACCCTGCGCATCGCGGACGTCGACCTGGTCCGTATCGACCTCAACGCGCTCATCAGCTCGGTGAACGCGCAGGTCCCGTCCCCCTTCGAGGAGTCACCGTGACCGCCGCCCCCGACCACGACCACCGCGTCGAGCCGCACGGCAGCCGGCGCAAGCGGCTGGACCTGGAGCCGGACACGGTCGAACGGGACCTGATCAAACTGGTGTTGACGGTCGTGGAACTGCTGCGCCAGCTGATGGAGCGCCAGGCGGTGCGCCGCTTCGACGAGGGGGACCTCACCGAGGAGCAGGAGGAGCGGGTCGGTCTGACCCTCATGCTGCTCGAGGACCGCATGGCGGAGCTGCGGGACCGGTACGGCCTGCGGCCCGAGGACCTGAACCTGGACCTCGGGCCGCTCGGCCCGCTGCTTCCCCGGAACTGATTCCCCCCGAAAACCAAGAATTCCCCGGGACACGGTCCCGGGGAATTTCTTGTGTCACGTCACCACCTGTACCAGCGGCTCCTGCCCCCGCCTGCCGACGTGCTGCGCATGAAGAATCCCAGCAGCCATACGATGAGGACGGCCAGGGCAATCCACCAGAGGACCTTTACCGCAAATCCGGCACCGAAAAGGATCAGCGCCAGCAGCAGAACGAGCAGAATGGGAACCATAATGTCAACCTCCTGACACTCTGATTGCCCGGAAACCGCGATTCAGACTTCCTTGCGGCAGAGAATTTCTCCGTGCAGCACGCTGAACCAGCCGTCCTCCCGCGCGCCCCACTCCCGCCACGCCGTGGACACCTTCCGCAACCGCTCGCGGGTGGCGTGACCCCCTTCGACGGCTCGCGCGGCATAGTCCGACGCCACCGTGCGCTCCGCCCACAGACCGCTCCACCAGGCCCGCTCCGGCGCGGTCGAGAAGGTCCAGGTGCCCGAGCCGGCCGTGACGTCCGTGAACCCCGCGGCGAGCGCCCAGGACTTCAGCCGCCGTCCGGCGTCCGGCTCGCCGCCGTTGGCCCGGGCGACCCGCCGGTACAGCTTCAGCCAGTCGTCCATGCCGGGGGACCGGGGGTACCAGGTCATCGCCGCGTAGTCGGAGTCCCGTACGGCGACGAAGCCGCCCGGCCGGGTCACCCGCCGCATCTCGCGCAGTGCCCGCACCGGATCGCCCACGTGCTGGAGCACCTGATGGGCGTGGACCACGCAGAAGCTGTCGTCCGGGAAGTCCAGCGCGTGCACGTCCCCCGCCGCGAAGCCCACGTTCGTCAGCCCCCGCTCGCCGGCGACCGCCCGGGCCCGCTCCAGGATGCCCGGCTCCCGGTCGAGGCCCGTCACCCGTCCGTCGGGGACGAGCGCCGCGAGGTCGGCGGTGATGGTGCCGGGCCCGCACCCGATGTCCAGGATCCGCATGTCCGGCCGCAGGACCCCGAGGAGGTACGCCGCCGAGTTCTCGGCGGTCCGCCAGGTGTGCGACCGCAGGACCGATGCGTGGTGCCCATGGGTATAGACGGCGGTCTCCCGCGCTTCCGGCATGCCGAACCCACCCCTTCCGGCTCTCGTAGAAGGACTCCCACGCTACGCGCACCACCCGGATGATGAGACCCGCATATCACATGATGGGACGAGGGTCCGTGTCGAAACCCGTTTGCCACCCAGGCCGGCGACCCCGCACAATCCCCACCATGGGCCACCTGGAAGCAGCACATCTGGAGTACTACCTCCCCGACGGGAGGGCCCTTCTGGGCGATGTGTCCTTCCGGGTCGGCGAAGGCGCGGTCATGGCCCTGGTGGGCCCCAACGGCGCGGGCAAGACCACCCTGCTCCGCCTCCTCGCCGGCGAGCTGAAGCCGCACGGCGGATCCGTCACCGTCACCGGCGGCCTCGGCGTCATGCGCCAGTTCGTCGGCTCCGTACGGGACGAGACGACCGTGCGCGACCTGCTCGTCTCCGTCGCCACGCCCCGCATCAGGGAAGCGGCCCGCGCCGTCGACCGGGCCGAGCACGCCATCATGACGGTCGACGACGAGGCCGCGCAGCTCGCCTACGCCCAGGCACTCGCCGACTGGGCCGAGGCCCGCGGCTACGAGGCGGAGACCCTGTGGGACATGTGCACCACGGCCGCGCTCGGCATCCCGTACGAGAAGGCCCAGTGGCGGGAGGTCCGCACCCTGTCCGGAGGTGAGCAGAAACGCCTCGTCCTCGAGGCGCTGCTGCGCGGCACCGACCAGGTGCTGCTCCTCGACGAGCCGGACAACTACCTCGACGTCCCCGGCAAGCGCTGGCTGGAGGAACGGCTGGCGGAGACCCGCAAGACCGTCCTGTTCGTCTCCCACGACCGGGAACTCCTCGCCCGCGCCGCCCAGCGCATCGTCTCCCTCGAACCGGGCCCCGCCGGCGCCGACGCCTGGGTGCACGGCGGCGGCTTCGCCACCTACCACGACGCCCGCCGGGAACGCTTCGCCCGCTTCGAGGAGCTGCGCAGGCGCTGGGACGAGAAGCACGCCCAGCTCAAGAAGCTCGTACTGAACCTGCGCCAGGCCGCGGCCAACAGCCCCGACATGGCCTCCCGCTACCAGGCGGCCCAGACCAGGCTGCGCAAGTTCGAGGAGGCGGGGCCCCCGCCGGAGCCGCCGCGCGAGCAGAACATCACGATGCGCCTGAAGGGCGGCCGTACCGGGGTGCGCGCGCTCACCTGCGAGCGGCTCGAACTCACCGGCCTGATGAAACCCTTCGACCTGGAGGTGTTCTACGGCGAGCGCGTCGCCGTGCTCGGCTCCAACGGGTCCGGCAAGTCGCACTTCCTGCGCCTGCTCGCCGGGGACGACGTGGCCCACACCGGCGGGTGGCGCCTCGGCGCACGTGTCGTCCCCGGCCACTTCGCGCAGACGCACGCCCACCCCGAGCTGGAGGGCCGCACCCTCCTGGACATCCTGTGGAAGGAACACGCCCAGGACCGGGGAGCCGCCATGTCCCGGCTGCGCCGCTACGAGCTGACCGGCCAGGCCGAGCAGACCTTCGAGCGGCTCTCCGGTGGTCAGCAGGCCCGTTTCCAGATCCTGCTGCTGGAACTCCAGGGCGTGACGGCCCTGCTGCTCGACGAGCCGACCGACAACCTCGACCTGGAGTCGGCGGAAGCGCTCCAGGAGGGCCTGGAGGCCTTCGAGGGCACGGTCCTCGCCGTCACCCACGACCGCTGGTTCGCCCGCTCCTTCGACCGCTACCTGGTCTTCGCCACCGACGGCCACGTCCGCGAAACCCCGGAACCGGTCTGGGACGAACGCCGAGTCCAGCGACCGCGCCCGTAGGGGCGCGGTCGCGAACGGGGGTCCGGGGGCGGAGCCCCCAGGGACGGGGCGGCGGGGGCGAGGAGACCCGTGCTCCACGCCCCGCCCCCCACCGCCGGACGGCACCCTCACTTCCAGCGCAACAACGCCCCCAACCCCCCCACCGGCGCATCCTCCCGCGGCCCCGCCGCAGCAACCCCCAGCGCCGACGCATCCGTCGCCACCACCGACCGGATCAGCGCATCGTCCGCCCGCGCCGACCACGAGTTCTGCTCCCCCAGCACCTTCAGGTCCGTACGCCGCACCGCCACCTGGTCCGGGTCCTCACCGATCCACACCTCCCGGTGCGCGTCCGGCCCGTCCGCCCGGATCAGCAGCTGGTCGATCCGGTGCTCGCGCGCGGCCTCGACCAGCGCCGGCACGCCTTCCACGGCACCGGCGCGGCCCTCGTCGTCGGGACTGCGGGCGGCGAGGAAACGCTCCACCTCGTCGGCGGCACGACTGTGGACGTGCTCCGCGCGGATCCGCTCCACGTCGCCGTCGAGCAGCCGGCTGCCCGCACCGTGCGACGTCTCGGCGACCATGCCGTGCAACCGCTGCGGCAGCCGCTCGCGCACGGCGCGCCGCTCCCGGTCGTCACCGACGAGGATCAGCAGATCGGCACCGGTCTCCTCCTGGCAGACGGCGAGCGCGTCGGCGATCTCCGCGGCGTTGTGCTCCCAGGTGTTCTCCACGCGCAGCTGGAAGTGCCGCTCCGACCAGTCGACGGAGGGGGTCTTGCTCAGCGGCCACTGGCGCCCGGTGACACCGCCGGCGTCGTCCCGGCCGAGGGCGCTGCGCAGTTCGAAGTCCGCGCCCCTGCGGTCCACGTACGCGATCACGCACACGGGGTCCTCACCGGCCAGATCCAGCAGCGGCGCGGCCCGTGGCAGCGGCGCCCACTCGGCCCAGTCGCGCTGCGGGGCCCGGGCGAGCGGCGGATCCAGCACCACCTCGCCGTCCCGGGCGAACAGGGCGCGGCCGTGCGGTTCGGCGGAGTGCCGCAGTTCCTCGATCGCGCGGCGCACCGCCTGACAGGTCGCCTCGTCGGCGCCCTGGTCGGCGAGCTCCCGTGCCATCGCCTCGGCCGTCAGCTGCCGTTCATGGGGCGTGTTCTCCGTGTGCCGGGAGGTGTCGACATAGACGGAGGCCCAGGGGCCGGGACGTTCGTAGAGTGGATGCAGGAATGCGAGTTCCATGGCTCCCTCCCGGTTGCCGTTCGGGGTAGTGCTTGTGCCGCCGGGCGGGTACCCGGACCCCATGGACGCACACGACGAGCGGGGCAACACGATGACCGGAGTCGAGCCGGACCGCCTGGACGACCAGCAGCTCATGAAGGAGCTGGAGACCATCCACCGCACGCGCCACGACACGCTGCTGTACGGCTCCAACGGCGCGCTGCGCGCGCACAACGAGCGGATGGCGCAGCTGGAGGGCGAGTACCTGCGCCGCAATCCGAGCCGCCCGGTGGCCGCGGGCCGCACGCGTGAGGGAGCCCGCGAACGGGGCGCCGCGGACACGGCGACGCCCACCGCACCGGGTACCTGACGCACCCGCGACCGGCCGCCTCCGGACGCCGGCGTGCGACGGGGCCCGCACACGCGTACGCACGTGTGCGGGCCCCGTCGGCCGTGTCCCACGACGGGCGTCAGCCCGCCTCCGCCCCGAACACTTCCAGATACGTCTCGCAGAAGGCCTTCAGATCGTCCGGCTTACGGCTGGTGACCAGCTTGTTCGGGCCGTTCCCGCAGACCTTCACCTGCTCGTCGACCCAGGTCGCGCCGGCGTTGCGGAGGTCCGTGCGCAGGCTCGGCCAGCTCGTCAGCTCCCGGCCCCGTACGACATCGGCCTCCACGAGAGTCCAGGGCGCGTGGCAGATCGCGGCGACCGGCCGGCCCTGCTCGAAGAAGTCCCGCACGAAGGACACGGCCTTCTCGTCCATGCGCAGGAAGTCCGGGTTGGCCACCCCGCCCGGCAGCACCAGCCCGCCGAAGGAGTCCGCCGACGTGTCGCCGACGACCTCCTGCACCGGGAAGGTGTCCGCCTTGTCGAGATGGTCGAAGGCCTGGATGGTGCCCGGCTGCGTCGAGACGAGCACGGCCTCGTGACCGGCGTCCACGGCGGCCTGCCACGGCTCGGTCAGCTCCACCTGCTCGACGCCCTCGGGCGCGGTCAGAAAAGCGATACGCATGATGGTTCCTACGTCCCTTCGTCAGCGTTCGGCGGCTGTCGTACACCGCTCTCGTCCGGGGCCGCGCGGCCGATGCCGGCCAGTACGGATCCGGGGTCGCGCGCCTCGGCCAGATCGCCGAGACTCACCAGCCCGACGGGCAGGCCGTCCTCGACGACGGGCAGCCGGCGTACGGCGTGCTCCCGCATGAGGGCGACGGCCGCGGACACCGGATCGTCCGGAGTGAGCGTCAGCGGCCCGGAGGTGCACACCGCCCGCACGCTCACATCGAACGGGTCCGCGCCCTCCGCCACCGCCCGCACGGTGATGTCGCGGTCGGTGAGCACCCCGACGACGTGCTGCCCGTCGGCCACCACCACGTCGCCGATGTTCTGCGCGCGCATCAGCCGCGCCGCCTCGACGACCGAGGCGTCCGGGCGCACGGCGACCACGCCCGGGGTCATCACGTCCTTGACGTACTCGGCCGGGCCGGTCACGCGGTCTCCGTCTCCCGGCTCCGGGTCAGTGCCTCGGCCAGCTCCTGGACGTTGCCGTAGCGGGCCTTCTGCGGCAGCCGTTCCAGCGCCTCGACGAGCGCGTCGGGCGCGTGCCGCCGGTCCAGCGTCCGCATCAGCTCGCGCGGGCCCGCGGGGAACGACCCGCGGCTCAGGATCCTGGCCAGTTCCAGCCGCACCGACTCCAGTGAGGTCGGGCCGCGGCCCGGCGTCACCGGGCCGTACGCGACCTCGGGGTCGTCCTCGGCGAACGGCTCCGGGTCGTTCCACTCCTCGGTGCGGGTGGGATGCCCGGACCTGAGCAGCCCCTGCAGTTCGTGCTTCATCTCGTCGTCACGGTGGACGCTGAGCCGGTCACTGCCTCGCTGCATGTCTCCCTCCAGATCCTTCGGGGGTGCGCACCGCGTACCCGGGCAGCGCGGGCCGACACAGGGATCGGGCGGTGGATCGTCACGGCCCGGGTTTGCCGCCCGGAGGCCGGGAGACCCGGAGCGCACACCCCCCACGAGCCTCCCGGAAAGGCCCGGTCATGGCGGTGCTCGCCCTGCTCATCCCTTCCTTCATGCTCGGTGTGATCCTGATGCTGGGCCGCTACGAAGACCTCCTGCTGCCGCCCGCGCGGCCACCGGAGGAACCCGCGGAGTCCGGACTCGGACGTTTGGGACCGTGAAGCGGGGGCAAGCGCACGAGAGTGCTTCGGACAGGAGGCACGTCCGTGGGAACGGCGGAACGCCGCCCCGGGCGCATCTGTCCCGGCCGGTGCGCCCCCCACGGTGACGTCCCCGAGCACCCCTGAGGGAGTTGCGACGCACCATGCCGACCCGAGCGACCGCGAAGCACCACCCGCACGACGACGCACCCGACACCGCGGCCGCCTTCCGCAGGCTCGCCGCCCTCCCCGCCGGCGCGGAGCGCGACGCGCTCCGCGACGAGCTCGTCGAGGCGTGGCTGCCCATGGCCGACCGCCTCGCCGGACGCTTCCGCAGCCGCGGCGAAAGCTTCGACGATCTGCGCCAGGTCGCGGCTCTGGGCCTGGTCAAGGCCGTCGACCGGTACGACCCCGGGCTCGGCAACGCCTTCGAGAGCTACGCCGTGCCGACCATCACCGGCGAGATCAAGCGGCACTTCCGCGACCACATGTGGACCCTGCATGTACCCCGCCGGGTCCAGGACCTGCGCAACCGCGTCCGCTGCGCCTCCCAGGACCTCTCCCAGACGATCCCCGGACGCCGGCCGACCGTGGCCGAGATCGGCGAGCGCGCCGGCCTCAGCGAGGAGGACGTACGCACCGGCCAGGAGGCGCTGGAGAGTTTCAGCGCGCTGTCCCTGGACGCCGTGCTGCCCGGCAGCGACGACGGCTACTCGCTCGGCGACGCCCTCGGCGGTCCCGACCCGGCGCTGGACGTCGTGGTCGACCGGGAAGCCGTCAAGGAGCGGCTGGCCGCGCTCCCGGAGCGGGAGCGGGCCATCCTCTACATGCGCTTCTTCGGCGACATGACCCAGAGCGGCATCGCCGAGGAGCTGGGCATCTCGCAGATGCACGTCTCCCGCCTGATCAGCCGCTGCTGCGGCCGGGTGCGGGAACAGGTCATGGACGACGCGGCCGAGGACTGACACGTCCGACCGACGTCACCCGCTCGGGTGCGCCAGGTCCCGCCAATGGTGTCCGGCCGCGCGCGGCGGGGCGGCCCGCGGGCTGTGATGGTCGGGGGGCGACGGATCGCCGCGCCCCCGTCCGCCGCTCGAAGGAGCCCGCACCATGCGCCGCACCGCCCGCGCCCTGTCCCTCGCCGCCGTCGCCGGCACCGTCCTCGGCGCGCTCGCACCGGCCGCGGTCGCGGGCACGGCGCCGGGCAGCGGACCGTCATGGGTCACCGCGTCGCCCTCACCCTCGCCCTGCCCGCGGCCCGGGGACCACGCGTGGGACGGGCATGCGCCCACGAGCGCCCGGCCGGACGCCGGGCAGCCGGAAGCGCTGGAACCGGAGGCCTTCGGGGAGGAGGCGCTCGGGGAAGAGGCGCTCGGGGAAGAGGCGCTGGAGGACGAGGCCCTCGACGAGGAGGCGCTCGTCCCGGAGGACACCGCCCCGGACGGACTCGTCCCGGACCCCGCCCCCGAGGACGCCGGGATCCCCGCCCCGCCGGGCACCGACCCCGCCGCTGGATCGAAGGCCATGGAACCAAGGGCCATGGATCCGAGGACCGTCGCGCCGGAAACCGCCCCATCCGATGCGCTGGAACCGAAGCCGCTGGGACCCAAGCCGCTGGAACCGAAGCCGGTCGAACCCAAGCCGGTCGAGCCGAAGCCCACCGCGTCCAAGGGCGCCCCCTGCGCCGCCACACCCCCCGCGCCCCCGCCGCACCAGGGCGTCCACGCCGGCGGAGGCGGCGCCTTCACCGACTCCATGCCCGCCCTGGCCGCAGGCGGCCTGCTGATCGCGGGCGCGTTCGGCGCCGCCGCCCACCGCGTGTACCGGGACCGGACCACCCGCGCGGACGCGTGACATCCCTCGCGGCACGCGGGGTACTGACTGGCCGAGGGCGGTACGAGCGAACGCCGGGGCACGGCACCCCCACACCAGGGACAGCGGAGGCAGGCATGCGGCGGACGGACCCCGAAGGCCACGGACCCGTCCGCTTCGGGCCGCCCGACCCCGAGGACGGACTCCCCGTGCTGCCCGAGCTGTCCGCCGTACTGGCCGCGGCGGCCTCCCGGGCCGGCGCCGAGCCGGTCGGCGGCGGCCCCGCCCTGCTGGAGGCGGCCTGCGGCTACGGCGACCGGCGCGGACTGCCCGCCGCCCCCGACCGGGTGGCCGTCGCACCCGGGGCCCCCGCCCTGCTCGTGGCCCTGACCGCCGCCATCGGCGGCGACGTCCTGGTGCCCCGACCCTGCGCCGCCTGGTGGGCGCCCTACGCCCGGCTGCTGCGCAGACCCGCCTTCTCCGTGCCGACCCCCGCCGAGAGCGGCGGCGTGCCCGACCCGTACGCCCTGCTGGAGACCGTCCGCCGGCTGCGCGCCGAGGGCGGCGACCCGCGTCTGCTGGTGCTCTCCGTCGCCGACGACCCCACCGCCACGGTCGCCCCGCCCGAACTGCTGCACGAGACCGTCGAGGCCGCCGTCGCCGAAGGACTGCACCTGGTCAGCGACGAGACCTGGCGCGACACCCTGCACGACCCGCACGACACCGTGCTGCTCAGCCCCGCCGAGATGCTGCCCGACCGGGTCACCGTCGTCACCGACCTGGTCGGCGCGCTGCTCCCGCCCGGCTGGCCCGCCGCCGTGGCCCGCTTCCCGGCCGGCGAGCAGGGCGAGGCGCTGCACGCGCGGGTGCTCGACGCGCTCACCGCGCTCGACGCGCGGGTCGCCGCACCCGTGGCCGCCGCGGCGGCGTACGCGCTGTCCGAGCCCGAACCGGTCACCGCGCGTGTCGCCGACTCCGTACGCCTGCACGCGCGCCTGGCCGCCGCCGCGCACCGTGCCGTGGTCGACGCCGGAGCCGTGTCCCGGCCCCCGTGCTGCGGCCGCCACCTGTACGTGGACCTCACACCGCTGGTGCCCGCGCTCACCGCGCACGGGGTCGGGGACGCCCAGGAACTGGAGGACTTCCTCACCACCCGGCTCGGCATGCCCGCCCCGGGCGGTCACCGTTTCGGCGACGAGCTCGAAGCACCGCGCGTACGGCTGTCCACCGCACCCCTGCTGGGCGACACCGCCGACCTGCGCGCGGAATGCCTGCGCTCGTCCGAGCCGCTGGAGCTGCCTCACGTGCGACGCGCGCTGAGCCATCTGACGGCGGTCTTCGGCGATCTCCGTGACGCGGCCCGGCGAGGGGAGTCCCCCCGATGACGCGGCGGCCCGGGCCGACGCGGCGGACCCGCACGACCACACCCCCCGGCGGATCCGCATCGGACTCCGGCCCCCCGTCGTCCGCCGCGCCGCCGTACCCCCCACTGGCCGAGCCCCGCCCGCTCGCCGAACACCGGGTGTGGCCGCGCGCCTTCCACGACCGGCTGACCGCCCCGCTCCCCGGCCTCAGGGCCCTCGCCCGCTTCGCCCGCGAGGGCGCCGTACGCCCCACCCCTGACGGTCTCGCGGACATCCCCCGGCTGCCGTACGAGCCCGGCCCGTTGCCCCGCGTGGACGCCCGCACCGTCGCCGTCACCTGGGCGGGCCACGCCAGCTGGGTCCTGCGGATCGGCGGGCTCACCGTGCTCACCGACCCCGTCTGGTCCCGCCGCATCCTCGGCACCCCCGCCCGGGTCACCCCCGTCGGCGTCGCCTGGGAGGCGCTGCCCCGCGTGGACGCGGTCGTCATCAGCCACAACCACTACGACCACCTGGACGCCCCCACCCTGCGCCGGCTCCCGCGCGACACCCCGGTGTTCGTCCCGGCCGGGCTCGGCCGCTGGTTCCACCGCCGCAGGTTCACCCGGGTCACCGAGCTCGACTGGTGGGAGGCCGCCGAACTGGACGGCGTGCGCTTCGACTTCGTACCGGCCCACCACTGGTCCAAGCGCACCCTCACCGACACCTGCCGCTCCCTGTGGGGCGGCTGGGTGCTCACCGACCCCGAGGGCCGGCGCGTCCACTTCGCCGGCGACACCGGCTACGGCCACTGGTTCTCCCGCATCGGCCGCCGCTACCCCGGCATCGACCTCGCCCTGCTGCCCATCGGCGCCTACGACCCCCGCTGGTGGCTGGCCGACGTCCACTGCGACCCGGAGGAAGCGGTCCGCGCCGCCCAGGACCTCGGCGCCCGCCGCATGGCCCCCATGCACTGGGGCACCTTCGTCCTCTCCGCGGAACCGGTCCTGGAGCCCCTGCTCCGCGTCCGCGCCGCCTGGGAGAGGGCGGGCCTGCCGCGCGAGAACCTGTGGGACCTGCCGGTGGGCGCCTCCCGCATCCTGGACTGACCCGAACCCCACCGCGCCCACCCTCCCGGCACCCCCCGCGCGAGGGGCGCGGGGAACTGCGCGACCGGCCCCGACGGATCCGCAGTCGCCGACCGTGCTCAGCCCGCCGTCGTCCCCCGCAGCCGCCGCCACATGCCCGGGGCCGCGCTGATCAGCAGGGTCAGCACGATCGCCGCGAGGACGCCTTCCCACGGCTCCTTGAACAGCGACCCACCGAGGACGCCGATCAGCTGGTACGTCGCCGCCCAGGCCACACACGCCGGGAGGTTGCCCCGTACGAAGCGGCGCATCGGCCACTTCGCGAGCAGACAGGCCATCATCACCGGCAGCCGCCCGGCGGGCACCAGCCGGGACAGCACCAGCACGGCCACCCCGTGGTCGGCGAGCTTCTGCTGCGCCTGCTTCAGCCGGTCCTCCGGGGCCCGCCGGCGGATCTCCTCCAGCCAGCGCGAGCCGCTGCGCGACTTCATCCCGCGCCGCCCCAGCCAGTACAGCGCCATGTCCCCGAGGAACGCGGCCAGCGACGCCGTGACGAGCAGCAGCGCCATCGAGAACGGTGCCGCCCGGTGGAAGGCGACCACGGCCGCCGAGCTCACCAGCGCCCCCGTCGGCACCACCGGCACCAGCGCCCCGATCAGCACCAGCAGGAACAGCGAGGGATAGCCGACGGCCTGCTGGGTCGCGTCGGGCGCCACGACCGGCAGGGCCGCCAGCGCGGCCGCCGACGGCAGGGACGCGCCGGCCGCCTGGACCACCGCGGCGGGAAGGATCACCGAGAGACCCCCAGGCGCACGCTCTCCCCGTGCCCCAGCCGGTGCACGGCCACCCCGGGGGCGTGCCGGGCCGCCAGCCGCTCGAACTCGTGCCCCGGCGCGTGGAACTCGTGCGGGCGCACCGCGTCCATCCCGATCGGCCAGTACGTGCCGTAGTGCACCGGCACCGCGCTGGGCGCACCCAGCAGGGACAGCGCCTCGGCGGCCCGCCCCGCGTCCAGATGCCCCTGCCCGAGGTACGGTCCCCAGCCGCCCACCGGCAGCAGCGCCACGTCGACCGGCCCCACCTCCTTGGCCATCCCCTCGAACAGCCCGGTGTCCCCGGCGAAGTACGACCGTGCCTCGCCCTCCACGACGTAACCGAGGGCCGGGGCACGGTGCGGTCCGACCGGCAGCCGCCGCCCGTCGTGCAGCGCGGGCACGGCCCGCACCACCAGAGGGCCGACCTCGGTCGACTCGCCGGGCGCCATCTCGCTCACGCGGAGATGCGTGAGCCGGCGCAGCCCCGGCACCGCACGTGGTGCGCCCCGGGGCACGAGCAGGCGCGTGCCCGGGGCGAGCAGGGCCAGCGACGGCACATGCAGATGGTCGGCGTGCAGATGGGAGACGAGGACCGCGTCCGCGCGGCGGGCCTCGGCGGGCGGCACCGCGCCGCGCCGGCGCCGCAGATGCGCGAGCCGGCGCGCGAACAGCGGATCGGTGAGCACGCGCGTGTGCGAGTCCTCGACCGTGCAGGTGGCGTGACCCCACCACGTGACCTCCACCGGCACTTCTTCGCCTCCCTCGCGCGACTCCCCGAAGCCTACGTGCAGGAGTAGGGTCGGCGGCGAAATCCGAGGGGGGACGCCATGGGGCCGGTGCGGGTGACGGCGATCGCGAGTCTGACACCGCTGGAGGAACTGGACACCGATCCCTTCCTGGTGGACTCCCGCAGCCAGTACGCCATGTGCGCCCGCTGGGCCGCCGAACAGGGCTACGTGGTGGCGCGGGAACTGCTCGTGCGGGGGCTGCGCCCCGACCACTGCCTGCTGTGGGAGGGGGTGCGGCCCGGCGCCGACCTGTTCGTGGTGCCCAGCCTGCGGGTACTCGAGCGGGCGCTGTCCTCCGCCGCGGAGTTCACCGCCGAGTGCGCGCGGCGCGGGGTGCGCGTGGAGACCGTGGGCGGCGCGGAACCCTCGTACGACGCGGCGATGAAGGCGCGGGTGCACCGCAGGCTGTCGATGCCGACCGCGGGCTACGACGGCCGCTGAGGTACCGGCGGCCCGGGCGTCCGGGGACAAAACGCCTGCTCCGGCCGTTGTGACAGGGTGGACGGAGGCCGGGACCGGCCGGGACGGTGAGGTGTGCGGGGCGTGGGCGGCGGGCGGTGGCGACGGATCGCCAGTCAGATCGGGCGGAGCGTGACCGTGTGGGCGGTCTCCACGCTCACCATGCTGCTGCTCGCGGGGATCCTCCCGGACTTCCGGCTGCGCTCGGCCGACGGCGACAGCGCCACCGACATCGCGGTCACCGCCGCCCTCGGCGCCGGCGCCTTCGGTCTGCTGTCCGCCCTGGTCTGGCCACTGCTGGTGCGGCTGCTGCTGCTCGTACCGGCGCTCGTCCTCGGCCTGCTGGTGTTCTTCCTCAACGGCGCCCTGCTCTGGGTGGCCCTGTACGTCAACCCCGTCGAACGGGGTGCGGCCGCGCCGGAGACGGCGGTCGTGGTCGCCGCGGTCATGTCCGCCGTCGCCTCGGCCACGGGCGCCGCCCTCGCCGTACGCGACGACGACGCCTACCGCCGCCGCCTCTACCGGCTCGCCCACCGCAGACGGCGCTCCACCCCGCCCTGCCCGGCCACCCCCGGCACGGTCTTCCTCCAGCTCGACGGCGTCGGCCACGAGGTGCTCCTCGACGCCGTGGACAAGGGCCTGATGCCGACCGTCGCCCGCTGGCTCGGCACGGGCACCGACGGCGACCACCCCACGCACCGCCTCACTCCCTGGCGCACCGACTGGTCCAGCCAGACCGGTGCCAGCCAGCTCGGCATCCTGCACGGCAGCAACCACGACGTCCCCGCCTTCCGCTGGTACGAGAAGGCCCGCCGCGAGGTCATGGTCTGCAACCGGCCCACCAGCGCCGCCGAGCTCCAGGCCCGCGCCATCGAGTACGCGGGGCACGCCGGACTGCTCGCCAGGGACGGCGCCAGCCGCGGCAACCTGTTCAGCGGAGGCGCCGACGAGCAGGCGCTGGTGCTGTCCATCGCCACCCGCCGGCGGAATCCCGCGGCCCGCTCCCGCGCGGGCTACTTCGCGTACTTCTCCGACCCCGCCAACGCGGTGCGCACCGCCCTGTCCTTCGCCGCCGAGGTGGGCCGGGAGATCGGCCAGTCCACCCGGGCGCGGCTGCGCAAACAGCGCCCGCGCGTCTCGCGCGGCGGGCTCTACCCGTTCGTACGGGCCTTCGCGACCGTCGTCGAACGGGACGTGGTCGTCGCCGCCGTCATGGGCGACCTGCTGGCCGGCCGCACCGCCGTCTACGCCGACCTGGTGGCCTACGACGAGGTCGCCCACCACTCCGGGCCCACCGGCCGCGACACCGAGAAGGTCCTCCAGCGCCTCGACCGCTCCCTCGCCCTGATCGAGAACGTCGCCGAGCACGCCCCCCGCCCCTACCGCATCGTCGTCCTCTCCGACCACGGGCAGAGCCCCGGCGAGACCTTCCGCTCCCGCTACGGCCTCACCCTCGGCGACCTGGTGCGGGCCGGCTGCGGACTGCCCGTGCCGCGCCGCGCCCGGCGCACCCACAGCGGCGCCGAGGCCCGCGCGGCGGTCCGGGCCGCGCTGCGCATCCCCGTCGAGGAGGGCATCGAGCACTACCGCCCCTCCCGCGGCTCGGAGCCGATCGTGCTCGCCTCCGGCAACCTGGGCCTGGTCTCCTTCCCGGACGTGCCGCACCGGATGACCAAGGAGGAGATCGACGCCCGGCACCCCGCCCTGCTGGCGACCCTCGCCAACCACCCCGGCATCGGCTTCCTCCTCGTCCGCAGCGAACGCCACGGCGGGGTCGTGCTCGGCGCGTACGGCGCGGAGATACCCCTGGACGAGCTGGACGCCGACCCCGGTCCGCTGGCCGCCTTCGGCCCCGGCGCCGCCGACGTCGTACGCCGCACCCACACGTTCCCGCACACCGCCGACATCATGGTCAACTCGTTCCACGACCCGGCGGACGGCGAGGTGCTGGCGTTCGAGGAGCAGATCGGCTCCCACGGCGGCCTCGGCGGCGCCCAGTCCCGCCCCTTCCTGCTGTCCCCGCTCGCCCTGACCCCGCCCGTCGCCGACGGCACGGAACTCGCCGGAGCCGAGCAGATCCACCGGGTGCTGCGCCGCTGGCTGACGGAATCGGACGACGCGGAACGGCCCGGAGCCGCGGGACACAAGCGCGCGGCCTGACCCCGCCGTTGCCGCGCCGGGGGGCCGTCGCGCACGATGGCCCGATGAACCGGGCCGCCGCGTACACCCTGGACGAGTTGCGGAAACTGGACCCGGCGGTGCGCGCGGACGTCCTGTGCGTCCTGGAGCGCGTCGTCGCGGACCTCCCCGACCGCTGGAGCCGCCGCGGGGGCGTCCCCCAGCTCATGGTGGTCCTCGACGGCCGGGGCGGGGCCCGCACGGAGCGGACCGGCCTGCGGGAGCTGGCCGGGTACGGGTACCTCGACGAGTTCCACCGCTGGGAGCGGGGCGTCCCGGCGGCCAGGGCCCGGGAGCACGGCTGCGCCGCCCTGGTGTACGGCGACCGGATCCACGCGAGGATCAACCGGATCGGCCCCTTCGGTTCACCCCGGTTCGCCCCGGACACGCGGGTCCACGTCCGTGTGGCCCACCGGGAGCTGCCACTGGCGCCCGGCTTCTCGTTCCCCTTCCGTACCGGCGGCGGGCTCTTCCCGCGCCTGGTGTTCCACGACTGGGTGCCCGAGACGCTCGACCGTGCCCGGCGGGGCTGACGCCGCGGAAAACGCGTTGCCCCGCCTCCGTGGGGCACAGTTCACTGGTTCCGGTGCCCGCCCCGGCCCGAGTGCTCCGGCCCGACGCCGGCGACCGGCGCGCACCGTCCGACCTCCCGCCCGACCCTCTGGAGCCACTGCGTGCAGGCAGCCGTCACCGTCACCCCCTCCCGCGTCCCCGAGCTGCTGCTCGGCCTGGCCACCGTGCGGCCGGTGTTCCTCTGGGGGGCGCCCGGTATCGGAAAGTCCTCCCTGGTCAGGGAGTTCGCCGAGTCGCTGGGGCTGGAGTGCGTGAGTCTGCTGGGCACCCAGCTCGCCCCGGAGGACCTGATCGGCGTCCCGCAGATCCGCGACGGCCGCTCGGTGTTCTGCCCGCCGGAGGCGATCGCCCGCGACGAGCCCTACTGCCTGTTCCTGGACGAGCTCAACGCGGCCACCCCCGATGTGCAGAAGGCGTTCTACTCGCTGATCCTGGACCGCCGGATCGGCGACTACGAGCTGCCCAAGGGCTCCATCGTCATCGGCGCCGGCAACCGCGCCACCGACAACGCGCTCGCCCGCCCCATCGCCTCCGCGCTGGTCAACCGCCTCACCCACGTCCACCTCGAGGTGTCCGCCCGGGACTGGCTGGTCTGGGCGGGGAACAACGGCATCCACCCGTGGATCACCGACCACCTCACCGACCGCCCGGACCACCTGTGGTCCAAGCCGCCGAAGACCGAGGAGCCGTTCTCCACCCCCCGCTCCTGGCACATGCTCTCCGACGCGCTGCACTCCTTCGGCCACGACCTCGACGAGAACACCCTGAAGGTCCTCGCCCACGGCACGCTCACCCCCGCGCACGCCACCGCCTTCTGCGGCTACGTCAAGATCGTGCGCAGCCGCTTCGGGATCGACGCGGTCATCAAGGGCGAGGCCCGCTGGCCGCACCGCCTCGAGGACCGCGACCTGCTCTACTACCTCGCCGAGTCCTTCCGCGGACGCCTCGTCAAGGAACTCCCCGCGAGCAAGGAGCACATGTCGGCGAACGGCCGGCAGACCGCCTACCGCGCCAAGGCGCTGCTGGTGCAGCTCGCCGAGATCTCCGTCGAGGTCGCCCAGACCGTCATCGCCTCCGACGGCGACGGAAACCCGGTGCTGCCGTCCTGGTTCCTCGTCGAGGCGGCCCGGGACATGCCCCGGCTGGTGGAGGCGCGCCGGTGAACCGCGCCCGCGCGAAGGGCCCGAAGAAGCGCGACCTCGCACAGGAGGCGTTCGACGCGGGACTGCGGCTGATGCGGGCCAACCCCGCGCTGGCCGCCGTCGAGTTCGACGTCTGCCGCCGGGAGAACTGCGAGCTCGCGCCCCGCGACGGGCTGGTCCGCGTGGACTCCGAGGCCGTCCTGCACGCCCACCCGGACCGCATGGCCGACCCGGAGGCCTGGGCGTGGGCCCTCGCGCACGCCGTCCTCCACCTCGGCTTCGGCCACGTCCCGGCCGCCGCGGGCACCCGCGAACAGCCGGACCGCTGCGAACTCGCCGCCCGCTGCGTGGTCGTCAACCGCTTCCTGCTCGGCTTCCCCGTCGGCAGGACCCCCGACCACCTTCCCGCCGCCTACCCCGACGGCGACGAGGAGCGGCTCGCCGCCCGCTGGCGCCGGGACGGCGTCCCGGCGGTGTACGAGCGCTGCGGCACGGCGGGCGGCGAGGCGGACCTGTTCCTCCAGGAGTGGTACGGCTGGTACGGGCAGCCGCCCGACCACCAGCTCGCGTTCGCCACCGCCCTCACCCGCACCGTGTCCGCCGCGATGGACATGGCGGCCGGCCGCCTCGACAGCCTGGACGGCAAGCCCGTCCCGCGCCGCCCCTGGGAGCGGGCGCTCGGCTGGTTCGTCTCCTCCTACCCGCTGCTCGGCGGCATCGCCGCCGGCATCACCCTGGTCGCCGACGCCGAACTGGCCCGCGCCCACGGCATCTCCGTCGCCGCCGTCAACGCCGAGGCCGGCGAGATCTACGTCAACCCGCTGCGCCGGCTCGACGACGAGGAATGGCGGTTCGTGCTCGCCCACGAGATGCTGCACGCCGCCCTGCGCCACGGCGACCGCTGCGGCGCCCGCGACCCGTTCCTGTTCAACGTCGCCTGCGACTACGTCGTCAACGGCTGGCTGGCGGAGATGCGGGTCGGCACCATGCCCGAGGGCCTGCTGTACGACAAGGAGCTCGCCGGACTGTCCGCCGAGGAGGTCTACGACCGCGTCGCCGGCGACCCGCGCCGCCTGAGGCGCTTCTCCACCCTGCGCGGCAAGGGACTCGGCGACCTGCTCGGCGCCCCCCTCGGCCCTCCCTGCGACTACGTCGACCTCGACGGCTTCTACCGCCGCGGTCTCGCCCAGGGCCTGGACCTGCACGACCGGCAGGAGCGCGGCCTCCTGCCCGTCGGCCTGGTCCAGGAGATCCGCGCGCTCAGCCATCCACCGCTGCCCTGGGACGCCCGCCTCGCCCGCTGGTTCGACGAGTTCGTACCGAGTCCCGAACCGCTGCGGTCGTACGCGCGTCCCGCCCGCCGCCAGGCGTCCACCCCGGACATCCCCCGCGCGGGACGCCATTTCCCGCCGGAGGAGATCGCCCGCTGCACCTTCGGCGTGGTCCTGGACACCTCCGGCTCCATGGACCGGGTCCTGCTCGGCAAGGCGCTCGGTGCCATCGCCTCCTACGCCGGGGCCCGTGACGTACCGGCCGCCCGCGTGGTGTTCTGCGACGCGGCCCCGCACGACGCGGGCTACGTCCAGGTCACCGACATCGCCGGCCGGGTACGGGTGCACGGCCGGGGCGGCACCGTGCTCCAGCCGGGCATCGACCTCCTCCAGCGCGCCGACGACTTCCCGCCCACCGCGCCGATCCTGGTCATCACCGACGGCTGGTGCGACGACGTCCTGCGGGTCCGGCGCGAGCACGCGTACCTGATCCCGCAGGGCGCGCGGCTGCCGTTCACCGCGAGAGGGCCCGTCTTCCGGGTGAGTTGAGCCGTGATGTGATCGGATGGGGGAGGGTGCCCGGTGATCCGGGCACCCGGACCGAGCACCGCCGGACACACGGCCGGACATTTTCGAAAGGATGCGTCATGGCAGCCACGCGCTCCGCACACACCGTTTGGGAAGGCAGTCTCTTCAAGGGCAGCGGGGTCGTCGCCTTCGACTCCTCCGGCAGCATCGCCGAGCAGCCGGTCACCTGGGCGTCGCGTGCCGAGGAGGCGAACGGGAGGACCAGCCCCGAGGAGCTGATCGCCGCCGCGCACTCCAGCTGCTTCTCCATGGCCCTGTCCAACGGTCTCGACAAGGCCGGCAACCCGCCGACCAAGCTGACCACCTCCGCCGACGTCACTTTCGTGCCCGGTGAGGGCATCACCGGCATCCATCTCACCGTCGAGGGCACCGTCCCCGGCCTGGACGAGGCCGGATTCCTCGCCGCCGCCGAGGACGCCAAGGTGAACTGCCCGGTCAGCCAGGCGCTCAAGGGCACCGACATCACCCTGACGGCGAAGCTCGCCTGACCGGCACACCCCGTCGAGCCACCGCAGGCCGCTCCACCCGGGGCGGCCTGCGGCACGTCCCCCTCCGGGAGCCGACCACCATGACGCCACGCCCCGCCGTCTCCGCCCACCGGGGAGGCTCCGAGCGCGCCGCCCCGGCCACCTGGGAGGCGTACGAGGACGCCCTCGCCTCCGGCGCGGAGTACGTCGAGCTCGACGTCCGGCGCACCGCCGACGGCGTCTTCGTCGTCCACCACGACCCCCGGGCGGCCGGCACCGGCCCGCCGCTGTCCACGCTGACCCACGCCGAGCTGAACGCGCGCGCCGGACACCCCGTGCCGGCCGTGGAGGAGGTGATGGAGCTGGTCGCGGGGAGGCTCGTCGCCCATCTGGACCTGAAGGAGACCGGCCACGAGCGGGAGCTGATCGACCGCGCGGTCGCCCTGCTCGGCGCGGACGGATGCGTCGCCACCACCCTGGAGGACCGGTCCGTCGCCGCCATCACCGCCGCCCACCCGCGCGTCCGCACCGTGCTGTCCCTCGGCCGCGACGGCAAGGACGTCGGCCGGCGCCGTCTGGTGGCCACCCGGATCAGCGAACTGCTGCCCATGCGCCGGGTGCGTGCCTGCGGCGCCCACGGGGTAGCCGTGCACCAGCGTCTGGCCCGCGCCACCGTGCTGCGCGAGGCCGCGCGTAACAGACTGTTCACCATGGTGTGGACCGTCAACGAGGACGCGGCGCTGCGCGGCTTCCTCGGCGACCCGCGCGTGGACGTGCTGATCACGGACCGTCCCCGCCGCGCCGTGGAACTGCGCGGGCACACCGGCGCCCGCACCCCTCGTTGACGACCACCCGTTCAAACCATTGACAACAGGGCGCTCAAGTTTTGTGCTGGAAGAGCCGAAAGTCCACAGAGGTGCCCTGGCGGAAGGGGACAGCGATGGGACGTGCCGTCGGAATCGACCTGGGAACCACGAACTCGGTGGTGGCCGTGCTGGAGGGCGGTGAGCCCACCGTCATCGCCAACGCGGAGGGCGCGCGCACCACGCCCTCGGTGGTGGCCTTCGCCAAGAACGGCGAGGTGCTCGTCGGCGAGGTCGCCAAACGGCAGGCGGTGACCAACGTCGACCGCACCGCCCGCTCGGTCAAGCGGTACATGGGCGACGCCCAGTGGCGCTTCCCCGAACACGGCTCCGTCGACGGTACGCGCTACACGGCGCAGGAACTGTCCGCCCGGGTGCTGCAGAAACTGCGCCGGGACGCCGAGTCGTACCTCGGCGAGGACGTCACCGACGCCGTCATCACCGTACCGGCGTACTTCGACGACACGCAGCGGCAGGCCACCAAGGAGGCCGGGGAGATCGCCGGCCTCAAGGTGCTGCGGATCATCAACGAGCCCACGGCGGCGGCCCTGGCGTACGGCCTGGACAAGGAGAACGACCAGACCGTCCTCGTGTTCGACCTGGGCGGCGGCACCTTCGACGTGTCGCTGCTCGACATGGGCGAGGGCGTCATCGAGGTGAAGGCCACCAACGGCGACACCCACCTCGGCGGCGACGACTGGGACCAGCGCGTCGTCGAGTACCTCGCCAAACGCTTCAAGGGGCAGTACGGCGTCGACCTGGCCCAGGACAGGATGGCGGTGCAGCGGCTGCGGGAGGCCGCCGAGAAGGCGAAGATCGAGCTGTCGTCGTCGACCGAGACCACCATCAACCTGCCCTACATCACCGCCTCCGCCGAAGGCCCCCTCCACCTCGACGAGAAGCTCACCCGCGCCCAGTTCCAGGAACTCACCGAGGATCTGCTGGAGCGCTGCAAGAAGCCCTTCCACCAGGCCGTCAAGGACGCCGGTGTGAAGCTCTCCGCGGTCGACCACGTCATCCTCGTCGGCGGCTCCACCCGGATGCCCGCCGTCACCGACCTGGTCCGTGAACTCACCGGCAAGGAGCCGCACAAGGGCGTCAACCCCGACGAGGTCGTGGCCCTCGGCGCCGCGCTCCAGGCCGGTGTCATCCGCGGCGACGTCAAGGACGTCCTGCTGCTCGACGTCACCCCGCTGTCCCTGGGCATCGAGACCAAGGGCGGCATCATGACCAAGCTGATCGAGCGCAACACCACGATTCCCACCCGCCGTTCGGAGATCTTCACCACCGCCGTCGACAACCAGCCCTCGGTCGGCATCCAGGTCTACCAGGGCGAACGCGAGATCGCCGCGTACAACAAGAAGCTCGGCGTCTTCGACCTCACCGGCCTGCCGCCGGCCCCGCGCGGCATCCCGCAGATCGAGGTGGCCTTCGACATCGACGCCAACGGCATCATGCACGTCTCCGCCAAGGACCTCGCCACCGGCCGTGAGCAGAAGATGACCGTCACCGGCGGCTCCGCGCTGCCCAAGGACGACATCGACCGGATGATGCGGGAGGCGGAGGAGTACGCGGAGGAGGACCGCAGGCGCCGTGAGACCGCCGAGACCCGCAACCAGGCCGAGCAACTCGTCTACCAGACCGAGAGGTTCCTGGCGGAGAACGGCGACCGGGTGCCCGGCGACACCAAGTCGGAGGTCGAGTCGGCCGTCGCGGAGCTGAAGCAGCTGCTGGAGCGGGAGGCCACCGACACGGCCGAGCTGCGCACCGGGGTGGAGAAGCTCGCCGCGGTGAGCCAGAAGATGGGCCAGGCGATGTACGCGCAGTCCCCGCCGCCCACCGGGGGCACCGAACAGGACACCGCACCGCAGGAGGAGGAGGGCGTCGTCGACGCGGAGATCGTGGACGACGACAGGGACACCGGCGACAGCGGCGGGCGCCGGGACGGCGCGGCCTGAGACCCGTCCGCGCCCTGTCTCAGTAGTGCTCGCGGCACTCCCGCAGCAGTTTCTCGGTGCGCTGGGTCGAGGCCGCCCGCGCCGTCATGTGGTCCAGCACCTCCAGGTGCACCGAGACCTCCTTGCGGGAGTCCAGATACAGCGCCCCGGTCAGATACTCGGTGAACACCATGTCCGGCAGCTCCGGCTCGGCGAAGCGGAACAGGGAGAACGGCGCGTACGTGCCCGGGTGCGGCCCGTCGGCGAACTCGGCGACCTGCAGGGTGATCCGGTCCCGCTCGGAGTATTCGAGCAGCTTGTCGAGCTGGTCGCGCATCACCCGGCCGTCGACGCCGACCGGGCGCCGCAGCACCGTCTCCTCCATCAGCACCCACAGGTGCGGCGGGTCGGCCCGCTCCAGCAGCCGCTGGCGCTCCATGCGCAGCGACACATGCCGCTCGACGGCCTCCGTTCCCGCGGTGCCGATCGTGCCGGCCTCCATGACGGCGCGCGCGTAGTCCTCCGTCTGCAGCAGCCCCGGCACGAAGTGCGGTTCGTAGGAGCGGATGATCCGGGCGGCGCCCTCCAGACTCACGTACAGGCTGAACCACTCGGGCAGCACGTCGTGGTACCGCTGCCACCAGCCCGGCCGGTTCGCCTCCTCGGCGAGCTCCACGAAGGCCACGGACTCGCTGTCGGGCACCCCGTACGCGGTCAGCAGCAGCTGGACGTACGGAATCTTCAGCGCGACCTCGGCGTTCTCCATCCGCCGCACGGTCGCCGGAGCCACCCGCAGGATCCGGGCCGCCTCCTCCCGCGAGAGGCCGGCGGCCTCCCGCAGCTCGTACAGCCGCCTTCCCAGAACCACCTGGCCCACGGTCGGTGCGGCCCGCCGCTCACTCAACGCCACGCCTCCCCAACGCGCCCGGGCATGCGCTCAGTCTGTCATGTTCCTCCGACACTCTCACGAGCCGCGGGAAACCGCCCTGTTTCGATGCTCCCCACGCCTCATTACCCGGCGGGTAATCGACCCGGCCCGGCCTCCGCGGGATCGTGGACGCACCGGGTCCCGGGCCGGCGCACTCCGGCCCGGGCCCCGGCACCAACCGCCCCGACCCGAACCCGACGGAGGATGATTCATCATGTCCGCGCCCCAGCTCGCCGTGCTCGCCCGGACCGTGGAGCCGCAGCGGATGCTGCGCCGCTTCCTCGCCCTCGACGCCGCGGTGACCGGCGCCAACGCGCTCGCCTACCTCGCTCTCTCCGGCCCGCTCGGACGCTTCCTCGGCGCCGGCCAGGGCCTCCTGCTCGCGCTCGGCGCGTTCCTCGCGGTGTACGCGGCCGGCGTGGGCCTGCTGGCCGCCCGGCCGCATCCGCCGGCGGCCGGTGTACGGATCGTCGTCGAGGCCAACCTCGCCTGGACGGCGCTCAGTCTCGCCGCCCTCGCGCTGTGGCTCACCCCGACCACGGCGGGCGCCGTGTGGACGGTCCTGCAGGCGCTGACCGTGGCGGGGTTCGCCGTACTCCAGCACACCGCCCTGAGGGAGCGTCAACTCAACCAGGACTGAAGGTACTTGGCCGTCGCCGGATCCGCCGGGAGCAGCGTCTCCACGGCCAGCTCGGCGACGGTCACGTCCATCGGTGTGTTGAAGGTCGAGATCGACGACACGAAGGACAGCCTGCGCCCCTCGTGCTCGACGACCAACGGCAGCGCGAAGTACGCCACCGGCTCCTCGGCTTCCTCCGGTTCCTTCGGGGACCGCCCGCCGGTGTCCGGGACCGGATAGGCCGAGACCTCCTCGTACAGTTCCCGCAGCGGTGCGGAGCGGCGCAGCGCGATGTGCCGGCGCATCTGCTCCAGCAGATGGCCTCGCCACTCCCGCAGATTCACGATCCGCGGCGCCAGCCCCCGCGGGTGCAGGGTCAGCCGCACCGCGTTCAGCGGCGGCGTCAGCAGCGACTCGGGCACCCCGTCGAACAGCATCATGACCCCGCGGTTGGCCGCCACCACGTCGTACATCGCGTCCACCACCAGCGCCGGGTACGGCTCGAAGCCGCCGATCAGCCGCTCGATGCCGTCCCGCAGCGCGTCCAGCGCAGGATCGTCCAGCGGGGTGTGCGGGAACCGGGGCGCGTAACCGGCCGCCAGCAGCAGCGCGTTGCGCTCCCGCATCGGCACGTCCAGCCGCTCGGCCAGCCGCAGCACCATCTCCTCGCTGGGCCGGGAGCGGCCGGTCTCGATGAAGCTGATGTGCCGCGCGGAGGAGTCGGCGCGCAGGGCCAGCTCCAGCTGGCTGACCCGCCGCTGCTCCCGCCAGGCGCGCAGCAGCGGGCCCACGCCGTCGGCGGAGGCGGCTCGGGACGGGACTGTGGTCATGACAGGACGGTAGTCGAGAAGCGGCCGAACCGGGGAGCCACGCCCCCGTGACCAGGGCCCCGGGGGCCCTCCTGTGGCAGCCTGGGAGTCCCGCAGGAGAACCGGACCCGGCGAAGGAGCGCAGCCCATGCCCGTCGAACCGCTGTCGCAGAAGGAGATCGAGGACCGGCTGGCGGAGCTGCCGGGCTGGTCCCTCGACGAGGGCCGCCTCAGCCGCTCCTACCGGCTCGGCTCGCACTTCGCGGCGACCGCGATGGTCGTCCACATCGCCCAGGTGCAGGAGGAGCTGGACCACCACTCCGACCTCACCCTCGGCTACGACACCGTGTCCCTGTCCGTGCACACCCACAGCGCGGGTGGCACCGTCACCGCCAAGGACTTCGATCTCGCCCGCAGGGTGGAGGACCTGGCGCCCGGACACGGTGCACACTGAGGCGCGTGCTGGACTACGACGAGGAAGCGGAACGGTACGACGTCCTGCGCGGCGGTGAGCCCCGGGCGGCGGCCGCCGCCGAGGCCGTGCTGAGCCTCGTACCGGGCGGTGCGCGGGACCTGCTGGACGTGGCCTGCGGCACCGGCATCGTGACCCGGCGGTTCCCGGCCGCCCGCCCCGGTCTGCGGGTCACGGGTGTCGACCTGGCCCCGTCGATGACGCGCCGGGCCGCGGCCCGGCTGCCGGGCGCCGTGGTTCGCGCGGACAGCCGCCGGCTGCCCTTCGGCGACGCCCGGTTCGACGCCGTGGTCAGCGTGTGGCTGCTGCACCTCGTGTCCGGCCCCGAGGGCGTACGGGAGGTGGTCGGCGAGTGCGCCCGTGTGCTGCGGCCCGGCGGGGTGTACGTCACCACCGTCGACAAGGGCGCCTCCCACAACGTCGGCAGCGACATCGACGCGGTCCTCGCCGCCCGCCCGCCCAGCCCGGTGTCCGACGCCTCCGCCGCCGTCGACGCCAGTGCCACGGCGCACGGCCTGCTCCCGGCGGGGGAGGCCCGCTTCCGGGGACACGGTCAGGGGCGCAGCCCCCGGCGCACCGTCGCGGACCTGCGGCGCGGCTGGTTCGTCACCCTGCCTCCCGGGCAGCCTCTCGCCGAAACCTTCGCCGCCCGCCTGGCCGCGCTGCCCGACCAGGAACGCCCCCGCCCCGACCCGGTGTTCACCCTCCGGGCGTACCGCAGGCCGCCACTCGCCGGCGCCTGAGGGCCGGACCCGGGGACGTCACCGTCCGAGCGAACGGCACGCCACCGCCTGTTCGACGGCGTCGGCGCCCCTGCCCGCCTCCACCCGGTGCAGACGCGCCCCCGGCGTCCGCGTCACCGCTTCCGTGAGCCGGCCGTCCGTGAACAGGGCACCCACCCCGTCCTCCACGGCCCACCCGGCGGGCAGCCTGCCGCCCGCGACGGCCGCCCGGTAGGAGTCCCGGCGGCCGGGCTCACTGTCGTAGTGCGGACACACCGAGCCCGCCAACAGCCCCAGCCCGTCGGGCAGATACGTCAACGGACCGAAGGAGTCGGTGTGCGACCCCTCGGCCCAGCAGTTGGCGCCCGCACTGATCCCGCACATCAGCGTCCCGCCCTCGTACGCCTCCCGCATCAGCCGGTCCACCCCGTGCACCCGCCAGACCGCCAGCAGGTTGGCGGTGTTGCCGCCCCCGACGTACACGACGTCCTGGGCGAGCAGGAAGTCCCGCAACGCCTCGTCGTCCGACTCCCGCCGGAACAAGGACAGTACGGACGGCTCGCAGTCCCGCTCCCCGAACGCGGTCAGGAACTTCTCGGCGTAGGCGGGGGCGTCCCCACTGGCCGTGGGCACGAAGCACACCCTGGGCCGCGCCCTCCGCGCATGCCCGAGCACCCAGTCGTCCAGCAGCCCGTCACCGTCGGTGGAGAAACCACCCCCGAGCAGTGCCAAGCGACGCGATGCCCCGCTCACCGGCCGGCCTCCGCCATCCCGCCCCGAAGCCTCTCGAACGCGGTGGGAACCGGCCGCCGTGCCAGGAAACCACGGATCCGCCGGGCACACTCCGCCGCGTCGGCCGTCGTCGTGTCGCATTCGATGTCGTACACGCCGTGGGAGTGGACCTGCTCGAACTGCCGGGCCGCGAGACCGGCGGGGCGGTCGCCCCGCGCCTGCTCGCGCCGGCGCAGTTCCTCCAGCGAGCAGCGCACTCCCACCAGGACGACGTCCGGGGCGGGGAACAGCTCCAGACAGTCCCGCAGGCGCCACTCCTCACTCAGTACGTGGTCGACGATCACGTTGTTGCCCGCCGCGGCCATGCCGGCGACCGCCCGGTGGAACCCCCGCCACGTGCGGTGCAGTACGTCGGGGAGGTCGTCCGGGGCGATCGGCCGGCGTGAACGCATGGCGTGGAAGGAGTCCACGGGCATGTGGAAGTACGGCTCGTCCAGCACGCGCAGCAGTTCTTGCGCGATGCTGGACTTTCCCGAACTCGACGTGCCGTTCAGGAAGATGATCCGGCCGGACACCTGGGGATTCCTCACTGTCGCCGGTGGGGTGGAGTGACCATTGTCCACGGGCGGGGTTCAGCGGGCCGGGCCGGTGTCCCTCGAAGCGGACCGGGCGGCCCCCCGCGTGGGTGGGGCCGCCCGGTCGGTGGTCCCGTCGTCCTGTGACGGGGCCGTGTACACGGAGCCGTCAAGCGCCACCGGGACGAAGCGGTACCCACCGCGCACTGCGCGACCGGCCCGCAGCCGGAGAACCGCCCGACCCGCGGAGCGCTTCGCGGGGGCTATTCGAGCAGCTCCGCGTACGAGCCCATGGCCAGGGCGATGTCGGCCTGGGCCCAGAACCGGTGGTACGTGAAGGTCGGCGCGGCGCCGCCCTCGAGGTAGCTCTCGATCTTCGACCAGGCGGGGTCGTCCTGGTAGAAGGACCGGATCGACGCGAACGTCGACGACGAGTCGATCGTGTCGCCGTTCGGCATGGTGCCGCTCCAGCCGCTGGGGACGTACACCGGGTCGTCGAAGCGGTTGTAGTCGGCGCGGGTCTCCGGAACGGCGATGCCGAGCGCGTCCTGGTTGTTCTCCCACATGCCGTCCAGCAGCGCCTTCGCCGTGGCCGCCGCCTCCGTGTCACCGGAGCGGTCGGCGTAGTACGTCAGCGTCTTGGCGTAGGCCGCCGCCACTCCGACGTCATTGGTGTAGTCCGCGACCGTGACGTGCAGACCGCCGTTGGCGCCGGGGGACGACGCGTTCCAGGTGTCGGGCTTGCCCGACCACCGCAGCGTCGACGGCATCAGGAAGGTGCCGTCAGGGTTGACCGTGGTCTCGGACAGCGCCCAGTCCACCCACTTGTCGAGGACCGTCTTGGCGAGCGCGTTGCCGGTCTGCTGGTACAGCTCGGCCACCCGCTCCATCGACCACGCCTGGAAGCCGAACCACTGGTTCGACGGCGGGTCGTGGTAGACCGGCTTCTCGTCGTAGTGCATGCCGTAGAAGGTCGGCGTGCCCGCCGGCGGGGCGGCGTACCGGCCCGCCCAGCTGTTGGTCGCGCCGCCCGCGATGGCCCCCTCGTCGGACTGCAGCCAGCGGTAGAACTCCAGTTGCCGCTGCATCGACTTGCCCCAGTCCGCCGCGCCCGTCGCCGACTTCGGCTTCAGCGGCGCGTACTCGCTCAGCGCGTACGCGGCGAGCGGGTTCTGGTAGCCGCCGTGCGCGTGGCTGGAGCCGATGCGCCAGGCCCAGCCCGCCGAGGAGTCGGTCGCGCCGCCCCAGGCGTAGTACCAGGAGAGCAGGTAGTGCGAGGCGTCCTTGCCGGTGCCGGCCGGGCACGACGGGCTGGTGCAGTCGCCGATCTTCTTGAAGTACTTGTCGAACATGGCGTAGCGCAGGTAGTCGCCCATCTTCGCGGCCTTGGCGACGGTCGCGGACACCTGGGAACCCTTGCCCTGGTCCTTCGCCCACAGGTCCGCCCAGTAGGCGGCCTGCACCGCGCGGGCGTCGGCGTCCGGCGCGTTGGTGAACTTCCACTGCTCGGCGTAGGACGCGTCCTTCGTGAACAGGTCCAGATAGCCGTTGGTCCCGCCGTACTCGAAGGCGTCGCAGGTGGGCTGCGGGACGGTCTCCCACACCGACTCCTGCGGACCGCGCTGGAAGGTGTTGATGTACGACGGCCCGGTGTCCGCCGGGCCCGCCTCGCACTTGCCGGGCGAGTTGCCGTAGCCGTACACGTTGTCGACGTCCTGGATCCAGTGCATGCCGTACACGTCGTCCGTGCCGTACGCGCTCTTCAGCTCGGCGGCGATCGGGTCGGGGCCGACCGAGACACCGGTGTCGAGCTGCGAGGGGTACTCGTCCGGGGTGTCGTGCTCGGGCGCGTAGGTGGCCGGCTTCGAGGCGTTGTAGAAGGAGTTGGTGGGCTGGTCGGCACGGGTCGGGATCATGTACCGCTCCATGATCCCCCAGGCCTCGTTGAACCTCGACCAGTCACCGGTGACCTTGCCGTACATCGCCTGGAGCCAGATCAGATAGCTGTACGCCTCCGAGGTCGTCTCGTGACCGTGGTCCGGCGCCTCGACGATCAGCGTCTCCACCGAGTGGTACGGGATGCCCTCGGGGGAGAAGTAGCCGTTGGCCGGGTCGGTGATCTTCCCGTACAGCTCCAGGAAGCGCGCGTCGTACGTCTTCGACGCGCCCAGCTGCGTCACCGTGACCGCCGCCTCGGCGTGGCCGGGCGCGGAGGACTCGAAGACGGCCGTGCCGCTGCCGGAGTCGTCGGCGGTGATCGTCACCGTCTGCGCGGTGTTCCAGTTCGCCGGGGTGAAGGTGAGCGAGGCGCCGGCGGAGACCGACAGGCCCGAGTTGCCGCTCGCCCGTGCCGTCGTGACGGTCACGTTGGTGCTCGGCTGCTTGGACAGCTTCACCTCGTAGGTGCCCGACTCGCCCTGCTGGACGCCGAGTTGGGACGGGGAGGCGACCACGGCGGGCCCCGAGGCGACCGTGATCCCGACCGGCGTGGAACTCGCGGAGGCGCCCAAGCTGTCGTACGCCTTCGCCACCAGTGAATGACTGCCCACGGTCAAGCCGGCGACCGACAGGGTGAAGGGGGCGCTGGTGTCGGTGCCCAGCAGCTCGGTGTCGTCGTAGAACTCCACCTCGGTGATCGTGGCGTCGTCGGCCGCCGCGGCGGTGGCCGCGAGCGGGACCGTCTCGCCCCGCGTGTAGACGGCGCCGGCCTGCGGGCTGGTCAGCACGGTGATCGGCGGCTGGTGCGCCCCGGCGCAGGTGGTGCCGTTGACGGCGAAGGACGTGGGGGCGGCGTTGCCGCCGCTGTAGGTGAACTGGCCGCCGGTCGTGACGGCGGCGCCGGCGGCGATCCGGGCGTTGTACCCGGCGTTCTTCACGGTCACGGTCGAGCCGGACTGCGACCAGCTGCCGTTCCAGCCGTTCACCAGCTTCTGGTTGCCCGTGTAGCCGTACGTCAGGGTCCAGCCGTCGATGGGGTCCGCACCGCGGTTGGTGAGGGTCAGCTCGGCGGTGAATCCGGAGCCCCAGTCGTTCGTTCTGTAGTCGACGCTGCACTGCACGGCGGCCGCCTGAGCGGGGGTCGAGCCGGTCGAGAGCATCGTCAGCGGGAGTGCCAGAGCCGCCGCGGCGGCCGTTGACCATCGCCGGACGCCGCTGCGTCTCCTGGGTGGGGGATGCATGTGCTGGTTCCTCCTGCGACTCGGACATGACAAGCCTTGAACCAGTGGGAGCGCTCCCATAGTGGAGACGGGGTGGTGGGCGGTCAAGCCTTGTGGAGAATCGAAAAGATTCGACGGCGAGAGTCGGGCGAAAGTCGGCACACCCTCTGTTCTTCGCCGTCACTTGACGCTAGCTTCAAGAGCACCAGTGGGAGCGCTTCCATCAGTCGACGCGTCCGTCACGACGCGTCCGAGCTGCAAGGAGACGCTCGATGCGCCACCCCCCGCGTTCAGTACTTTTAGCCACCCCCGTGCACCTGTGGAGCACCTGACGCGGGGTCGCTCTCCCGTGGGATCCGTGTGTCGTCCGTGCTGCCCGGAAACATCCCCGGCGGCCTCACCGGCCCGTCCCGGCCGGCCCGGACGGCATCCCCACCCGTAAGGCACCAGGCCGCGCGATCGTCTGCGCGCGCCCCTGAAGGACAGCCCCCTACGGATAGGAAACCCGCACCATGAGTCGCACCAGAACCGCGCTCCTCGCCGCCACGGCGCTGGTCGCAGGCGCCACCGGAACGGCGATCGCCGCCGCCCCCGGCGACGTCGGCGCGGCCGCCGTCCCCTGCACCGTGGACTACCAGGTGCAGAACCAGTGGGACACCGGATTCACCGCGTCCGTGAAGGTCACCAACAACGGTGCCGCGAAGTCGTCGTGGACGGTGAAGTGGTCCTACGCCGGCAACCAGAGGGTCACCAGCGGCTGGAACGCCAAGGTCACCCAGTCCGGCGCGAACGTCACCGCCGCCAACGAGTCCTACAACGGGACGCTCGCCACCGGAGGTTCGGCCACCTTCGGCTTCCAGGGCACCTACAGCGGCAGCAACGCGGTCCCCGCCACCTTCACCCTCGACGGCGTCACCTGCAACGTCGACTCCGGCGGCCCGACCGATCCGCCCGACCCGACCGACCCGCCCGAGGGGGAGCGGGTCGACAACCCCTACGACGGCGCCCAGGTGTACGTGAACCCCGAGTGGTCCGCGAACGCCGCCGCCGAGCCGGGCGGCGACCGCATCGCCGACCAGCCCACCGGTGTCTGGATGGACCGCATCGCGGCCATCAGCGGCGCCAACGGCAAGATGGGCCTGCGCGACCACCTCGACGAGGCACTGGAGCAGAAGGGCTCCGGCGAACTCGTCTTCCAGGTCGTCATCTACAACCTGCCCGGCCGCGACTGCGCCGCCCTCGCCTCCAACGGCGAGCTCGGCCCGACGGAGATCGACCGCTACAAGAGCGAGTACATCGACCCGATCGCGGAGATCCTCTCCGACCCGAAGTACGCCGGCCTGCGGATCGTCACCACGGTCGAGATCGACTCCCTGCCCAACCTGGTCACCAACGTCACCCCGAGGCCCACCGCCACGGAGAACTGCGACGTCATGAAGGCCAACGGCAACTACGTGAAGGGCGTCGGCTACGCCCTGAACAAGCTCGGCGACGCGCCCAACGTCTACAACTACGTGGACGCCGGCCACCACGGCTGGCTGGGCTGGGACGACAACTTCGGCGCCTCCGCGGAACTGTTCCGGCAGGCCGCGAACGCCGAGGGCGCCACCGTCGCCGACGTGCACGGCTTCATCGCCAACACGGCCAACTACAGCGCCCTGAAGGAGGAGAACTTCTCCATCGGCGACAACGTGGCCGGCAAGTCGGTGCGCGAGTCGAAGTGGGTCGACTGGAACCGCTACACCGACGAGCTCTCCTACGCCCAGGCACTGCGCGGGGAACTGGTCTCGATCGGCTTCGACTCGGACATCGGCATGCTGATCGACACCTCCCGCAACGGCTGGGGCGGCACCGAGCGGCCCACCGGACCCGGCGCCACCACCAGCGTGGACACCTACGTCGACGGCGGCCGCTACGACCGCCGGATCCACCTCGGCAACTGGTGCAACCAGTCGGGCGCGGGCCTCGGCGAGCGGCCCCAGGCCTCCCCGGAGGCCGGGATCGACGCCTACGTGTGGATGAAGCCCCCGGGCGAGTCCGACGGGTCGAGCGAGCCCATCGACAACGACGAGGGCAAGGGCTTCGACCGGATGTGCGACCCCACGTACACCGGTAACCCGCGCAACAACGGCAACATGTCGGGGGCGCTGCCCGACGCCCCCGTCTCCGGGCACTGGTTCTCCGCCCAGTTCCAGGAGCTGATGAAGAACGCCTACCCGCCGCTGCCGTGACGGGCTGACCGCGGTACGCCGGGACCGGGCCGGCCAGGTCCGGCCCCGGCGCACCGCCGCACCCCCCCCGCCCCGACGGGCGGGTCTTTGCGGAAGCGGCAACATCGATTGCCCCTCCCCGGTGCGTCGTCGCAGGCTGGCGGCATCCGAGCGGAGAGGCTGACCCCCATGGCGCACCACGACCACGAACCCCGGCACGGCCACGGCCACGGTCACCAGCACGGCCACGGCCACGGCCACGACCACGACGACATCGACTGGGCCGAGATGGCCCCCCTGCTCGAAGCGGAGGCGGAACTGCTCGCCCCGCTGTACGAGCGCGCCCTGAACTGGCTGGCGAAGGAGGTGACCGAACCGGGACTGATCGTGGACGCCGGCAGCGGTCCCGGCGTCATCGCATGCCTGTTCGCCGAGACCTTCCCCGGCGCACGGGTGATGGCCGTCGACGGCTCCGAGGAACTGCTGGAGCGGGCCCGCGCACGGGCGGAACGCCAGGGCGCGGCCGACCGTTTCGGCACCCTCGCCGGTGAACTCCCCGAGGTGCTCGGCGAACTGGACTACCCGGCCGACCTGCTGTGGGCCAGCCGCAGCATCCACCACCTGGGCGACCAGCGCGCCGCGCTCGCCGGCTGCGCCGAGCGGCTGGCGCCGGGCGGCACCCTGGCCGTGCTGGAGGGCGGACTGCCGGCCCGGTTCCTGCCCCGCGACATCGGTTTCGGCCGGCCGGGACTCCAGGCGCGCATCGACGCGGTGCAGGAGGACCGGTTCAGCCGGATGCGGGCCGAACTGCCGGGCTCGGTGCCGGCCGTCGAGGACTGGCCCGCCCTGCTGACCTCGGCCGGCCTGCACCACACCCGCTCGCGCACCTTCCTGCTCGACCTCCCCGCCCCGGCCACGGACCGCGCCCGCGCCTACGTGGTCACCGCCCTCACCCGCACCCGGGACGTCCTCGCCGAGGACCTGGACGCCGACGACCGCGCCACCCTCGACCGCCTCCTCGACCCCGACGACACCGCGAGCGTGCACCACCGCCCGGACGTGTTCGTCCTGGCCGCCCACACCGTCCACTCGGCGGTACGGCCCGTGTGACGGCTTGACTTCGAGAGCTCTCCAAGTGATGGACTGCCCGGCACCCAACGACACACAGGGGGTGTCCATGACCGGAGAATCCCGGGTCGCACTCGTCACCGGTGGCAGCAGCGGCATCGGCGCGGCCGTCGCACGGCGGCTGCTGGAGCAGGGGCAGCGGGTGGCCGTCACCGGGCGGAGCGCGGAACGGCTGCGCGGCTTCGCGAAGGAACTCGGCGAGCCGGAGGACCTGTTGACGATCCCCGGAAGCACGGCGGTGTACGACGACGTGCGGTCGGCGGTCGACACCGTGCTGACGGAGTTCGGCCGGCTGGACACCGTCGTCGCCAACGCGGGCTTCGCCACCGGTGACTCGGTCGCCGAGGGCGATCCCGCGGGGTGGACCGAGATGGTGCTGACCAACGTCCTCGGGCCCGCCCTGCTGATCAGGGCGTCCGTCGACGCGCTGAAGGAGACCCGCGGAAGGATCGTGCTGGTCGGCAGCGTCGCCGGGTTCGTGCCCACGCCCGGCAACCTCTACGGCGCGACCAAGTACGCGGTGACCGGGCTCGCCGAGAACACCCGGCGGCAGGTCACCGACTGGGGCGTCGGCGTCACCCTGATCGCGCCGGGCCGCGTGGACACCCCGTTCTGGGACGCCCACGGCAGCCTCCCGCCCGGCCGTCTGCTCACCGCCGACCAGATCGCCGACTCCATCGTGTGGGCCATGGGGCAGCCCGCCGGAGTCGACGTCAACACCGTGGTCGTACGCCCCGTCGGGCAGCCCAACTAGCCGGACCCGCCGACGGCCTCCCCACCGCGGGGAGGCCGTCGTACGCGCCCGGTGGCAGCGGTACGGGCCGGATGCCGGCCGTACGCGCCCGGCGTCAGCCGCCGTTGAACTCCGCCGGGTCCGGACCCAGTCGCCGGTCCTCGTTCAGCGCGCTGATCGCGGCGAGGTCCTCGGCGTCCAGGCTGAACCCGAACACGTCGATGTTCTCCTCGATCCGGGACGGCGTCACCGACTTCGGGATGACGACGTTGCCCAGCTGGAGGTGCCAGCGCAGCACCACCTGGGCCGGCGTCCGGCCGTGCTTCTGCGCGATCGCCACGATCGCCGGGATCTCCAGGATGCCCTTGCCGGAACCGAGCGGCGACCACGCCTCCGTGGCGATGCCCTGCTCGGCGTGGTACTCGCGCACGGCCCGCTGCTGCAGATGCGGGTGCAGCTCGATCTGGTTGACCGCCGGGACGACCGACGTCTCGGCGATCAGACGCTCCAGGTGCTCCGGCAGGAAGTTGGAGACTCCGACGGCACGGACCCGGCCGTCGGCGTACAGCTTCTCGAGCGCCCTGTACGTGTCGACGTACCGGTCGCGGGCGGGCGTCGGCCAGTGGATGAGGTACAGGTCGACGTGGTCGAGACCGAGCTTCGCCAGGGACGTGTCGAAGGCCCGCAGGGTGGAGTCGTACCCCTGGTCGCTGTTCCAGACCTTGGTGGTGACGAAGAGGTCCTCGCGGGGGACGCCCGAACGCGCGAGGGCCCGGCCGGTGCCCTCCTCGTTGCCGTAGATCGCCGCGGTGTCGATGCTGCGGTAGCCCGCCTCCAGTGCCGTCGCCACGGCCGTCTCGGCCTCCGTGTCCGGCACCTGCCAGACGCCGAACCCCAGCTGGGGCATCTCGACGCCGTTGTTCAGGATGATCGGGGGGACCTTGCTCACGAGCTCTCTCGATCCTTCGGTTGTGGTCGGTTGCTGACCCCATCGTCAACGATCACGGCCCGTGGCGCATTCCTGACCGGAGAATTCACGCGCCGTAGAGCGCCTCGACCTCGTCCCCGTACGCCTTTTCGATCGCCCTGCGCTTCAGCTTCAGCGACGGTGTGAGCAGCCCGTGCTCCTCGGTGAACGGCTGGGCCAGGATGCGGAAGGTACGGATCGACTCGGCCTGGGAGACCAGGGTGTTGGCCGCGACCACCCCGCGCCGCACCTCCGTCTCCAGGTCCGCGTCGTGCACCAGCTCGGCCGGCGGCATCGGCGCCTTGCCGCGCATCGCCAGCCAGTGCTCCACGGCCTCCTGGTCGAGGGTGATCAGGGCGGCGACGTACGGGCGGTCGTTGCCGACCACGATGCACTGGCCGACCAGCGGATGGTCGCGCACCCGCTCCTCCAGCACCCCCGGCGAGACGCTCTTGCCGCCGGAGGTCACCAGGATCTCCTTCTTGCGCCCCGTGATGGTCAGGTAGCCGTCCTCGTCCAGGCTTCCGAGGTCCCCGGTGGCCAGCCAGCCGTCGTGCAGGGTCTCGCCGGTGGCCTCGGCGTTGTTGAGGTAGCCCTCGAAGACGTTGTCGCCGTGCAGCCAGATCTCGCCGTCCTCCGCGATGTGCACGGTGACGCCGGGGACGGGCCGGCCGACGGTGCCGTAGCGGGTGCGTTCGGGCGGGTTGGCGACGGCCGCCGCGGTCGACTCGGTGAGCCCGTACCCCTCGTAGACGTGCACACCGGCGCCCGCGAAGAACAGCCCGAGCCGGCGGTCCATCGCCGAACCGCCCGACATGGCGTGCCGGATCCTGCCGCCCATCGCCGCGCGGAGCTTGGAGTAGACGAGCCGGTCGAAGAGCTGGTGCTGCATCCGCAGCGCCGCGGACGGTCCGGGGCCGCTGCCCCACGCCTTCGCCTCCATGGCGTCCGCGTACCGGACGGCCACGTCGACGGCCTTCTCGAACGGCCCCGCGCGGCCCTCGCGCTCGGCCTTGCGCCGCGCCGCGTGGAACACCTTCTCGAAGATGTACGGCACGGCCAGGATGAACGTCGGCCGGAAGGCGGCCAGATCCGGCATCAGGGCCGCCGCGTGGAGCTGCGGCTGATGGCCGAACTTCACCCGGCCGCGGATCGCCGCGACCTCCACCATCCGCCCGAAGACATGCGCGAGCGGCAGGAACAGCAGCGTCGACGGCTCGTCGCCCCTGCGGGAGCGAAACACCGGCTCCCAGCGAGCGACGACGGTGTCCGCCTCGTACATGAAGTTGCCGTGCGTGAGCACACAGCCCTTGGGGCGGCCGGTGGTGCCCGAGGTGTAGATGACCGTCGCCACCGAGTCGGGCGTGACCGCCTTCCGGTGCCGGTGCACCACCTCGTCGTCGAGGTGCGCGCCCGCGTCGTACAGCTCCTGCACCGCGCCGGCGTCGAGCTGCCACAGCCGGCGCATCCGGGGCAGCCGGTCGATGACGGTGGCGATGGTCATCGCGTGGTCCTCGTGCTCCACGACCGCGGCCGTCACCTCGGCGTCGTGCAGCATCCAGAAGCACTGGTCGGCCGACGACGTGGGATAGACGGGCACCACCTGCGCGCCGACGGTCCAGAGCGCGAAGTCGAACAGCGTCCACTCGTAGCGGGTGCGGGACATGATCGCGACCCGGTCGCCGAACCGGACCCCGCCCGCGAGCAGGCCCTTGGCGAGGGCGAGCACCTCGTCGCGGAACTCGGCGCCGGTCACGTCCCGCCACCGCCCGGAGTCGTCCTTGCGGCCGAGCACCACGCGGGACGGGTCCTCCTCGGCGTACCGGAAGACCACGTCGGCCAGGCCGCCCACCGGGGGCTCCAGGGCCAGTGACGGGCTGGTGAATTCGCGCAAACCCACTCCCCGCTCCTCGGCTCCCGGATCGCGCGCGACGTCGTCGTCCCGCACGGCGCCGTGAAAGCTACCCCACGCGGACGCGGCGCGGGAGGGGGTCCGCGGAGCGGGCGGAGCCGCCGTCCGCGCTGGTCAGGGGAGGAAAATGCGCGCACAAGGGGAAGGGCCGGACAGAAACCTGACCGATGAGTAAGTTTCGGTGGAGCAATCTCCACCGAATCTGTACGACCACATGACCGGCCCTTGGGGTGCCAGGGCGGGCCGCCCCGCTGCACGGGATTCCCGATCGCAGGGGGGAGGGGCCAGGATGGGGGACATGACCCCGGGCCGACAGGGCCCGGAACCGAGCACCGAGCGCCGAGCACCGAGCACCGAGCACCGAGCACCGAGTATCGAGCAAGTGGAGCACCGTGAAACGCCCGCAATGGCCGAGTTGGATACCGATCGACCCGTACGTCCTGCTCCTGCTCGGGACGGTGGGACTCGCCGCGCTGCTGCCCGCCCGCGGAACGGGCGCGGACATCGCCTCCGGCGCCTCCACGGCCGCCATCGCGCTCCTCTTCTTCCTCTACGGCGCCCGCCTGTCCACCCGTGAGGCCCTGGACGGGCTGAAACACTGGCGGCTCCACGTCACCGTGCTGGCCTGTACCTTCGTCGTCTTCCCGCTGCTCGGTCTCGCCGCCCGCGGGCTCGTCCCGGTGCTCCTGACCGACCCGCTGTACCAGGGCCTGCTCTTCCTCACCCTCGTCCCGTCCACCATCCAGTCGTCGATCGCGTTCACCTCCATCGCCCGCGGCAACGTGCCCGCCGCGATCTGCGCCGGCTCCTTCTCCTCGCTGGCCGGCATTGTCGTCACCCCGCTGCTCGCGGCGACGCTGCTGGGCGGCGGCGGGGGCGGGTTCTCCGGGGGATCGGTGCTGAAGATCGTGCTCCAGCTGCTGGTGCCGTTCGTCGCCGGGCAACTGCTGCGGCGATGGATCGGAGGGTTCCTCACCCGTCACCGCAGGGTGCTGGGGCTGGTCGACCGGGGGTCGATCCTGCTGGTCGTCTACACCGCGTTCAGCGAGGGCATGGTCCGGGGCGTCTGGAGCAGGGTGAGCCCCGCCCGGCTCGGCGCACTGCTCGCCGTCGAGGCCGTCCTGCTCGCCGTGATGCTGCTGCTGACCTGGTACGGCGCCAAGGCGCTGCGGTTCGGCCGGGAGGACCGGATCGCGATCCAGTTCGCCGGCTCGAAGAAGTCGCTGGCCGCCGGGCTGCCCATGGCGAGCGTGCTGTTCGGGGCGCAGGCCTCGCTGGCCGTGCTGCCGCTGATGCTGTTCCACCAGATGCAGCTGATGGTCTGCGCGGTGATCGCCAGACGCCGCTCGCACGACCCCGTCGGTCCGGCCCGGTCCGGGGAGGTCACCGCGCCGGACCGAGCCGGACGTGCAGGAACCGGGGCCGGTACAGCGACACGTTCCGGCTGAGCATGGTGGCGGCCTGGGACATCTCCAGCCAGTTCACGTCGTAGCTGAGCACCAGCCGCCCGTCCCCGCTCAGCTCCGGGTGCGTCTGCGGGTTGTAGGCGCCCGTGCCGCCTTCGGGCAGCGCGGGCGTGAACTCGTGCGCCGGCCCGTGCCAGGGCCCGGTCGGGGAGCAGGCCCAGTAGGCCGCCACCGTGGTCAGCCCCTCGGCGCCGGCGGCCATGGTGAACAGGACGTACGTCCCCTCGTCCCGGACCACGGAGAACGCGCTGCCCACGCCGGTGCGCCGCCCGTCGCCGAGCACGGGGTCCGGGCGGGCGCGGGTCTGCCAGGCCGAGCCGTTCCAGAACTCCCAGGCGGCCGGGTCGGCGAGCCCGCCCTCCGGAACCCGCGCCACGTACGCGTGCGAGGCCGGGCGGGAGGCGGGGCGGCCGTCGTCACCGCCGAAGACGTACGTCCAGCCGTCCTCCTCGACGAGGGTGGTCCCGAACAGCACCCGCCGGGACGGGTCGGCGACCTGCTGCTGGTCGAACACCGTGGCGATCGACTCCAGGCGCAGACCGGGCAGGGAGAGCGTGGCGACCTCGGTGGCGGTGGGGACACCGTAGATCCACGGGTGCTGTCCGGTCTGGCGCACCCACAGCAGCACCCTCACGACCTGCTCGGCGGAGCCGGGGGAGCGGGGCTCGACCCGGGCGGCGACCGGCCAGCGCCAGCGGTCCGGTGCCGGGTCGGGGAAGAGCGGGGCGGGCAGCGTGCCCTCGAGCCGGCCGTCGCGCATGAGCACGGCCGAGTTGCGCACCATCGGCGCGGTGGCGTCCCGCCAGGTGTACGACTCGCCGGCCGGGTTCGGCGGACGGTGCACCGGGCCGAGGAAGGTGTCGGAGAACAGCCACAACAGACGGCCGTCGGGCAGCCGCACCGAGTGGGTGCCGTCGCCGCCGGTCCAGTCGTCGGTGCGGGCGGCGTCGTCGCCGTAGCGGGCGAACTCACCGGTGAGGGCGGCGTCGGCGGACCAGGAGGCGACCGTACGGGGCCGGCAGCCGGCGTCGTCCGGTCCACCGGAGTCGCCGGCCCGGCCGGTGACCAGCACGGCGCCGAGGACCAGGGCCAGCGCCAACGCGATCCCGGCCCCCGTCCGTCGCCGTGCTCCGGCAGCGTCGTCGGCCATGACCGGGGACGTTAGTGGGTCGCCGGGCCCCGGGTCCATGGGGCCTCGGCGATCCGTGGGGCGGGGGGTGACCGGCTGCCCCACTCGCCGGGACGCCACCCGCGACCACGCGGTGTGGTGGTCCCCGCCTCCGCCTGGTGGTGGTGGGCAGCTTTGGGGTGGCGGGGGAGGCCTTCCCGTGGTGCCGGTCCGCAACTTTGGGGTGGCGGGGACGCCTTCCCGTGTGGCGGTCGGCAGCTTTGGGGTGGCGGGGGACGCCTTCCCGTGGTGCCGGTCCGCAACCTTGGGGTGGTGGGGACGCCATCCCGCGGCGCCGGTCCGCCACCCCGTGGCGAGCGGGGCCGTCAGCCCTGGGGCGCCGGAGTTCGTACGACGACGCGGTCCTCGCCCGCGTACACGTTCATGGACCTGCCGCGCAGGAAGCCCACCAGGGTCAGCCTCGTCTCCGCCGCCAGGTCCACGGCCAGTGAGGACGGCGCCGATACCGCCGCCAGCATCGGGATGCCGGCCATCACCGCCTTCTGCGCCAGCTCGAACGAGGCCCGCCCGGAGACCAGCAGGATCGTCCGGGACAGCGGCAGCCCGCCGCTCTGCAGGGCACGGCCGACCAGCTTGTCGACCGCGTTGTGCCGGCCCACGTCCTCGCGTACGTCGAGCAGCTCGCCCCGCTCGTCGAACAGGGCCGCCGCGTGCAGCCCACCGGTGCGGTCGAAGACCCGCTGCGAGGCGCGCAGCCGGTCCGGGAGGTCCGCCAGCAGCTCCGGTTCCACGCGCAGCGGGGGAGTGTCGGCGATGGGATGACGGGCCGTCGTCCGCACGGCGTCCAGGCTCGCCTTGCCGCACAGACCGCAGGACGACGTCGTGTAGACGTTGCGTTCCAGCGTGATGTCCGCGACGGCCACGCCGGGAGCGGTCTGCACATCGACCACGTTGTAGGTGTTCGCGCCTCCCTCACCCGTCGCTCCCGCGCAGTAGACGATGTTGCGCAGGTCGGAGGCGGTGGCGAGCACCCCCTCGCTCACCAGGAACCCGGCCGCCAGGGCGAAGTCGTCCCCCGGTGTGCGCATGGTGACGGCGAGCGGCTTGCCGTTCAGCCTGATCTCCAGCGGTTCCTCGGCGACGAGTGTGTCGGGCCGGCTGGAGACCGCTCCGTCCCTGATGCGGAGCACCTTGCGTCGTTCCGTGACTCGTCCCATGCCCCCCACGATCTCATTGTCCTGCGCCCGGGGCGGCCCGGGGCGGGGCCCGAGAGGAGGGGACGGGGAAGGCCGCCGTGGCCGGCTCGTGCGGCATGAGGCTGACGGAAGCCGACAAGCCAGGCACGCGTTTCCTGTCGTATCACCTGCCCTCGTACCGGTGAGTCACTGATCAGACTGGTGCATCCCGCAACCGAAAACGAGGGGGACCCACCCATGATCGGCTCGCGCATCGCCGCCGTCGGCCACTACCAGCCCGCCCGGGTCCTCACCAACGAGGACCTGGCGGGCATGGTCGACACCAGCGACGCGTGGATCACCAGCCGGGTGGGCATCCGTACCCGTCATATCGCGGGCCCCGACGAACCCGTCGACGAGCTGGCCGCGCACGCCGCCGCCAAGGCACTCGCGGCGGCCGGCCGCACCCCCGCCGACATCGACCTGGTCCTGGTCGCCACGTCCACCGCGATCGACCGCTCGCCCAACATGGCCGCCCGGGTCGCCGCCCGCCTGGGCATGCCCGGGCCCGCCGTCATGGACATCAACGTGGTGTGCGCCGGCTTCACCCACGCCCTCGCCACCGCCGACCACGCCGTACGGGCCGGCGGCGCGAGCCGGGTGCTGGTCGTCGGCGCCGACAAGATGTCCGAGGTGGCCGACTGGACCGACCGCTCCACCTGCGTCCTCGTCGGCGACGGGGCGGGCGCGGCCGTCGTGGAGGCCTGCGCCCCGCGGCGGGAGGCGGGGATCGGCCCGGTGCTGTGGGGCTCGGTGCCCGAGATGGGGAACGCCGTACGGATCGAGGGGACGCCGCCGCGGTTCGCCCAGGAGGGACAGAGCGTCTACCGCTGGGCGGCCACCCAGCTGCCGGTCGTCGCCCGCAAGGCCTGCGAGAAGGCGGGCCTGGCCCCCGAGGACCTCGCCGGGGTGGTGCTCCACCAGGCCAACCTGAGGATCATCGAACCCCTCGCCCGCCGGCTCGGCGCCGTCAACGCCGTCGTGGCCCGCGATGTCACCGAGTCCGGCAACACCTCGGCCGCGAGCATCCCGCTGGCCTTCTCCAAACTCGTCGAGCAGGGCGCGGTGTCGAGCGGCGACCCCGTGCTGCTCTTCGGCTTCGGCGGGAACCTGTCGTACGCGGGCCAGGTCGTGCGCTGCCCCTGAACGGGCCCCGCTACCGCCGACCCGGCCGGCAGTCGTACGTCAGACCGGCCGTGGCGGTGCGGCCGGCGGGGGAGAGGATCCGCAGCTCGGCCCGTGCCTCGTAGCGGCCCGTGCCCTCGAAGGTCCACAACAGACGCAGCCGCACCTGCTCCTGACCCCGTGTCACCTCCTCGCGCAGTACGCCGGACGAGGTGCCGTCGCTGCGTGTCCAGCGGTAGGTCAGGGTGCCCGGGCGGCCGTTGGTGGTGACCGTGCCCACGAGGTCCGCGGTGCCGTCGCAGTCCACCGCGGCGGACGGGGCCGTGACCGACGCGCCGCGCACCGTCAGCGCCGGGCCGAGTCGCTGCCAGGCCAGGAAGGCGAGCACGGCGAGCAGGACGAGAACCGGCAGCGCGTACCGGCGTGCACCGTGCCGTCCGGGCGGGGAGGGCGGCGGTACGGGGGGCGGCGGCCGGGTGGACCGGTGCGCGAGCGCGCACTGCACACCCGGGCCGAAGCGCAGTACGGCGCCCTCCACCCGGTCCGGCCGGGTACCGCCGCCGTCCCGTACCGTCGCCGTCGCCGTGGTGTCCGGGTCGGGCCGTTGCACCCAGTGGCTCCCCAGGACGGTGGCGCTGTAGTCGTCGCCGGGCGGGGGAGCGGGCTCGTCGGTGGCGTTCATCGCAGGTCGCACCGCCTGGTGAGAAGCTGCTGGGACGCGCCCCCGTCCGCGGACGCCGGAGTGGTCGTCGCCGTCACCGTCCAGTAGCAGCCCAGGTTCTGGAAGGCGTGCTCGGCGGTCACCGTGTACTGGGTGGCGCCGCTGCGCCGGAAGACCTGGCCGGCGCCGTCCGGGGCGCCCGGCGTGCCGGCGGTGTCGCCCGCGAACCAGCGGAGCTCGATCGACACCGGCCCGGGGCCATCCGTGACGACGGTGACCGTGGCCGTGGCGGTGCCGGAGCCCGTCTGCCGGAACTCCGACACGGTGACGTCCTTGACCGCGGGCGCGGCCGGGGCGGTGTCGGCAGGGGGTGCCGTCGGGGTGCCGGGCGCGGTGCCCGGACCGGTGGGCGCGCCCGCCCCGGGGCCCGTGCCGGGGTCCGTACCCGGATCCGCCCCGGGGCCCGTACCCGGACCCGCCCCGGGGTCCGTACCCGGACCTGCCCCGGGGTCCGTACCCGGATCCGGCGCGGTGGGCGTCGTCCCGGGATCCGCGGGCGTCCCGGTGGCACCGGGCGACGGCCCTCCCGGGCTCGCGGTCACCGGTGCGGAGGGCGACCCCGCCGGGGCGGACGCCGACGGATCGGTGGGCCCCGACGTCACCTCCGGGAGGGCACTGGTCGTGGCGAGCGCCTCGGCCGTCCGCTCCGCGGGCCCACCGGAGTCCGGCGGCGCGGCATACGCCAGCAGGACCGCCAGCAGTGCGGCGGCCGCGGCGGCGAGCATCCCCGGCCCGGTCGGCTTCCAGGCCTGCGCCCAGCCCCGGCCGGGCGGCTGCCGCAGCACGGTGCGCGCGGTGTCGGTCGTCGACCGCCCCGGCGTGCGGGCCGACGGCAGCAGCAGCGGGAGCAGCGCCACCAGCGCCGCCAGCCGCCCGCGGCCCCGCTCCTCCCAGCGGGGCCCGTACGCGGCACCGGCGGCCGCCTCCAGCTCGGCGACGAACGCCTCGGCGTCGGCCGGCCGCCCGGAGACCTCCTTGGCCAGACCCCGGCGGACCAGGGACCGCACCGCCTCGGGCACCGCTTCCGCCGGGACCGGCGCGTCGACATGGCGCAGCGCGAGCTCGGCGATGTTGTCGCCCGCGTACGGCTTGCGGCCGGTGAGACACTCGAAGAACGTCGCCGTGGCCGCGTACACGTCGGTGGCCGGAGAGGCGGGCTCGCCGCGCCACTGCTCGGGCGCCATATAGGCGGGAGTGCCCGCCACACCGGCCCGCGCCCGGTTGTCCACCGCGATCCCGAAGTCCACCAGCTTCGACGCCCCGCCGGGCGTGACCAGGACGTTCTCCGGCTTGTAGTCACGGTGCACCACGCCGAGGCGGTGCGCGTCGGCGAGGCCCAGCAGCGACCCCTTCAGGATCAGCAGCGCGGCCTCGGGGTCCAGCGGGCCCCGCCCGGCCAGCAGCGACCGCAGGGACACGCCGTCCACCAGCTCCATCACGATGGCGGCCCCGTCCGGGCTCTCCACGTACTCGTACAGACCGGCGACGTACGGGCTGTCCAGGCCCCCGAGCAGCCGCGCCTCGGCGCGGAAGCCGTGCACGAAACCCGGGCGCGTGTGCAGCGACTCGCTGAGGTACTTGACCGCGACCGGCACACCGGTCACCTCGTGGATGGCCAGGACGACGCGCCCGCTCGCCCCGGCACCGAGCTCCAGCGACTCGGTGTATCCCGGAACCGTCCACGTACTCATCGACAACCCCCCGGGGGCCGGTCTCCGTCCCCGGGAGCATCGCGGCACTCCGGGGATTCCGGCCCTCGCGATGACAGACACGCTTCCGGCCACCGCGGTTGCGGAACCACCCCTCTTCGCACCCCGGCGGGCCCCGGCACGGCCGACCGCCCACGCCCGGCGCGACGGGCGACCGAGGGGCCGCGGACCCGCCTTTGTCCTGTGAGTGGAAAAAGTAGGGGTCAATTCCTGCGCGACTTCTTCCCACCTTCGGCAGGCGCTGCTACTTTCCCATCCGAAGGAACGCCACACACGTGGCCGGAATCCGGCGCGCACAGGCCGACGAGGCGGGGAGGGGCTCGTGAGACGTATGACAGCGCGACCCGCCAACGCCCACCAGGCCCGGCTGCTCAGGCTGCTGCGCGACGGCGGCCCCAACTCCCGTGCCCAGCTCGGCGACCAGGTCGACCTCTCGCGGTCGAAGCTGGCCGTGGAGGTGGACCGGCTGCTGGAGACCGAACTCGTCGTGGCCGACGGACTCGCCGCCTCGCGCGGCGGCCGGCGCTCCCACAACATCCGGCTCAACCCGCACCTGCGGTTCCTCGGCGTCGACATCGGCGCGACCTCGATCGACGTCGCCGTCACCAACGCCGAACTGGAGATCCTCGGACACATCAACCAGCCCATGGACGTACGCGAGGGGCCGGTCGCGGTCTTCGAGCACGTACTCTCCATGGCCGCCAAGTTGAAGGCCTCGGGGCTGGCGGAGGGGTTCGACGGCGCCGGCATCGGCGTCCCCGGCCCGGTCCGCTTCCCCGAGGGCATCCCGGTGGCCCCGCCGATCATGCCGGGCTGGGACGGCTTCCCCGTGCGGGAGGCGCTCAGCCAGGACCTCGGCTGTCCGGTCATGGTCGACAACGACGTGAACCTGATGGCCATGGGGGAGCAGCACGCCGGGGTCGCCCGCACCGTCGCCGACTTCCTCTGCGTCAAGATCGGTACCGGCATCGGCTGCGGCATCGTCGTCGGCGGTGAGGTCCACCGCGGTACGACGGGCAGCGCGGGCGACATCGGGCACATCCAGGCCGTGCCCGACGGACGCCCGTGCGCCTGCGGCAACCGGGGCTGCCTGGAGGCGCACTTCTCCGGCGCGGCCCTCGCCCGGGACGCCACGGAGGCCGCCCAGCAGCAGCGCTCCGCCGAACTCGCCGGCCGGCTGGAGTCGAACGGCGCGCTCAGCGCCGTGGACGTCGCCGCCGCGGCCGCGGCCGGTGACGCCACCGCCCTCGACCTGATCCGTGAGGGCGGCAACCGCACCGGCCAGGTCATCGCCGGCCTGGTCAGCTTCTTCAACCCCGGCCTGGTGGTGATCGGCGGCGGGGTGACCGGCCTCGGCCACACCCTGCTCGCCGCGATCCGCACCCAGGTCTACCGCGGGTCGCTGCCCCTGGCCACCAACAACCTGCCCATCGTCCTGGGGGAGTTGGGCCCCACCGCCGGAGTCATCGGCGGAGCCCGGCTGATCAGCGACCACCTGTTCTCACCCGCGTAAGCAGCACCACCCGTCGTCACCCTGCTCGACCGCACGGCCTTTCGCCCCACTTGCTCGACCGCACGGAACGAACAGCTCGGCCTTTCGCCCCACTTGCTCGACCGCACGGAACGAACAGCTCGGCCTTTCGCCCCACTTGCTCGACCGCACGGAACGAACAGCTCGGCCTTTTGCCCCACTTGCTCGACCGCACGGAACGAACAGCTCGGCCTTTCGCCCCACTTGCTCGACCGCACGGAACAGCTCAGCCCCTCGCCCCACGCGCTCCACCGCACGGAACAGCTCCGCTTCCCGCACCACTTGCCTCGCCGCAAGAAACAACTCCGCGTCTCCCCGCACCACCTGCACGGTTCAGCTCAGTTCCCGCCCCGCCCGATCGCCCGAAGCAACAGCCCCGCACCCCGTCGCACCCGCGCCACCCCCGAGCAACAACCCCCCGCCACCGCTCTGCTCCGCCCTGCCCGAAAACGCTTGCCCCGCGAGGGGATCGCCCTGACACCGGCCCCGCACGCCCGCCGAGGGGAATCCGCATGGCATCAGAACCACCGCTGCTCAGCATGTCCGGCATCACCAAGTCGTTCCCCGGAGTCCGGGCCCTGGACGGCGTCGACCTCGACGTCCAGGCCGGCGAGGTGCACTGCCTGCTCGGCCAGAACGGTGCCGGCAAGTCCACCCTGATCAAGGTGCTGGCCGGCGCCCACCAGCCCGACTCGGGCACCATCCGCTGGCGCGGCGACGACGTCACGCTCCGCTCGCCGATCGCCGCCATGCGCCTCGGCATCGCCACCATCTACCAGGAACTCGACCTGCTGGAACACCAGTCGGTCGCCGAGAACGTCCACCTCGGCCACGAACCCACGACCGCCGGGTTCGTCGTACGGAGCCGGGCCGCCAGGGCGTCGACCGCCGAACTCCTCGCACGGCTCGGGCACCCGGAGATCGACCCGGCCCGGCTGGTGGGGGACCTGTCGGCGGCGCAGCAGCAGATCGTGTCGATGGCACGGGCCCTCTCCCACGAGGTGCGGCTCATCGTCATGGACGAGCCGTCCGCCGCCCTCGACCCGGACGAGGTCGACAACCTCTTCCGCATCGTCGGCGACCTCACCGCCGACGGGGTCGCCGTCGTCTACATCTCCCACCGCCTGGAGGAGATCCGGCGCATCGGCGACCGGGTCACCGTGCTCAAGGACGGCCGGGCCGTGGCCGGCGGACTGCCCGCCGAGTCGACACCGACCAGTGACGTGGTCGCGCTGATGACGGGACGCAACGTCGAGTACGTCTTCCCGCCGAGGCCCGCCTCCGCACCGGAGGGCGAACCGGTACTGGTCGTCGAAGGGCTCTCCCGCAAGGGGGAGTTCGCGCCGATCGACCTCCAGGTGCGCCCCGGCGAGATCGTCGGACTGGCCGGACTCGTCGGCTCGGGGCGCTCCGAGATCCTGGAGACCGTCTACGGCGCCCGCAAGCCCGACACCGGCCGCGTGCTCGTCGACGGGCGGCCGCTGAAACCGGGCAGTGTGCGGGCGGCCGTACGGGCAGGTCTCGGGCTCGCCCCCGAGGAACGCAAGGCACAGGCGCTGCTCATGCTGGAGTCCGTCACCCGCAACGTGTCGGTCTCCTCCATGTCCCGCTTCGCCCGGCTCGGCTGGATCGACCGCGGCGCCGAACTGGGGGCGGCGCGCGCGGCGGTCCGCGAACTGTCCCTGCGGCCCGACAACCCGAACGTGCCCGTGCGCACCCTGTCCGGCGGCAACCAGCAGAAGGCCGTGCTCGCCCGCTGGCTGCTGCGCGGCTGCCGGGTGCTGCTGCTCGACGAACCCACCCGCGGCGTCGACGTCGGCGCCCGCGCCGAACTGTACGCGGTCGTCCGCCGGCTGGCCGACGAAGGCCTCGCCGTACTGCTGGTCTCCAGCGAGGTGCCCGAGGTCCTCGGCCTCGCCGACCGCGTCCTGGTCCTGCGCGAGGGCGACGTCGTCCACACCGCACCCGCCCGCGAACTCGACGAACACCGTGTACTCGACCTGGTCATGGAAGGAAGCCCGGCGTCATGACGCAGCCCGTCTCCCCGCCGCGGGACAGCACCGGAAAGGTGTCGTCGGCCGCCGAACCACCCGCCTGGCGCGCCGTGTTGTTCCGCGCCGACGTCCGTACGATGTCGCTGCTCGGCGTACTCGCCGTCCTGGTCCTCATCGGCGGCATCACCAAACCGGACCAGTTCCTGGACACCCGCAACCTCCAGCTCGTCCTCACCCAGGCCTCCGTCATCGGCGTCGTCACCGTCGGCATGACCTTCGTCATCATCTCCGGCGGCATCGACCTGTCGGTCGGCGCGATCGTCGCCCTCGCCTCGGTGTGGGCCACCACGGTCGCCACCCAGGAGTACGGCTTCGGCGGCATCCTCTTCACCGCCGTCCTCGTGGGCCTGGGATGTGGGCTGGTCAACGGAGTGCTCATCGCGTACGGCGGGATGGTTCCCTTCATCGCCACCCTCGCCATGCTCGCCTCGGCCCGCGGTCTCGCCCTGCAGATCACCGACGGGCGCACCCAGATCGTCACCGTCGACGGCGTCCTCGACCTCGGCGAGCGCGACTCCTACATCCTCGGTGTGCCGCCGCTGGTGCTCGTGTTCGCCGCGGTCACCGTCATCGGCTGGCTGGTGCTCAACCGGACCACCTTCGGCCGCCGCACCGTCGCCGTCGGCGGGAACGCGGAGGCCGCCCGGCTGGCCGGCATCGACGTGCGCCGCCAGCAGCTCTACCTGTACCTGCTGTCCGGACTGTGCTGCGGCATCGCGGCCTTCCTGCTGATCGTCCTGGCCGGATCCGGCCAGAACACCAACGGAAACCTCTACGAACTCGACGCCATCGCCGCCGCGATCATCGGCGGCACCCTGCTCACCGGGGGCCGCGGCACCATCGTCGGCTCCGTCCTCGGCGTCCTGATCTTCACCACCATCACCAACATCTTCGCCCTGAACAACCTGCAGAGCGACGTCCAGCAGATCGCCAAGGGCGCGATCATCGTCGCCGCCGTGCTGGTCCAGCGCCGTACCGCGAGCACGACCTAGGGAAAGGGTTCACCGCCATGCCAGAGACACCTTTCACCAGCCGCAGAGGACTGCTCTTCGGAGCGGCCGCCGTATCCGCCGGCGTGCTCGTCACCGGCTGTACGAGCAACGAGTCCAGCGACGACGAGCCGGCTGCGAAGGACCAGCCCGCCGCCGACGACAAGCCCGGCAAGCCGGTCACGATCGGCTACGCCGGACCGCTGGCCGACCACGGCTGGCTCAACGCCATCAACGACAACGCCAAGAAGCGCGCGGAGAAGTACTCCGACGTCACCCTGGAGGTCACCGAGGGCTCCAACGACACCGCCCAGCAGATCGGCCAGATCGAGACCCTCATCAACAAGAAGGTCGACGTCCTGGTGATCCTGCCCGCCGACGGCAAGGCCCTCACCCAGGTCGGGCTGAAGGCGATGCGCGCCGGCATCCCCGTCGTCAACCTCGACCGCATCTTCAACACCCCGCAGGCGTACCGCTGCTGGGTCGGCGGCGACAACTACGGCATGGGCCTGAACGCCGGCCACTACATCGGCGAGAAGCTCAAGGACAAGCAGGGCGCCAAGGTCGTCGAACTGGCCGGCCTGGACAACCTGGAGCTGACCAAGCAGCGCACCCAGGGCTTCGACGACGCGCTGAAGAACTACCCCAACATCCAGAAGGTGGCCCGCCAGGCCGCCGAGTTCACCGTCGAGTCCGGCCAGGCCAAGATGGCCCAGCTGCTCCAGGCGCAGTCGCAGATCGACGCGCTGTGGAACCATGACGACGACCAGGGCGTGGGCGCGCTGCGCGCCATCGAACAGGCCGGGCGGGACGAGTTCCTGATGGTGGGCGGCGCGGGAGCGCTCTCCGCGTTCGAGGCCATCAAGGCCGACAACGGTGTCCTGAAGGCCACCGTCCTGTATCCGCCGACCATGGCCGGTTCCGCGATCGACCTCGCCCGCGCCCTCGGCCAGGGCAAGGGGGTGAGCGGCCTCGCGGAGTTCGAGATCCCCTCGTCGGTGACCTGCTACTCGGCCGTCGTCGACAAGGAGAACGTGGACCAGTACATGTCCACCGGCTTCAAGTGAGGAGCCCCGCCCCGCGGGCCTGACCAGCCCACCGGGCGGGGCCCACCCCGCCCGCCACGACGACGAGGAGGACATCCGAATGGCACAGCCGCAAGCGTCCGCAGGGGACCGGAGGGGGAAGCCGCCGCTGCGCATCGGCATGGTCGGTTACGCCTTCATGGGCGCCGCCCACTCCCAGGGCTGGCGCACCGCGGGCCATGTCTTCGACCTGCCGCTCAGGCCCGAACTGGCCGTGATCTGCGGCCGGGACGCCGAGGCCGTGCGCGCCGCGGCCGACCGGCACGGCTGGGCCGGCACCGAGACCGACTGGCACGCCCTGGTCGAGCGGGACGACATCGACCTCGTCGACATCTGCACCCCCGGCGACAGCCACGCCGAGATCGCGCTGGCCGCACTCGCCGCGGGCAAGCACGTACTGTGCGAGAAGCCCCTCGCCAACACCGTCGCCGAGGCCGAGGCGATGGCACGTGCCGCCGAAGAGGCCGGGCGGCGCGGCCAGTTGGCGATGGTCGGCTTCAACTACCGCCGGGTGCCCGCGACCGCGCTGGCCCGGCGGATGGTGGCCGAGGGCCGGATCGGCACCCTGCGGCACGTGCGGGTCGCCTACCTCCAGGACTGGCTGGTGGACCCGCAGTTCCCGCTGACCTGGCGGCTGCGCCGCGAGCAGGCCGGCTCCGGATCGCTCGGCGACCTCGGCGCGCACATCGTCGACCTGGCCCAGTACCTGGCCGGCGAGCAGCTCGCGGGCGTCTCCGCGCTCACCGAGACGTTCGTACGGGAACGGCCGCTGCCGGACGCCCCGAGCAGCGGCCTGGCGGCCGTCTCCGCCTCCGGCACCGGACCGGTCACCGTCGACGACGCGGCCCTGTTCACCGGCCGCTTCACCTCCGGCGCCCTCGCCTCCTTCGAGGCCACCCGGTACGCCACCGGACGCAAGAACGCCCTGCGCATCGAACTCAACGGCGAGCTGGGGTCGCTGGCCTTCGACCTGGAGCGGCTCAACGAGCTGGAGTTCCACGACGGCACCGGGCCCGGCACGCACGGCGGCTTCCGGCGCATCCTGGTCACCGAGCCCGACCACCCCTACCTCGAGGCCTGGTGGCCGCCGGGCCACGGCCTCGGCTACGAGCACACCTTCGTGCACCAGGCCCGCGACCTGGTCCACGCGGTCGCCGAGGGCCGCGGCCCCGAACCCTCCTTCGCCGACGGGCTCCAGGTGCAGCGCGTCCTGGCGGCGGTGGAGGAGAGCGCCGAGAAGAACTCCGTCTACACCCCGATCGCCGCCTGAGAGGACGGACAACGGATGCCGCGCAACTTCACCCTGTTCACCGGCCAGTGGGCGGACCTGCCCCTGGAGGAGGTCTGCCGACTCGCCCGCGACTTCGGCTACGACGGCCTCGAACTCGCCTGCTGGGGCGACCACTTCGAGGTGGACAAGGCACTCGCCGACCCCGCCTACGTCGCCGGGCGTCACCAGCTCCTGGACAAGTACGGCCTGAAGTGCTGGGCGATCTCCAACCACCTGGTCGGGCAGGCGGTCTGCGACGCCATCATCGACGAACGCCACCGGGCGATCCTGCCCGCCCGCGTCTGGGGCGACGGCGAGGCCGAGGGCGTACGGCAGCGGGCCGCCGCCGAGATCAAGGACACCGCGCGCGCCGCGGCCCTCCTCGGCGTCGACACCGTCATCGGCTTCACCGGCTCCGCCATCTGGCACCTGGTCGCCATGTTCCCGCCCGCCCCCGAGTCGATGATCGAGCGCGGCTACGAGGACTTCGCCGAGCGGTGGAACCCGATCCTGGACGTCTTCGACGCCGAGGGCGTGCGCTTCGCGCACGAGGTGCACCCCAGCGAGATCGCCTACGACTACTGGACGACCGTACGCGCCCTGGACGCGGTCGGCCGCCGGCCGGCCTTCGGCCTCAACTTCGACCCCTCCCACTTCGTCTGGCAGGACCTCGACCCGGTCGGCTTCCTCCTGGACTTCCGTGACCGCATCTACCACGTCGACTGCAAGGAGGCCCGCAAGCGCCTCGACGGCCGCAACGGCCGCCTCGGCTCCCACCTGCCCTGGGGCGACCCCCGGCGCGGCTGGGACTTCGTCTCCGCCGGCCACGGCGACGTCCCCTGGGAGGACGTCTTCCGCATGCTGCGCTCCATCGACTACCGGGGGCCGGTCTCCGTCGAGTGGGAGGACGCCGGCATGGACCGCCTCCAGGGCGCCCCCGAGGCCCTGGCCCGCCTCAAGGCGTTCGACTACGAGCCGCCCAGCGCCTCCTTCGACGCCGCGTTCAACAGCTGACCGCACGCCCGGCCGCAGGCCGGGGACGGGGACCCGCGATGTGGCCGGTCCCCGGTCCGGCCTGCCCGCATCCTGCTTTGTCCTGAGTTGGGAAAAAGTTCAACCGGACGCGGTCCAAGGGCTGTTCGCCCCGGAAGAACGCGGTTACCGTCCCTGAAGTGTTCAGGACACCCACGCCTCCGGGGTGACGGCGCACCCCGGCGCTCGCACGCACCGCACGCAGTACATGTCTTCGCACCTGTTCCGTACGGCCCCACCCCGTTCCCGGAGGGACTTCGTGCACAGAAGCAGACTCACATCCACCCACGCCAAGAGGCGTCGTCCCGGGCTTCGCACCGGACTCGCCCTCTTCACCGGCCTGCTGCTGGCCGTGGGCACCCCGGCCACCGTCGCCGGCGCCCACCCAGGACACCCCGAGCACGACGAACCGGCCGCCGCCGAGGGGCAGTTCCAGCAGGTGCCGCTCGCCAAGGGCGAACCCGAGATGGGCGAGCCGATGTCGCTCACCGTGCTCCCGGACCGCAGCGTCCTGCACACCTCCCGCGACGGCACCCTCCGCCTCACCGACCAGGGCGGCGTCACCAAGGTCGCCGGCAGGATCCCCGTCTACAGCCACGACGAGGAGGGCCTCCAGGGCGTCGGCGTCGACCCCGACTTCGAGAACAACCGGGCGATCTACCTCTACTACGCCCCGCCGCTCGACACCCCCGCGGGAGACGCCCCGGAGAACGGCACCGCCGAGGACTTCGCGAAGTTCGACGGCGTCAACCGCCTCTCCCGGTTCGTCCTCAACCCCAACGGCACGCTGGACATGGCCAGCGAGAAGAAGGTCCTGGACGTCGCCGCCACCCGCGGCACCTGCTGCCACGTCGGCGGCGACATCGACTTCGACGCCGAGGGCAACCTCTACCTGTCCACCGGCGACGACACCAACCCCTTCGCCTCCGACGGCTACACCCCCATCGACGAACGGGCCGACCGCAACCCGGCCTTCGACGCCCGCCGCAGCTCCGGCAACACCAACGACCTGCGCGGCAAGATCCTCCGCATCAAGGTCGCCGAGGACGGCTCCTACACGATCCCGGACGGCAACCTCTTCGCCCCCGGCACCGAGAAGACCCGCCCCGAGATCTACGCGATGGGCTTCCGCAACCCGTTCCGGATGAGCGTCGACGACAAGACCGGCATCGTCTACGTCGGCGACTACGGCCCCGACGCCGGCGCCGCCGACCCGAACCGGGGCCCGGCCGGCCAGGTCGAGTTCGCCAAGGTCACCGAGGCCGCCAACTTCGGCTGGCCGTTCTGCACCGGCGACAACGACGCCTACAACGACTACGACTTCGCCACCGGCACCTCCGGCGGGAAGTTCGACTGCGCCGCCCCGAAGAACACCTCCCGGCACAACACCGGCCTCGTCGACCTGCCGCCCGCCCAGCCCGCCTGGATCCCCTACGACGGCGGCAGCGTGCCCGAGTTCGGCAGCGGCTCCGAGTCCCCGATGGCCGGCCCGGTCTACCGCTACGACCCCGACCTCGACTCCTCGGTGAAGTTCCCCGAGGCGTACGACGGCGACTTCTTCGCGGGCGAGTTCGGCCGCCGCTGGATCAAGCGGATCGAGCAGACCGAGGACGGCTCCGTCGCGAAGATCAACGACTTCCCGTGGACCGGCACCCAGATCATGGACATGGAGTTCGGCCCCGACGGCGCGCTCTACGTCCTCGACTACGGCGTCTCCTGGTTCCAGGGCGACGAGAACTCCGCCCTGTACCGGATCGAGAACGCCGAGGACGGCTTCTCCCCGATCGCCGAGGTGAGCGCGAACAAGACCTCCGGCGCGGTCGGCCTGAAGGTCGGGTTCACCGCCTCCGTCAAGGACGCCGACTCCCCGGACCTCACCTACAGCTGGGACTTCGGCGACGGCACCAAGGGCGAGGGACTCACCCCCACCCACAAGTACAAGAAGGCCGGCACCTACACCGCGACCTTCACCGCGAAGGACCCCGAGGGCAACACCGGCAACGCCAGCGTCCGGATCGTGGTCGGCAACACCGAGCCCACGGTGAAGATCACCGTGCCCGGCAACGGCAGCCTGGCCGCCTTCGGCGAGCCCGTCCCCTTCAAGGTGACCGTCACCGACCCCGAGGAGCGGATCGACTGCTCCAAGGTCAAGGTCGTCTACAGCCTCGGCCACGACTCCCACGCCCACGAGCTGACCAGCGAGATGGGCTGTGAGGGCACCCTCAAGCCGCCCGCCGGGGACGGCGGTCACGACCCCAACGCCAACATCTACGGTGTCGTCGGCGCCAGTTACACCGACGGCGGGGCCAACGGCCAGGAGGCCCTGACCGGCACCGCCCGCACCGTGCTCCAGCCGCTGCACCGCCAGGCCGAGCACTTCACCACCCAGCAGGGCGTGGCGCTGATCGACAAGACCGGCGCCAACGGCGGCAAGACCGTCGGCGACATCAACGACGGCGACTGGATCTCCTTCACCCCCTACAAGTTCGACGGCCAGAAGAAGATGACCGTACGGGCCTCCTCCGGCGGCAGCGGCGGCTTCATCGAACTGCGCACCGGCTCGCCCACCGGCAAGCTGCACGGCTCGGCCTACATCCCGCCGACCGGCGGCTGGGAGACGTTCCAGAACGTCGACGTGCCGCTGCGGTCGCTGCCGAAGAAGACCACGGAGATCTTCCTGGTCTTCCGGGGCGGCGACGGCGCCCTGTACGACGTGGACGACTTCGAGTTCTCCAAGGAGCCGTTCAAGGCCGGCAAGAAGGTCCTGGTCTTCTCGAAGACGGCCGGCTTCCGCCACGACTCCATCCCGGAGGGCATCGCCGCCCTGAAGGAGCTCGGCACCCCGGCCGGCATCTCCGTCACCGCGACCGAGGAGGCCGGACAGTTCACCACGGCCAACCTCGCCAAGTACGACGCGGTCGCCTTCCTGTCCACCACCGGTGACGTCCTCAACGCCGAACAGCAGAAGGCGTTCGAGAACTACGTCGCCAACGGCGGCGGCTACCTGGGCATCCACGCCGCCGCCGACACCGAGTACGACTGGGAGTTCTACGGCGGTCTCGTGGGCGCCTACTTCGACTCGCACCCGGCCATCCAGAAGGCCACCGTGCGCGTCCACGACCACGACCACCCCTCCACCGCGCACCTCGGCGACACCTGGGAGCGCACCGACGAGTGGTACAACTACCGCACCAACCCGCGTGAGCAGGCCAAGGTCCTCGCCACCCTCGACGAGACCACGTACGACGGCGGCACGATGAAGGGCGACCACCCGATCGCCTGGTGCCAGAGCTACGGCGGCGGCCGCTCCTTCTACACCGGCGGCGGCCACACCAAGGAGTCCTACGCCGACGAGGCGTTCCGCAGCCACCTGCTCGGCGGCATGCAGTACGCCACCGGCCAGGTCAAGGCGGACTGCAAGCCCGACAAGGGCTACCGGACCATCTTCAACGGCGAGACCCTGGACGGCTGGAAGCAGGCCGGCCCCGGCACGTTCACCGTCAAGGACGGCGTGATGGAGACCGAGGGCGGCATGGGCCTGCTCTGGTACCAGGCCAAGGAGCTCAAGTCGTACTCCCTCAAGCTCGACTGGAAGATGCAGGGCGACGACAACTCCGGAGTCTTCGTGGGCTTCCCCGCCTCCGACGACCCCTGGTCCGCGGTGAACAAGGGCTACGAGATCCAGATCGACGCCACGGACGCGCCCGACCGCACCACGGGCTCCGTCTACTCCTTCAAGTCGGCGAACATCAAGGCCCGTGACCAGGTGCTCCGCCCGCCCGGCCAGTGGAACTCCTACGAGATCAAGGTCCGCGGCGAACGCCTCCAGGTGTTCCTCAACGGAGTCAAGATCAACGACTTCACCAACAAGGACCCCGAGCGGAGCCTGACCGACGGCTACATCGGCCTGCAGAACCACGGCGCCGGCGACCAGGTCTCCTTCCGCAACATCCAGCTGAAGGAACTGCCCTCCTAAGGGCTTACGACAGGCCCTGAGGGCCACCGGAACGGCGGCGGGCGGAGGACGCCGGACCTCCGCCCGCCGTCCCGCCGGGCCCGCACCCGGCACCCCCGCTCGCCCCCCTCCGGCGCTCGCACCCGGTTCGCGTACGACAAGGAGGCTGCCCATGTCCGCCGAACCGTCCCTCCCCACCCCCACCCCGGCCCCCCGCCACGGCGTCTGGTTCATCGGGGCCCGCGGATCCGTCGCCACGACCGCGATCACGGGCTGCGCCGCCGTCGCCGCCGGGCTCCACCCGCCGACCGGCATGGTCACCGAGACCCCCGACTTCGCCGCGTGCGGTCTGCCACCGCTGTCCTCCCTCGTCTTCGGCGGTCACGACACCCTCGACTGCCCGCTGCCCAAGCGCGCCGAGCACCTCGCCGCCGGCGGCGTCCTGCCGCACGGCCTGCCGTCCGCCGTGCACGCCGAACTCGTCGCCGCGGACGCCGAGATCAGGCCCGGCGGCCCCCCGCCCGGCGACACCGGCCGCACCCAGGACCAGTGGATCGACGTGTTCGCCGCCGACATCCGCGACTTCGTGCGCCGCCAGGACCTCGCCGGCGCCGTCGTGATCAACGTGGCCTCCACCGAGCCGGCCCCCACCGACGGCTCCCTGCCGCCCAGCTCCCTCTACGCGGCCGCCGCCCTGCGCGCCGGCTGCCCCTACGTCAACTTCACCCCCTCCACGGGCCTGCACCACCCGGCGCTGGCCCGGCTCGCCGCGTCCTCGGGCCTGCCGTACGCGGGCCGCGACGGCAAGACGGGCCAGACCCTCCTGCGCTCGGTACTCGGGCCGATGTTCCTCCAGCGCGCCCTCGCCGTACGCGCCTGGTCCGGCACCAACCTGCTGGGCGGCGGCGACGGCGCCGCCCTCGCCGACCCCGCGGCCGCCGCCGCCAAGAACGCCGGCAAGGAACGCGTCCTCACCGACACGCTCGGGACCGTGCCCGAGGGCGAGGTCCACATCGACGACGTACCGGCCCTCGGCGACTGGAAGACGGCCTGGGACCACATCGCCTTCGACGGCTTCCTCGGCGCCCGCATGATCCTCCAGACCACCTGGCAGGGCTGCGACTCCGCCCTCGCCGCCCCCCTCGTCCTCGACCTGGCCCGCCTCACCGCCCGCGCCCACCAGAAGGGCCTCAGCGGCCCGCTGACCGACCTGGGCTTCTACTTCAAGGACCCGCTAGGCGACGGCCCCTCCGCCCTGGCCGAGCAGTACACCCACCTACGCCACTTCGCCCAACACCTCCGACCCACCACCACCGAGGCCCACCGATGACCCGCAAGCCCGCACAGGAATCCCCGGTGCAGGGCACCCCCCCAGGAGCGCGGAGAACTGCGCGCCCAACCCCCACGCCCCCGCACACGCCCACGCCTGCACGGGACGAGCCCGCACAGCACGAGCCCGTGCAGGGCACCCCCCCAGGGGCGCGGGGAACTGCGCGCCCAGCCCCCACGCACCCGCACACGCCGACAACGGGACACGGGCAGAGCCCGCCTGCCCGGGACGAGCCCGCACAGCACGAGCCCGTGCAGGGCAACCCCCCAGGGGCGCGGGGAACTGCGCGACCAACCCCCACGCACCCGCACACGCCCACGCCTGCCCGGGACGAGCCCGCACAGCACGAGCCCGTGCAGGGCAACCCCCCAGGGGCGCGGGGAACTGCGCGACCAACCCCCACGCACCCGCACAACG